>JALYYI010000230.1 GCA_030946705.1 Actinomycetota bacterium | reverse complement strand
GGCTTAGGCCGGCCGAGGCGGGAGCGGATGTGGCGGCTTCCTTCGCAGCCAGAACAGCGCCGCGAGTCGTGGGAGTGGACACGGGGTGGGGCCAGCAGGCCGGGCTGCTGCGTTCCGCGTTTCACGGCGCCTGCGCCTGGTTATGGCCGGATGCGGCCGGCCTGCTTCCCGGCATGGTCACCGGCGACCGGACCTCCATCCCGGCGGACCTGGATACGGCCATGAAGCGAGTGGGGTTGACGCACCTGACTGCCGTGAGCGGCGCCAACTGTACGCTGATCCTGGGTGGCATCCTTTACCTGGCGCGTTCTCTGAGGGCGCCCCGCTGGGTGGCAGCAACGGCTGCGGCCGCGGGACTCAGCGGCTTCGTGGGCGTCGTCGGACCGGACCCCAGTGTACTCCGGGCGGCGCTGATGGGCCTGATCGGGGTGCTGGCCTTGTTCACCGGCCGACCCAAACGGATCCCTGCCCTGCTGGCGGTCGCCATCGTGGCGCTGCTGGTCCTTGACCCGTGGCTGGCCACCAATTATGCCTTCGTTCTTTCGGTCCTCGCAACGGTCGGCGTGGTATTGCTCGGGCGGCGCTGCAGCAGCTGGCTGGGTCGCTGGCTGCCGGGCTGGCTGGCCCAAGCCATCGCCGTCCCGCTGGCGGCCCAGCTCTTCTGCGCACCCGTGATCGTCCTGCTGCAGCCTCAACTGACGCTCTATGCGGTGCCTGCCAACGTGGCGGCTGCGCCGGTCGTCGTTCTCGTCACGCTGGTAGGAACGCTGGGATTGCCGGCGCTGCTGCTGCCGTGGGCGGCTCCGGCGTTCGTCGCCGTTGCCGGTGCCGGAGCCGTCTGGGTGGGATGGGTGGCAAGATTTTTTTCCGGGTTGCCCGGTGCCGCCATTCCGTGGCCCGAGGGAGGTGCCGGCGCGGCGCTCATGGCGGTGCTGTCCGTCGTCTCCATCGTCCTCTTATGGGGCGCGGTGAACCGCCGGCGGCTGAGCGTCTTCGTCGTTGCGGTGCGGGCCCGGCTGCCGGGCCGGCTCCAACCGCTGGCCGGTGTCCCCGCCGCTGCCGCGCTCGCGGCCATTGTGGGAGCGCTGCTGGCCTGGGCGCTGGGGGAGACCGGATTGCTATAGCGGGCTTGGGAATGTTGGTGCGCCATGGCAGGCTGGTGATCGTGATCCGTACAGTTCAGAAACTCCCCCGATGACACCTCCGGCAGCCGGTGCCCGCAGCGGATCACGGGGTACGGGCGGCGCCTCCAATGGCGCAGCAACTACCGTGAGCTGGCGGGATGTGCCCGCAGCCAGCATTGTGCTTGTGCAAGGTCCCGAGGAGTTCATCGCCTCCCGCGCTCTGGGCAACCTGCGCAGGCGGCTGCGCGCGCAAAGCCCTGACCTTGAAGTTACCAAGCTGGACGCCTCCGCTTACACTGCCGGAGCGCTGGCGATGACAGCCAGTCCGTCGCTGTTCGGCGAACCGAAACTGATCGAAGTCTCCTCGCTGGCCACCATGTCGGATGACTTTCTGGCGGATGGACTTGCCTATCTGGCCGCTCCCGAGCCGGACGTCGTCGTCGCGTTCCACCACGGCGGGGGAGTCCGTGGCAAAAAGCTGCTCGACGCCGTAAAGGCCAGTGGTGCCCCGGTGGTGGAATGCCAGCCGCTGAAGAAAGACGCCGACAAGGCGGATTTCGTTACCGCCGAATTCCGGCATGCCGGCCGGCGGATCGATTCCCGGGCTGTTCGCGCACTGGTGGCGGCGGTGGGGGCCAGCCTGTCTGAGCTCGCGGCCGCGTGCAGCCAGCTCATCTCGGATGCCCCTTCAATGGAAGGTTCCTCGACCATTACCGCGGAACTGGTGGACAAGTACTACGGGGGTCGTGTTGAGGCCACAGCTTTCCGTGTCGCTGACGCGGCGCTGGCCGGCAATGGTCCGGTGGCGTTGTCCTCATTGCGCCATGCCCTCGCTACCGGGGTGGATCCCGTTCCGCTGGTCGCAGCCCTGGCGATGAAGGTCCGTACCCTGGCAAAGGTCTATGCGGCCCGTGGCAGTTCGGCGCAGATTGCCAAGGACCTGGGCATGCAGGCCTGGCAGGTGGATGCGGCCAAGCGGGACATCGGGGCCTGGACCCCGCAGGCGCTGGTTCGGGCTATCCAGGTCCTGGCGGAGGCGGACGCCCAGGTCAAGGGTGAAGCGAGGGATCCTGTCTACGCCGTGGAACGCGCCGTGACGATCATCGCCACCTCCGCCCGACGCCGCTAGACCGGCCGCCGGGCCCAGCGGGCAATCAGCTGCTGAGCCCGAGCCAGGGGCGGGTATTAACGCAACCTTAAACCAGCTGTGGCCGGCACCCTGAGGTACCGGCCACCGCCAAAACTCTTCATCCCCCGCCGTTTTGTGCGGTCGGGGAGCGGCTGCTGCCTAGAGGGCGTTAACCGTCTTGGAGATGGCCGACTTGTGGTTGGCAGCATTGTTGGCGTGGATAACGCCCTTGCTGACAGCCTTATCCAGCTTGCGGCTGGCACCAACCAGAGCAACCGTAGCGGCTTCCTTGTCGGCAGTTTCGACGGCGGTGACGACAGCGCGGATGGCCGTCCTCAGCTCCGACTTAACCGAGTTGTTGCGCTGGCGCGCCTTCTCGTTGGTGAGAATGCGCTTCTTCTGGGACTTGATATTAGCCACGTATTAACTCTCTTTTTAAAGCGGACTTCGGTCGTAGAGGGTGTGGGCCAGCCATTGACAGCGGCGTGGGGATGCTCGATTTAAGGTGAACGTCCGGCTAACCCGTTGTGCCCGCCGACCTGCACGGACACACACAGCTTTCTACAATAGCAGACCTGCGCCCGACGGAGCGAAGGCCGGCAACGGGTGCGGCGGGCTAACGCCAGCCGTGCCGGCTGCGCAGCGCGGCGGCGACCAGGGCAAAGCGCCGGGCATCCAGCACGGCACCCTCGCGCCTGATGTCCCGCGGATCGATCTGCAGGACCCGGTCCAGCCTAATCTCGCTCGGCCTGCCCTGTTTATCCCACGGTCCGGAGCCCAGATCCAGGTAGTCGTTATTGCCGCGGTGGTCGTCCAGATGATCCTTGCTGGTCAGCATCAACGCCAGCAGTCGGCCGGTGGCCGAGCCGACGAGCAGCACCGGCCGGTCTTTGCCCCGCGAGTAGTCCTCCTCGAAGGGCACCCAGGTCCAGACAATTTCGCCCGGATCCGGTCTTCCGTCCGGCTGCGGGGAATAGCGGGCGTGTGCCGTCCCGGTGAAATCGCCGGGATAGGGGGTGGGGCGGCCCTCGACGACGGCGGCAGGCCGGCCGCCCGGGGAGGCGGCGGTTCCAGCGGCAGCGGCGCGGAGCGCGCGGACGGCCGAACGCAGAAGGTTCGGGACAGAGCGGCGGAGGAATCGGTCGAAACTGGAAGCCATGACTCCACGATAGCTGGCTTCGGCAGGGCGCCGCCGGGCTGCCGTCGCTCCCGCCGCGGCGCCGGCATCCGTCCCCAATGCGCCGCGGCGGGCGATACCGTGGGAGACTGTTAAAGCCGGGATTCCGTCGCGGATCTCTGCCACGCTCCGGCGCGGCCGCGGTCCCGCAGAGCCGACCGGCCCAGCCCATATGTACGAGAGTAAGGAACCCGCGTGTCACCCATGGCCCGCACCGCCCCGGTGCCCGCCGCGACCGATCCGGCGATCATCAGGAACTTCTGCATCATCGCCCACATCGACCATGGGAAATCCACCCTGGCGGACCGGATGCTGCAGCTGACCGGAGTAGTTCAGCAGCGGGACATGAAGGCCCAGTACCTGGACCGGATGGACATTGAGCGCGAACGCGGCATCACCATCAAGTCCCAGGCTGTGCGCATCCCGTGGGAAGTGGACGGCACCGCCTACTGCCTGAACATGATCGACACACCCGGGCACGTCGACTTCACCTACGAGGTCTCCCGTTCGCTGGCGGCCTGCGAAGGCGCGATCCTGCTGGTGGACGCGGCCCAGGGCATTGAGGCCCAGACGCTGGCCAACCTGTACCTGGCGATGGAAAACAATCTGGCGATCATTCCGGTGTTGAACAAGATCGATCTGCCGGCCGCTCAGCCGGAGAAGTATGCCGCCGAGCTCGCCAGCCTCATTGGCGGCAAGCCCGAGGACGTGCTGATGGTTTCGGGCAAGACCGGCGTTGGTGTTGAAGCGCTGCTGGACAAGATCGTCGCCGATCTTCCGGCCCCGAAAGGTGATCCCAACGCCCCGGCCCGGGCCATGATCTTCGACTCCGTCTATGACACCTACCGCGGCGTGGTGACCTATGTCCGTGTGGTTGACGGCCATCTGTCCCCGCGCGAGAAAATCCAGATGATGTCCACGCGGGCCACCCATGAGCTCCTTGAGATCGGTGTCAGCTCCCCGGAACCCACCCCGAGCAAGGGTCTGGGCGTCGGCGAGGTGGGCTACCTGATCACGGGAGTGAAGGACGTCCGCCAGTCCAAGGTCGGTGACACCGTCACCACCCTGAACAAGCCCGCTGCTGCGTCGCTGGGCGGCTACGAAGATCCCAAGCCGATGGTGTTTTCCGGCCTCTACCCGTTGGATGGCACGGACTACCCCGTGCTGCGGGACGCGCTGGAAAAGTTCACTCTCAACGATGCCGCCCTGGTGTACGAGCCGGAGACGTCCGCGGCTCTGGGCTTCGGCTTCCGGGTGGGCTTCCTGGGCCTGCTGCACCTGGAAATCACCCGTGAACGGTTGGAGCGCGAGTACAACCTTGACCTGATTTCCACCGCTCCCAACGTGGAATACGAGGTGACGCTGGAGGACAAAAAGGTCCTCAAGGTCACCAACCCCAGCGAATACCCGACCGGCAAGATCGCGGAGGTCCGCGAGCCGATGGTGTCCGCCACGATCCTGGCCCCGACGGAATTCGTCGGCGCCATTATGGAGCTTTGCCAGCAGCGCCGCGGCATCATGGGCGGCATGGACTACCTGTCCGAGGACCGGGTGGAAATCCGTTACCGGCTGCCGCTGGCCGAGATCGTCTTCGACTTCTTCGACCTGCTCAAGTCCAAGACGCGGGGCTACGGTTCGCTGGATTGGAAGGCCGACGGCGAACAGGTCGCGGATCTGGTCAAGGTGGACATCCTGCTCCAGGGCGAACAGGTTGACGCTTTCAGCGCGATCACACACCGGGATAAGGCTTACGCCTACGGTGTCATGATGACAGGCAAGCTGCGCGAACTCATTCCCCGCCAGCAGTTTGAGGTGCCGATCCAGGCCGCCATCGGGGCGCGCATCATTGCCCGGGAGAGCATCCGTGCCATCCGCAAGGACGTGCTGGCCAAGTGCTACGGGGGCGACATCACCCGCAAGCGCAAGCTGCTGGAAAAGCAGAAGGAAGGCAAGAAGCGCATGAAGATGGTTGGTCGCGTGGAGGTGCCGCAGGAGGCTTTCATCGCCGCGCTGTCCTCGGACGAATCCTCGAAGGACAAGTCCAAGAAGTGACGTTGGTGCAGCCGTGCACGGCCGGGACGGCCCCCGCCCCGTCCCGGCCCTGCGCCAGCAGCATCGGGAGTGGTTTTCGTGCCTAGCGTCCTCCCGCTGGGTGATCCTGCCCCGGCCGACGGCGTTCTTCCGGCCCAGGCGGCCGTGGGCGCTAGCGGCCGCAAGTTCAGCCTGTACGCGCACATCCCGTTCTGCGCCGTGCGCTGTGGATACTGTGATTTCAACACATATACGGCCACCGAGCTCGGCGGGGGCGCCTCGCAGGACGCCTACGCGCGGACGGCGGCGTCCGAGGTGGCCTTTGCCGCACGTGCCCTGGAAGAGTCGGGGCTGCCCGCCCGCAAACTGGACACGGTCTTCTTCGGGGGCGGAACGCCCACCCTGCTGCCGGCCGGTGACCTGACAGCGGTGCTGCAGAGCGCCGTCGGCCGCTGGGGCCTCGCGGAGGGGGCAGAGGTCACCACCGAGGCGAATCCGGACTCCGTGACCCGCGACTCTCTGCAGGAACTGGCCGACGGCGGTTTCACCCGCGTTTCCTTCGGCATGCAGTCTGCGCTGCCGCATGTGCTCAAGGTCCTGGACCGGACGCATGAACCCAGCCGTGTCCCGCAGGCCATTGAGTGGGCCCGTGCGGCCGGCCTGAAGGTGAGCGTTGACCTGATCTATGGCACGCCGGGGGAGTCGGAGGCGGATTGGGAGACCTCCGTGCGCACGGCCCTGAGCTATCAGCCGGACCATATCTCCGCCTACGCGCTCATCATCGAGGAGGGCACCAAGCTCGCCGCCCAGATCCGGCGCGGCCAGGTGCCCGGGATCGACGACGACGACCACGCCGCCAAATACGCTCTGGCCGATGCACTGTTCGATGCGGCAGGGCTGTCCTGGTACGAGGTGAGCAACTGGTCCCGGACGCCGCAGGACGCCTGCCGGCACAACCTGAACTACTGGCATGGTGAGGACTGGTGGGGGATCGGACCCGGGGCGCACTCGCATATGGGCGGCGTCCGCTGGTGGAACGTCAAGCACCCGACGGCCTACGCCGGGCGCCTGGACCAGGGACGCTCACCTGCGGCCGGACGCGAAACGCTGGATGCGCAAACCCGGGAACTGGAGCGGATCATGCTGGCGACACGGCTGGTCGAGGGAGTCCGGGTGGATTCGCTGACTGACTCGACCAGCCGTGTCGCCAGCGAAGTTGCCCGGCTCCTGGCCCAGCAGCTGATTGATCCGGCGTCGGCGTTCAGGGGACTGCTGGTGCTGACGCTGCAGGGCCGGCTGCTGGCCGATGCCGTGGTCCGGCGCCTGTTGCCGGACTGAGCCGGCCGGGTCGAGCCGGCGCGGCTAGTGGATCAGCCGCAGGTTCCACGTGTAGCGGTACGGCCGGCCCCGGTTGACCTGCAGGGCTGCCAGCACCGAGTAGACGGACAGGAAGATCCAGATGGCCACGGCCAGGACGGCAAAAATGCTGCCCACCACGGGTACAACCAGCGCCAGGATGTTGGCCAGAGCCGCCACAATGGTCGGCGGGACGGTGAAGTTCAGTGCCTCTTTGGATTCCTGGGCGGTGAAGGGTCCGCGGTCCCGGAAGACCAGAAAAATGATCAGGGACGGGACAAAGCCCAGAATGCCGCCGCAGTGCGCCATGAAGGCCCACTGCCTGTCCTCGCTGGCGGTCAGAGGCAGAGCGTTGGCCGGGACGGCCTGGTAATGCACAGGGTCGCGGGAGTGTTGCGTTCTATCCGCGTTGTCACCGCGGGATGGCTTGGCCACTGGTTCTGTCCTCTGAATTCCGCTGGTACTGCTCTCTTTCGTGCAGGTCCCGCAGCTGGCGGTCCCCCTCCTAGGATACTTGAACAGTCAGGAAGTCGATGACCTCTTCGACCCGGCCCAGCAGCGAGGGTTCAAGGTCGGCGTAGCTTTTCACACTGCCCAGCAGTTTCCGCCAGCCCATCGCGATGTCCAGCGGCGTCGAGTGCGGCCAGCCGAAGGACGCCAGGATACCCACTTTCCATTCGATGTTCCGTGGCACCTGCGGCCACGCCCGGATGCCCAGCACCTGCGGACGGATCGCCTGCCAGACGTCGACGTAGGGGTGACCCACAATGAGGACATTCGCGCTGGCGCCCGGCATCCGGAGGACGTCCTCGGCAATCCGGGACTCCTTGGAGTTGGGCACCAGATGGTCCACCAGCACGCCCAGCCGCCGGTCCGGCCCGGGGCTGAAATCGCGGACCGCGGCGGCGAGGTCGTCGATGCCATGCAGGGGTTCGACGACGATGCCCTCCACGCGGAGATCGTCGCCCCAGACTTTTTCCACCAGCTCCGCGTCGTGCTTGCCCTCGACCCAGATCCGGCTGGCTTTGGCGGTCCGGGCCCGCTGGCCGGTGACCTTGACGGAGCCGGAGGCGGTCCGCTGCGGCGCCGCCGGCTTCGTGGCCACGGCGGCCACCACCTTGACCGGATGGCCGTCCACCAGGAACCCGTAGCCCAGCTGGAAAGACTTGGTCTTACCCCGCCTGTCCTCCAGCACCAGGATGTGCATGCCGCCGGACTTTTCCACCCGAACAATGGCGCCGACCCAGCCGCTCTGCACGTCCTCAAGGACCTGGCCCAGTGCTGCGGGGACCTCCGGCACGGTTTTGGCCGCGGGGGCAGCCAGGTCCCGCGGGCCCCACTGTTCGTACGTCACGGTGCTCACTCTCGTCGCGGAAAACCCCATGCTAGCAAGAGGGCATCCGGTGCCCGGGATCACCCGCCGGCCGACCCCCAGGATGCCGGAGGTGGCGCGCCGGAGGTATTAGACTTAGCACTTGAGCACGTAGAGTGCCAGATAATTGTTCCAGATAATTGTTAGGGGACCGGCGCAATGGGACCGGCGGGAGGTGTCTGATGAGCGAGCCGCGCAAACTTGAGGTCCTGCGGGCCATTGTTGAGGACTACGTCCATTCCCGCGAGCCGGTGGGATCCAAGGCACTGGTGGACCGCCACCATCTGGGTGTCTCCAGCGCAACCATCCGCAATGACATGGCGGCCTTGGAGGAGGAGGGGCTGATTACCGCCCCGCACACCAGCTCCGGCCGGATTCCCACGGACAAGGGCTACCGCCTCTTCGTGGACCGGATTTCCGCCGTGAAGCCACTCTCGTCGGCGGAGCGGCGCGCCATCCAGGCGCTGCTGGACGGAACAAACGACCTCGACGACGTCCTGGAGCGTACCGTCCGGACGCTGGCCCACCTGACTAACCAGGTCGCCGTCGTACAGTACCCGCGGATGGCCACGGCCACCGTGCGGCACATCGAATTCGTCCTGCTGGCACCGCAGCAGGTGCTGATTGTGCTGATCCTGGCCACCGGCAAGGTTGGCCAGCGCGTCATCGACGTAGGCCAGCCGCTGGATGAAGAAACCCTCGCGCAGCTGCGCAACCGGTACCTGTCCACCGCGGCGGGCACCATCCTGGGCACCTTCCCGCAGGCCCTGGCCGCGGTCGAGCCGCAGCTGGCGCCGCAGCTTCGCGCGCCGGCCCAGCGGCTCACCGCCGGGTTGGTTCAGCTCGCCACGGCGGCGCGCGAGGACCGGATTGTGCTGGCCGGGACCGCCAACCTGGCACGGTCCAACGTTGATTTTCCCCTCAGCATCGGCCCGGTGCTGGACGCCCTGGAGGAGCAGGTGGTGATGCTGCGGCTGCTCTCCGAAATGGCGCAGGATGCGCGGGGGGTTTCGGTGAGCATCGGCCGGGAGAATCCGCACGATGCGCTCTCCGAGGCCTCCGTCGTCGCCACCGGCTACGGACCGGATTCCCTGGCGAAAATCGGCGTGCTGGGACCCACCCGGATGGACTATCCGAACACGATGGCAGCGGTCCGCGCCGTGGCCCGGTACCTGTCCAAGATCCTGGCCAGCTAATGCCTATTCACTAACCTGGCGCATACGCGGCACCAATGAACGCGGCACCAATTAACGCGGCACCAATTAACGCGGCACCAATGAATGCAGCACCGACGAATGCCGGACAACAGAGAGAGTAAGAGACTTTGAGCAACCACTACGACGTACTGGGTGTTTCCCGTGACGCGACCGGGGAAGAAATCAAGAAGGCGTACCGCAAGCTGGCGCGGCAGTTCCACCCGGATGTGTACAAGGGCGAGGATGCGCAGGAGCGCTTCAAGGACGTCACCCATGCCTACGAGGTCCTCTCCGATCCGCAGAAGCGCCGCGTCTATGACACGACCGGCAATGAGAACGGCACCGACAGCGGCTTCGGCGGCGCCGGCTATGCCGGTTCGGGGTTCGCGTTCCAGGACATTTTCGAGACCTTCTTCGGCGGCGGCGGGGGTGGCCAGGCTGGTCCGGCATCCCGGACCCGCCGGGGGCAGGATGCCCTCATCAACGTCCGCATCGAACTGCGCGAGGCCGTTTTCGGCGTTAACAAGAAGATCGAAGTGGAAACCGCCGTCGTCTGTCCGACGTGCAACGGCAGCTGCTGCCAGGCCGGCAGCCACCCCCAGACCTGCGACATCTGCCGGGGCAGCGGCCAGGTCCAGCGGCCGGTCCGCTCCATCCTGGGTCAGGTCATGACCGTGACCACCTGCGGCTCCTGCCAGGGGTTCGGCAGCGTCATCCCCGACCCCTGCCATGAGTGCGCCGGCGAGGGCCGGGTCCGCAGCCGCCGGTCGCTGACCATCAAGGTACCGGCGGGCGTGGGTACGGGCACCCGGATACAGCTGGGCGCCCAGGGTGAGGCCGGTCCGGCCGGCGGTCCGGCCGGCGACCTGTACGTGGAAATCAAGGTAAACAACGATCCCGCTTTCCTGCGCGAGGGCGACGATCTGCACGCCACGCTGAGCGTGCCGATGACGGCCGCGGCGCTGGGCACCGAACTGGCGCTGGACACCTTCGACGGTGAGCAGCCCATCAGCGTCAAGTCGGGCACCCAGGCCGGTGAAATCGTCGTCCTGCGCGGCCTGGGGGTGACCCATCTGCGCGGCTATGGCCGCGGGGACCTCAAGGTCCACCTGCATGTGGAAACTCCGACCAAGGTGGACGCGGCCCAGGAAGAGCTGCTGCGGCAGCTGGCCCAGCTGCGCGGCGAGCAGTTCACCGAGGGCAAGCTGGTCTCCAGCGGCGGCATGTTTGCCAAGCTGCGGGACCGGTTCGGCAACCTGTAGCCACACCCGCCCATGACCAACCCCATCTTCTTTGCGCCCACCGCCGGACTGGCCGCTCTGGCGGCCGGCTCGGAATACGTGCTCGACGGTGCCGAGGGCAGGCATGCCACCACCGTCAAGCGGCTTTCCGCCGGCGAGCGGCTGGATGTTGTCGACGGCGCCGGGCTGCGCGTCAGCGGGACGGTCACGGCCGCGTCTCCGGGCGAACTGCGGCTGCGCGTCGACGCCGTCAGCGCCGAGCCGGCCCCTGCGCAGCGGCTCGTGCTGGTCCAGGCGCTGGCTAAGGGCGACCGCGACGAGCTGGCCATCGAGACGGCCACGGAGCTCGGCGTTGACGGCGTCATACCCTGGCAATCCGAGCGCTCAATTGTCCGCTGGAAGGGTGAGCGCGGGGCGAAGTCTCTGGCCAAATGGCGCACGACGGTCCAAACAGCGGCGAAGCAGGCGCGGCGGGCGTGGATCCCGGATGTGGCGGAGGCCGTTGAATCGGCGGCGCTGGCCCGGCTCGTCGCCGCCGCACCGCTGGCCCTGCTGCTGCATGAGGACGCAGCGCTCCCCCTGGGAGCCGCCGTCGAACGGCACCTCGGACGGCTGGCGGCCAATCAAGGCGGGGAAATCCTGCTCATCGTGGGACCGGAGGGCGGCATCAGCGCCCGCGAGGTGGAGTTGCTGACCGCTGCCGGTGCGGAAATGGCCAGGCTTGGACCTCATGTCCTGCGCTCCTCCACCGCCGGCCCTGCCGCCGTCGCGCTTCTCAGCGAGCGGCTGCGGCGCTGGTAGGACCGCCGGGTGGGTTCGCGGGCGAGGGCCTAGCGGACCACCAGTGACTTGCTGTCCACGCCGGGCTGGGCGGAGGGATCCGCGGGATCCCTGACGAAGACCCGAAGCTCATAATTTCCTGCCGGCGGAGCCACCGTGAAGCCGAAGTCGCCCAGCTGGGAGCGGCCGCTGCTGATGGCGGTGCTGCCGGAGAGGTACACACTCTTGGTGCCGGAGTTGTCCGCCTTGAGCAGCTGCCAGTTCAGTTTTCCGTCCGCGGATATACCCCGCCCGCTGACCTTCACCGGGTCGGACTGGGAGGCCGTTTCCGGCGGGTCGGTCACCCAGACCGGCGCCAGGTAGGCTCCTTCGCGGGAGAGCGGCTTGTCCAGTTTGATCCTGCCGAAGGCCAGGTAGTCGGTGTGGCCGTCCACCAGAACGTCCACCTGGACCGACTGGTTGGCCTGGATCAGTCCGGCGTTGGCCGCGGCCGCGGTGGCGGTGTAGACCAACTGCTGGATGGCCCTGTGGGCGATCCCGTCGTCCACGCCGGTACTGAAGGCATCGGAGGAGATGTCCACCGTGATCAGGTTCTTTGCGGAGATCGAGGCGCCCACCTTGGAAGCCGGCTTCCACGGGGTGAAGTAGTCGCCGTCCAGCGGTTTCTGGCTGGTCATCGCCTGCAGTGCCGCCTGGATCGGATCCCCGGTGCCGCGGACGGGCAGGAACTCGCGGTACAGGAAGACATCGTTATTGCTGTGTCCCAGCCAATAGACCGGGACCTTGGAAGCGCTTTGCGCTGTTTCCAGCGGCGCGCTGGTGACTGTGGAGGTTGGCGCCGGCCCCTCCGCCGGGGGCATGGTGGAATCGAACGACGAAGGCGCACCGGTGCCGCTGCAGCCGGCCAGGAACAGGGCGGCACAGACGACCGCGGCGGCCACGAGTCTGCGGCCGACGGTCGCCGACGCTGCAGACGCCCGTCGGGCCGTGGTACTGGCTGCTGTACTGATGGGCAATGTCCTTCGGTCACGCCTCGAATGTGTGGCTGAGGGCTGGTTTATCCTTTCTTCAGCTTGGCACAGGGCCGATGGCCGAACGGGCCGCACGGCGGCGGGGGACCGAACTGAAACCGTATCGAAACCCTTTTGAGACCGGGCCGATATTCTCTGGGGACCGGCTGGGAACGGCGCGGTAGGATGGGGATGAAGTATTGGACACGTTCCAGCGTCGAACCAAGGAGAGATTCCAGGCCCGGGCGGGCCGAACCTATGACAGACACAGCATCGGGCAACAGCGCACCGCGGCCGCTGGTTCAGGCGGCCCCCGCACCCTTCCCGCACTCAGTAGCCAGCGTACGCACGGAGATCGTCACCTTCGAATCCCCGGAACAGATGGTCCAGTCCTTGGGTGCCCATGATGAAGCGCTGCGGTTTGTCGAGGCCAGCTATCCGTCGGTGGACTTCCATGCCCGCGGCAATGAGCTCTCCATTACCGGTCCGGCCGCGGATGTTCCCCGCATCATGCGGCTCTTTGAAGAAGTCCGCGGACTGGTGGAACGCCAGACGATTGTGACCCCGGCCGTGCTGGAGCAGCTCGTCACGATGCTGCACTCACAGGCGGCGGCCTCTCCGGTGGACGTCCTCACGCACAACATCCTGTCCAACCGCGGCCGGACCATCCGCCCTAAGACGCTGAACCAGAAGAATTATGTGGACGCCATCGACGCGAACACGATCGTCTTCGGTATTGGCCCGGCGGGTACCGGCAAGACCTATCTGGCGATGGCCAAGGCGGTCCAGGCGCTGCAGCAGAAGGAGGTCAACCGGATCATCCTCACCCGCCCCGCCGTGGAGGCCGGCGAGCGGCTTGGCTTCCTGCCGGGCACGCTGAGCGACAAAATCGACCCCTACCTTCGTCCGCTCTATGACGCGTTGTACGACATGATGGACCCGGACTCGATCCCTCGGCTGATGGCAGCCGGCACCATTGAAGTGGCCCCGCTGGCCTACATGCGCGGCCGGACCCTCAACGACGCGTTCATCATCCTGGACGAGGCCCAGAACACCACGCCGGAGCAGATGAAGATGTTCCTGACCCGTCTGGGTTTCGGCTCCCAGATGGTGGTCACCGGCGACGTGACCCAGGTCGACCTGCCCTCCGGCACGAGTTCCGGATTGCGGATCGTCGAGCAGATCCTGCAGAACATCGACGACGTCAATTTTTCCATGCTTGATGCCTCCGACGTGGTGCGGCACCGGCTGGTGGGGGACATTGTCAATGCCTACGGCCGGTGGGATGACCTTCAGCGCAGCAACGGCGAGCACGCCGCCGCCCGCAGGCGGGACCGGCGGGAAGACACCCGCGACGGCAAGGCACCGCTTTCCGTCAGCGGCAACGAGCGGGGCCAGGCATGAGCATCGAGGTCAACAACGAGTCGGGCATCCCGGCGGATGAGGAGAGCCTGGTCAGGATTTCCCGGTTCATCCTGGAGCGGCTCTACGTCCATCCGCAGACGGAGCTCTCCATCATCCTGGCGGACGCGGAGGCCATGGCGAAGCTGCACGTCGAATGGATGGATGAGCCAGGACCCACGGACGTCCTGTCGTTTCCGATGGATGAGCTGCGGCCCGGTTCCGCGGACCGGCCGTCACCGGCGGGCCTGCTGGGCGACATCGTGCTCTGCCCGCAGGTGGCCGAGGAACAGGCGCAGGCGGCGGGGCACTCAACGGCGGAGGAACTGCTGCTGCTGACCACGCACGGGGTCTTGCATCTGTTGGGATACGACCACGCCGAGCCGGAGGAGAAGGAAGAAATGTTCTCCCTCCAGCGCGAACTGCTGACCGGCTTCCTGGGCAAGGATGCGCCGCGGGAGACCATGCAGTGATCACGCTGGCCCTGACCGCCATGGGGCTTGTCTTCCTGGCCATCGCCGCCGTGCTGACTGCCGCCGAGGCCGCCTTCAATTTCCTTCCCCGCCACGACGCGGAAGCGGCAGCCGCTGCGCGGCGCGCGGCCCCGCTGGCCAGGATCCTTGCCGCCCCGGTAGCGCACATGAACGCGTTGCGGTTCTGGCGCGTCTGGTTTGAAATGGCGGCGGCCGTGGCCGTCGCCGTGTTGTTCCTGAACCTGGTCGGAAATGTCTGGCTGGCCGGACTGCTGGCCACGGTAGTGATGGCCGCCGTCGGCTTTGTCCTGGTCGGCGTCTCACCGCGCCAGCTGGGTCGGCTGCATTCGGCGGGCGTCGTCCGGAGCACATCCTGGCTGGTACGTTTTCTGTGCTGGATCCTGGGACCCGTTCCGGGCTGGTTGGTGGCCCTGGGCAGCGCCGTGGCCCCGGGAGCACCCCGCGGTGACGATGCCTTCGTCAGTGAAGAGGAGTTCCGGGAGTTCGTTGACCGCGCGAGCGAATCGGAGATGATCGAGGACAACGAGGCGGAACTGATCCAGAGCGTTTTCGACCTGGGGGACACCCTGGTGCGCTCGGTAATGGTGCCGCGGACGGACATTGTCAGCATCGAGGAGGGCACATCCCTGGATGATGCCATGAAGGTGTTCCTGCGCTCCGGGTACTCCCGGATTCCCGTGATCGGGGCCAGCTCCGACCAGATCCGCGGCATTCTCTACCTGAAGGATGTGGTGGCCACACAGCACCGCCTCTCCGACCGGGACAGCGCACCGGCGGTGGAGTCGATTGCCCGCGGGGTCCGCTACGTCCCCGAGTCCAAACCGGTGAGTGACCTGCTCAAGGAATTGCAGGTGGAATCGACGCATGTGGCCATCGTGATCGATGAGTATGGCGGAACGGCCGGGCTCGTCACGCTCGAGGACCTGATCGAGGAGATCGTCGGGGAAATCGTGGATGAGTACGATTCGGAGACCCCGGAGGTGCAGAACCTCGGCGGCGGCGAATACCGTGTCAGTGCGCGGTTGGGTGTGGACGACCTTGGCGAGCTCTTCGATCTTGACCTCGACGACGACGAGGTTGACAGCGTCGGCGGGCTGCTGGCCAAACATCTGGGCCGGGTGCCGATCGTGGGCAGCGAGGTGGAGGTCGCCGGAATCCGGCTGCGTGCCGAGCGCCTGGAGGGCCGGAGGAACCGTGTCAGCCACATCATTGCCTCGGCGGCCACGTCGGCGGACACTGAATTTACAGACCTTTTGCACGACGACAGCGCCACAGGGAGCGAATCATGACCAAGCCAAAGAACACCGACCAGGGCGGTGCCGCGGACGGATTCCGCGCGGGCTTTGCGGTCCTGGTAGGGCGGCCGAACGCCGGAAAATCGACACTGACCAATGCGCTGGTGGGGCAGAAGGTGGCCATCACGTCCGCCAAACCGCAGACCACCCGCCACACCATCCGCGGCATTGTGCACCGGCCGGATTTCCAGCTGATCCTGGTGGACACCCCCGGGCTGCACCGGCCGCGCACATTGCTCGGACAGCGCCTCAATGACCTGGTCGCGGACACCCTCGCCCAGGTCGACGCCATCGGCTTCTGTATGCCGGCCAACGAGAAGATCGGCCCCGGCGACAAGTTCATCGCCAAGCAGCTGGCCCAGGTGGGCCGGCAGCCGATCGTGGCGCTGGTGACCAAAACCGACCTCGTGGACCGGCAGGCCCTGGCCGAGCAGCTGCTGGCGGTGACCGCGCTGGGACGGGAGGTCCTGGGCGGCGAAGGCTGGGCCGACGTCGTGCCCGTCTCGGCAGCGGACGGTTTCCAGGTGGATACCGTTTCGACGGTATTGGCGGCCCATATGCCCCTTTCGCCGCCGCTGTACCCGGATGGTGAACTGACCGACGAGCCCGAAGCCGTGATGGTCGCCGAGCTGGTGCGAGAGGCCGCGCTGGAGGGCGTCCGCGACGAACTGCCGCACTCGCTGGCCGTGGTGGTGGAGGAAATAATCCCCCGCGAGGGCCGTTCCGAGGACAACCAGCTCCTGGACGTGCGTGTTAATCTGTATGTGGAACGGCCGTCCCAGAAGGCCATCATCATTGGCCGGGCCGGCTCCCGGTTGCGGGAGGTGGGCACCAACGCCCGCCGCGGCATCGAGGCACTGCTGGGAACGCGGATCTACCTGGACCTGCACGTGAAGGTGGCGAAGGACTGGCAGCGCGATCCCAAACAGCTGGTCAAGCTCGGTTTCTAGCCGGCCCGGCGCACGCGTGGGGATCCCGCTGGTCGAGCGTGTCGCGACCAATGCCGTCGAGACAAACGCCAGCGTGTCCCGACGGGCCCGACCAGCGTATTCCCAGCCTCAGCCCGTACACTTGTTTGAGTTCTTTGCAGCAGATGGAAGGTTAACTCTATGGGGCGACGTCGCGCCGAAAAGGGCGGGGGCGGCGCAATGCCGCGTCCTACCCGGGCAGCAGACGCCGGCAGGTCGCGTCCGGTCACCACCGGGCGCCATTTTCGTGTGCTGCGGCGCATCCCCCTGTGGCTGAAAATCTCCGCCGCATCCGTGGCCGCCGTCCTGGTGGCGGGCATGGCCGTGGCCTCGGTGATGGTCATGCACCTGCAGAACAACGTCCAGGTGGCCGACCTCAACCTCGGTTCAACCAGTCCCACTGCCCCGCCGGCGGATGACAACCACGACGCCCTCCAGATCCTGGTCATGGGTACGGACACCCGTGACGGCGCCAACGGCAAGTATGGAACCACGGCGGACTCCACCGGTGCCGGCAACTCGGACGTCATGATGCTGATGAACATTTCGGCGGACAACAAACGCGTCAGCGTCATCAGTTTTCCGCGTGACCTGATCGTGCCGATTCCCGCGTGCAAGAATCCCAAAACCGGCAACTTCTCCGCCCCCCAGCGGGCCGGCCAGCTGAACAGTGCGCTGGGGTTGGGCGGACCGGGCTGTACCGTGGCCGCCATCAACCAGATGACGGGCATGAACATTGACCACTTCATGCTGGCGGACTTCAATGCCGTCAAGGAGCTCACCACCACCCTGGGCGGCGTCGAGGTTTGCGTCGACAAACCGGTCAAGGACCCGGCCTCGGGCCTGGACCTGCCGGCGGGCAAGAGCACTATCCAGGGCGAGCAGGCGCTGTCCTTCCTGCGTGAACGGCACGCCTTTGGCGATGCCAGCGATATTTCCCGGATCAAGGCGCAGCAGGCCTTCCTGGCATCCATGACACGCAAGATCAAGGATGACGGAACGCTGACGAACATTCCAAAGCTGTACGGCATCGCGGAAACCATCACCAAGAACCTCACCGTGGACAAGGGCCTCTCCGACGTCGGTTCGATGATGTCCGTGGCCAGCCGGCTGAAAAACGTCGACCTTTCCAAGGTGGCCTTCGTTACGGCTCCCTGGAGCCCGTACCCGGCGGATCCGGGCCGCGTCCAGCTCGCCCAGCCCGCCGCCGGGCAGCTCTTTGCCGCGGTGCGCAATGGCGCGGACCTGACCGGCGGAGGCACGACGGCGACCGCCTCGGCTGCTGCCTCCGCACCTGCCGGTGCCAGCGGCGCGGCGGCCGGTTCCACCCCGGCCAGCCCGGCCGCAGTCCCGGCGTACAACACGGCCATCCAGCCCATCACCGTCACCAACGCCACCGGCGTCGCGGGCCGGTCCCAGGAACTGATCGGCGCCCTCGCCGCCGCCGGCTATACGGACAGCGCCCAGAACACCGCAGCCGCACCGGCGGCGAACACCCAGATCCTCTACGGTACCGATTTCGCTGACGTGGCCGGCAACATTGCCACCCTGTTCGGTATCCCGGCCACGGCCCTGGTGCCCACGCCGGGCATCAAGGGCGTCCGCGTCCAGGCCGGGCAGGACTTTGCCTCGGGCGTCAAGTTCGGCCAGACGGTGCTCCCGCCGGATATTGTCTCCCAGACGGCGCAGCAACCCACGCAGTGCCAGTCGGTGAACAACCTCCCGCGCTGAGCCGGAGCGGGCTGCACCTCCGTTGAGACTGCACCCCGGTTGCAGGTTGCCTCCCGGTTGGAGGTTGCCTCCCGTTGAGACTGCACTTCGCGCCCGTGTTGCTCGCAACTATGGGCGCGAAGTGCAGTCTCAACGGCTGAACCGAGGG
>JALYYI010000228.1 GCA_030946705.1 Actinomycetota bacterium | reverse complement strand
CATGGTCTACGGCATCATCAAGCTGCTCAACTTCGCCCACGGCGATATCTACATGCTGGGAGCTTTCATCGGCTTTGCGGTGCTGAGTTCCATCGGTGGCTTTCCTGCATCCATGTCCCTGGTGGTGCTCCTGGTGGTCATGCTGCTGAGCATGCTGCTTACCGGCGTGGCGGGGGTGGCTATCGAGCGGCTCGCGTACCGGCCGCTGCGGGGTTCGCCCCGGCTCGCGGTGCTGATAACCGCGGTCGGCGCATCCTTCACCCTGGAGTATGGCGTCAGCGCGGTCGCCGGACCCAACCCCCGGGTGTTCCCGGTCCGGCTGGAGGGCACGAGCTTTGACCTGCTGGGTGCGCGCATAGCCGTCCCGCAGCTGATTCTGATGCTCATCGCCGTCGTGCTGATGATTGGACTCAACGCCTACATCCAGCGCACCTCCACAGGGCGGGCCATGCGCGCTATCGCTTTGGACCCCAAAGCGTCGCTGCTGATGGGCATCAACGTCAACTCGGTCATCACCCGGACCTTCTTCATCGGCTCGGCGCTGGCCGGTGCAGCGGGCGTGATGGCCGGCGCTTACTACGGCAAGATCGACTTCCTGATGGGATTCATCATCGGCCTGAAGGCCTTTACGGCAGCAGTGATCGGCGGAATCGGCAACATCAAGGGAGCCATGCTTGGCGGGCTGGTGCTGGGACTGCTGGAAGCCTTCGGCTCGCAGTGGCTCGGCGGGCAATGGCGGGATGTGTTCACCTTTGCGGTCCTCATTCTGTTCCTGACGCTCAAACCCACCGGCCTGCTGGGCGAACGAGTGACGGAGCGTGTCTAGGATGAGCGAAAATACCGACACCACCATGGCGCCGCGGCTGATCGGCAAGCCGCAAAGTAAAATCTCCGCAATCTTCGCCAGCCGGCAACTTGGCTGGGCCGGGCTGGCGATTGCCCTGCTCTTTCCCTTCATCATCGCCTCCAACTATGCGATGAGCATTATGACGACGGCTGTCATCTTCGTGTTGCTCGCCTCCGGGCTGAACATAGTGGTGGGCTACTGCGGTCTGCTCGACCTGGGCTATATCGCCTTCATGGCCGTTGGCGCCTACACGGCAGGCATCGTGGCCAAGTCCTTCGAGCTGCCGCTGCTGTTCACCATTCCCGCCGTCGTGGTGATGACCGTGCTGGCGGGCCTGATCATCGGAGCGCCGACGTTGCGTCTGCGCAGCGACTACCTGGCCATCGTGACCCTCGGGTTTGGTGAAATCATCCGGCTGACCGCCAACAACCTGACCATTACCGGAGGCCCCTCGGGCATCTTCGGCATCCCCGGATTCCACCTGTTCGGCCTGGACCTGCAGCAGCCCGTGCTGTTCTACTACTTCTGCGTGCTGGTGGTTTCCGCCTTCGTTCTGGCCTCCGCGCGGCTGGGCAAGTCCCGGCTGGGTCGGGCTTGGCGCTTTGTCCGCGAGGACGAGGACGCAGCCGAGGCTATGGGTATCCACACCTACAAGGTGAAGCTGATGGCCTACATCTTCGGCGCCGTATGGGGCGGGATCGGCGGGGTGCTGTTCGCCGCGCATCTGTCCGCCGTCTCCCCGCGGAGCTTCGTGTTCCTGCAGTCGGCCCTGGTGCTGATGGCCGTGGTGCTCGGCGGGATGGGCAACATGCGCGGTGTGGTGGTGGGAGCGGTGGCCATCTCGCTGTTGCCCGAATTCCTCCGCGACTTGGGCAACCTGCGCTACGTCGTCTTCGGCGTCGTGCTGGTGGCTGTCATGGTGCTGCGTCCGCAGGGTTTCTGGCCGGTGCGCGCCTACGAACCGGAACGGACCGGGACCCCGGAACGGCGCCGGAAACTTCAACGTCGCGGGCAACCGGATAAGCCCATCGCTGGCCCGACCGATTCCCCGACGCCGAGCAAGACGGGAGCAGAACAATGAGCGCGCTGCTTGAGGTAAAGGACCTGCAGATCTCCTTCGGCGGAGTCAAAGCGGTCAACGGGCTCTCCTTCAGAGCCAACGCCGGCGAGATCATCTCGGTGATCGGACCCAACGGCGCCGGCAAAACGTCCGCCTTCAACTGCATCACCGGCTTCTACAAGCCCAGCTCCGGGCAGGTGCTCATTGACGGCCAGGACATCACCGGCAAGCGGCCGGCGGTCATTGCGGCCACCGGCGTCACCCGGACGTTCCAGAACCTGCGGCTGTTTCCGGACCTGACGGTCCTGGACAACGTCCGCGGCGGAATGCACCTGTACGGCGGCCAGAACTTCCTGGACGCTATCTTCCACACCCCGCGCTACAAGCGCAGCGAACAGCACCACACCGATGAGGCCCATTACTGGCTGGACTTCGTCGGGTTCAAGGGCACCCGCGGCATCCCGGTCCGCAATCTGGCCTACGGCCAGCAGCGCCAGGTCGAGATGGCGCGCGCCATGGCCCGCAAAGCCAAACTTGTCCTGCTGGACGAGCCGGGCGCCGGGCTGAACCACTCGGAAAAAATGGAGTTGCTGGAACTGTGCCGTCGTATCCGGGACCTGGGTACCGGCGTCGTCCTTATTGAGCACGACATGACAGTGGTCATGGAAGTCTCCGAACGGGTGGTGGTGATGAACTTTGGAAAGGAGATCGCCGAGGGGACGCCGGCACAGATCAAATCCAACCCCGCCGTGATCGAGGCCTACCTGGGCCGCGAGGACGAATCGGCTCCGCCGAAAATCCGGCCGGAAATCACCGCCGCGCAGGTCGAAGGGGCCGAGGCGGACGCCTCACTGGCCGCCGACGCCGGAAACATGGGAGGCCAGGGCTGATGGCAATGCTTCAGATGGAAGGCGTGGAGGTCTTCTACGGCAAGATCCAGGCGCTGCGCGGCATCGACGTGGTGGTCAACGAGGGCGAAATCATCTCGCTGCTGGGCAACAACGGCGCCGGCAAGAGCACCACTTTGTCCACGGCGTCCGCGCTGGTCCGTCCGCACGCCGGCCGGGTCAGCTTTGACGGCAAGGACATCACCAGGGCCAACCCGTGGGACGTAGTCAGGAGCGGACTGATCCATGTGCCGGAAGGGCGCAGGATCTTCTCCACCCTGTCCGTGCTGGAGAACCTCCAGCTGGGCGGCTACATGGTCAAGGACCGCAACGTCGTGGCACAGCGGATCGAGAAGGTCTATGACCTGCTGCCTCTGCTGGCCGAGCGGCGCACCCAGCAGGGCGGCACCCTCTCCGGGGGCGAGCAGCAGATGCTGGCCATCGGCCGTGCCCTGATTGCCGGACCGCGGATGCTGATGCTGGATGAGCCGTCCATGGGCCTGGCACCGCTGATCGTGGCGCAAGTGATGCAGGTGATCCAGGAGGTCAACCAGCAGGGCACCACCGTGCTGCTGGTGGAGCAGAACGCCCGGGCTGCCCTGAAGATCACGCACCGCGGCTACGTGCTGGAAAACGGTTCCACCACCATGACAGGCAGCGCCGGGGAGCTGATGGCGGATTCGCGCATCGTAGAGGCCTACCTGGGCGCCTGAGCGCAAAGGGCGGGCCGGCCGGCTTCACGAAAGGACACGATGGGCGTTACCGACTGGACCATTTCCACCGTCGATTACCACACGGCGGGGGAGCCGTTCCGGATTGTCCCGGACCCTCCCTTCGCGATACCCGGGGCGACGGTGCTGGAGCGGCGCCAGAATGCGGCAACGGGTGAGGCGGATGTGCTGCGCCGGCTGCTGGTGAATGAGCCACGGGGCCACGCCGATATGTACGGCGGGTTTATTGTCCCGCCCGACGACGGCGGCGCGCACCTGGGTGTGCTGTTCTGCCACAAGGACGGATTCTCCACCGCCTGCGGCCACGGCACGATCGCCCTCGGAGCCTGGGCGGTGCGCAGCGGCCTGGTTCCAGCCGAGCCTGACGGCGTGACGGACGTGGTGATAGACGTTCCGTCCGGACGCGTGGTGGCGAAGGTGCTGATGGCCGGCGGTGAGCTGTTATCCGTGACGTTCCGCAACGTGCCCTCCTATGTGGCGGCGCGGGAGATCGCCGTCGATACTCCCGGCTTCGGCACGGTGAGCGTGGATGTGCTCTGGGGTGGGGCGTTGTATGCCTCCCTGCGGGCTTCCGATGTAGGCCTGCGCGTCAGGGGAGCAGACCTTAACGCCCTGATCGATGCGGGACGGCAGGTGAAGGCCGCACTGGCCGGCCAGCCGGCATCGCGGCATCCCAGGGACCCGCGGTTGGACGGCATCTACGGGACCGTCATCTTCGAAGACGTGGACCAGGGGCAGGTCCCGGAGCTGCTGGGGCGTCCGGGTTCCGGAGCAGTGGCCCAGCGCAACGTGACCATCTTCGCGGACGGCCAGGTGGACCGATCGCCCTGCGGTTCCGGTACCGCAGCCCGGGTGGCGGCACTTGATTCTTCGGGCCTGCTGACCTCCGGCGGGATCCTGGACCACTTCTCCATTATTGATTCCCACTTCACCGGCATGGTTGCCCAGCGCCATCCCGGGGGCGTCGTCGTCGACGTTGTCGGGACGGCCTACCCCGTGGGCGAGAGCCGGTTCCGGCTGGATCCGGCAGACCGCCTCAGTCTGGGTTTCGTCCTGCGTTGAAAGGCTCTCGACAAACACTGTAATATGTGACATGGTACTGTTTACGAAGCGCATT
>JALYYI010000227.1 GCA_030946705.1 Actinomycetota bacterium | reverse complement strand
GCGTAGGACAGGTCGGTGTTGAGCAGATCCTCAACGGTGGTCCCGTGCCAGAGCGCTGTCGCGAGCACGTCAATGCGTTTAGCGGCGCCTTCCTCTCCCACGATCTGGGCGCCGAGCAGCCGGCCGGTGCCGCGCTCGGCCACGAGCTTGGTGCGGATGGGTTTCGCTCCCGGGTAGTATCCGGCCCTGGTGGTGGAGTCCACCGCGACGCTCAGCGTCTCGAACCCCGCGGCAGCGGCCTGGGCTTCATCGAGGCCTGTGCGGCCGACCTCTACGTTGCAGATCTTCGTCACGGCGGTCCCGACGATGCCGGGAAACGTGGCATAGCCGCCGCCGATGTTGATGCCCGCGGTGCGGCCTTCCTTGTTCGCGTGCGTGCCGAGTGCGAGGGTGACGGCCCGACGGGAAATCCGGTGGAATTTTTCTACGCAGTCCCCGCCGGCCCACACTCCCTCGATGGCGGTCCGCATCTGCCGGTCGACGGCGATCGCGCCCGTTGTGCCCAGCGGCACGCCGGCTTCCGCCGCGATCGCGGTGTTCGCCCGCACACCCAGCCCCAGGATTACCAGATCGGCCGGCACGGTCCCCCTGTCGGTGACCACGGCGGTGACCCGTCCGGCGTGGGTTTGGAAACCGGTCACGGTTTCCCCGAGCCGCACTGTCATCCCGAATCCGGCCATGGCCTCGGTCAGCATCACCCCCATGTCGGGATCCAGGGCGGCCATCGGTGCCGGTCCGCGGTGGACCACCGTGACATCGATTCCCCAGGCACAGAATGCCTCGGCGAGTTCCAGCCCGATGTAGCCGGCGCCGACGATGACCGCTCGGCGGGGCCGGTGCTGTTCGAGCGCGGCCCGGACCGCGAGCCCGTCATCGAGGGTCTGCACGCCGAAGATCATCTCGGCGTCGATGCCCGGCAGCGGCGGACGCACCGGCTGCGCGCCGGTGGCGATCATGAGCTGATCGAATCCCTCCCAGACTTCGCCCGTGCCGTCCAAATCGCGCACGAGCACGGCGCGGCGGTCCAGATCGATCGCGGTGACCTCATGGCGGATGCGGGCATCGATCGCGTGGTGGCGCACGAATTGCTGCGGGGTGCGGGCGATCAGAGCGTCGATGGCAGGCACGTCGTTGCCGATGAAATAGGGGATGCCGCACGCGGAGTACGAGGTGTAGTTGCCACGTTCGAACGCGACGATCTCCAGCTCTTCGGGGCCGAGACGTCGCCGGGCGGCCGAGGCCGCGCTCATCCCGGCCGCGTCGCCGCCGACCACGATCAGACGCTGTTTCACGAGTGCTCCCTGGCCGGGCGGGTGACCCGTTGGAATTCGCGCAGTTCCGGCACGCCCTGGGCGAGCTGTTGCAGCGTCTCCCACAGCGTCCGCGCCCGGTCAGTCGGCGGTACGGCGTCGAGCTTGACGAAGGCCGCCGGTGCATCACCGAGCATGAGGGTCGGGGTGCCGAACACGCCGCGCTGCTTGGCTTGGAGGTGGTCGGCGGCCAGTGCCGCGAACGCCTCCTCGCGCTGGAATTTCCGCAGCCCGGCGGCGCGTCCGAAGCCGACGATGTCCTCGGTCCGCAGCCGTCCCGGCACCTCATGCCATTGGGTGAACATACGCTGCGTGTAGCCGTCGATGTCCCCGCCCGCCTCTCGGACCGCCGCGTGCACAGCGAGGGCGATCAGCGACACGTTGTCGGCATACTCGGCCCTGTCGAAGACCGACGCGCCGGAGCCGCCGTGGTTTTGCTGGAGCAGCGAGAACGGCCGCCACACCGCCGCGATACCGTCCAGCGCCTCAAGCCAGTGCCGCGTCCGGTTGGAGAACGCGCAGGTGTAGTCAAAGAACACCTCGACCGTATTCGTGGCCATCTGATCAGTCCTTGTTCGTGGGCAGGGTTTCGTGGTCCCCGGCTTCGGTCTCGCACCGGCAGGATCCGGCGGTCACGCAGGCCAGGCCGCAACTGGAGCCGGTGTCTGGTTCCGGGGCGGGTGCGGGGGCGCAGCATGCGCAGACGCTTGCGGCCGGGATGAGGGAAGCGGTGGTTGTCATGTCTGGATCCTTCTCTTGTTGTGTCGGTGTGTCGGGCGTTTCGTGGGGTGGGTGGCCTGGCGCGGCAGGCGATGGCGGTACGGGGTTCACGCGCGCGTCACATCCGGAGCGGGAGTGAATGCTGACCGGCCGCGGAAGGCCACCCAAAAACCGGCCCACAGGAACACCCCGAACAGCACGTGGATGATGAACAGGTTCAGTGCCGCACCGACGCCGAGTCCGAACCCGAACAGTCCCCACCCGACGTAGGGAACAACGCTGACCCCGGCCAGGGCCCAGAGCACGGCGGCGGTACCAAACGCGGCGGCGGCGCCAAGCCGACGACGGAATACCACCGCCGCGATGACCGTCACCGTCACAAGGTACCCGACGTGCAAGAGCAGGCCCACCGGCAACAGCAGTTGCTTGCCCAGCGTGGCCGCCCCGATCAGGTGGGCGGCGAATACAACACCGAGGGGCATCGGCAGCGCGCCTACGTGTTCCATTTCGGCGACGAGCATCACTGCGGTCACCGACATGGCTATTGCCAGCCCCAGGATCGCGGCAGCACCCAGATCGGGCAAGGCCGCCCGGACGGTAGGTGCGGTGGATGACTTGATCATGGACAACCTCAAATTTCGATCGGGACGACGCCGATCTCGACGTCCCCTCCAGTGTCGACCCCGTACGCGGGTACGGAGTCAAGGGCGGACCCTTGCAGTTCGGGCGTAAATTGGAAATATGCATACTGGTGAACTCGCCCAAGCGGTCGGTGTCAACGTCGAGACCCTCCGCTACTACGAACGCCGAGGGCTGCTGGCCGCCCCGCCCCGGCACCCGTCGGGATACCGGGACTACCCCGTCGAGGCCGTGGCCCGGCTGCGCCTGATCAAACAGGCCCAATCACTCGGACTCAGCCTCGACGAGATCACAGGACTGCTCGCCCTGAGCCCGGACCCCGTGATCGCCTGCGGGGACCTGGCAACCCGGGTCCGGTCGAAAATCACCGAACTCGACGAGAAACTCGCCGCGCTGACCGAACTGCGTGGCTCCCTCGACCGGCTTCTGTGCGACTGCTGTGGCGGGCAACAAGATGGACGGGCATGCCCGGTCCTGGCCCGGCACACCCCGATCTGACCCTCAGGGAACCCAGCGACCGGAGAGTTACCCGTCGATTCCGGATTCGAACGTGACCATCGAGTCAGGGTTTGAAGGTTTACGGTCAAGGGCATGGCGCTCCGCCAAATTCAGATCATCATGGCCACCGGGGCACGCTCACGCTGCCGGCCGAGTACGTGCGCAGGAAAACGATGCTCGGGTACGCGGCAACGATCCACCGCCCCCCGGGGCGTCACCTGCGACACAACGCACGCTCTCATCAGCTCGGGGCTGTCCCGTGCGCTGGCCTATGTCGCCGCGTCCCGTGGCCGCGAGTCCAACCGCCTCTCCATGGCGTCGTGGGTGACGGGGAAACCATGGAGGATGTTCTGACGGCCGTGGCCGCCAACCACGACGGCAACCTCACCGCCCACGAACAGGTGGACGCCGATCGCGCCCAGGCCCGGTCACTGCCGCAGATGTCCGAGCAGTACAGGGACATCGATGTGCAGGCCAACGAACTGCGGATGGCGAACATCGCCCGCCGCGAACTTGACGAAGGCGTAGCCGGGACGTTTACCAATTCCAGCGCCTGGGGCGTGATCGCCACGCATCTGCGCGCGGCCGAGAACGAAGGCTTCAACCTCGTCCACTTGCTAAAGGACAGCGTCAACGAAGGAGACTTCGACCCCGCCAAGGACACCGCCGCTGTTCTGGCATGGCGGGTCGAGGACCGCCTTGACCGGTGGCGCGCCCGCGCCGCGGATCCGGTCAGCGGCCCTTGGAATCGATCAGCGACGACGCGCTGGAACGGCTCGACCGTCGCGCCGTGGGTGAGCTGATGCGCGCCAAGACCGAAGCTTTCCGAGCATCTGAAGCTGAGGTTGCGAACCCTCGCCCGGGCCGTGTTTTTCAACCGGCTCGGCGAAATCCATGACCGTTCCTTCGAGCAGCAGCGCTACCGCGCCAGCGGGCTGAACCTACTCACCGCAGCCATCATCCTCTGGAACACGGTCTACCTTGACCGCACCATCACCACCCTGACCAGCAACGGCGGTGACATCGACCCGGACCTCCTGCGGTTCCTCTCACCGCTGGGCTGGGAACACATCAACCTCACCGGTGACTACACCTGGCCGTGCGCCAACATCAAACCCGGCAAATACAGGCCACTACGACGCCCGGCAAAACCTTAGCGTCGGATTTTTCACACTTTTTTCACAAGCCACCCCGGACTACGCGGTTCCGGGATGGAGCCGGCCGGCGCGGATCTGGATGTGTCCTCCCCAAGCGGAGGCACGGACGACGTCGACGCACTCTTCCTCGACCGCCTGCCAGGGATGAGCGCTGCTGTCGGCCCCGCCCAGTGCGCAGGCAAACCGTGCCAGCGGGGTCAGCCAGCGTGCCCGGCCGGCAGGGTCCTGCATGTCCACGACGCTGACGCGGGCGTCCCCGCCCAGCATTAACGTCATATTTTCCCAGGCCGTCCTCCAGCCCGGCATCAGGGACAGGGAATAGGTTCCCACTGCAGCACCGGAGGCCGGGGATCCTCCCAGGCGGTCGATCGCCGTACGAATGACGGACGGGTCCAGGGTGGTCATGTCCGCCCGGATGAGGATGACATTGCCCCATCCACGCCTGTCAGCACGCCGTCGTGCCTGGCGGAGCATCTCGGTGCTGCGGTCGATGCCCACGATCGTCCCGGTGCCCCCGATGTGCTGCTGCAGCAGGGTAAAGTTCAGCCCGGTTCCGCAACCGATATCCAGCACCTGCTGGCCTGGTGTGGGGGCCAGGGCATCGATGCCGAGCACCCGCCCGGCGTGATAGACAGGGTATTCGCCCGACAGCAGGTCGTAAAACGGGGCAAAGGTCGTGTATTTGTCGCGGATGGCGGGCTCCTTCTGGTTCGTTCCGCCGTAGCGGATGCAATGTCCGGCATTCAAAGTCTCTGACGAGGAGTCCATCATGGCAGAGGAGAACCGGGTCTTTGATTTGTTGGTGGTGGGCGGGGGGACCGCAGGAATCGTCGGGGCCAAAACGGCAGCCGGTTTCGGAGCGAGAACCGTACTGGTCGAACGGGCCCGCACCGGCGGGGACTGCGTGTGGACCGGGTGTGTGCCGTCCAAGACCCTCCTCTCGGAAGCCGGGCACGCCCGGACAGCGCGCGCACTCACCGGGCAGCCACCGGATTTCACCGCTGTCCGGACACGCATAGCGGCAGCGATCACCACCATCGAACCCATCGACTCCCCGGCGGAGCTCGAAGCCGCCGGCGTGGAGGTCATCAAGGGAACCCTGACGTTCCGCGCACCAGGGGTGGCCGAGGTCGACGGCAGGACGATCCGCTTCCGGCAGGCCCTGCTCGCCACCGGAGGGACCCCGGTCAGCACCACCATTCCCGGCCTGGACCCCGCGGCCACGGTGACCTCGGACACGATCTGGGAACTCGACACCCTTCCGGGGCGGCTGGCGATTGTCGGCGGCGGCCCGATCGCCTGCGAAATCGGACAGGCCTTCGCCCGGCTCGGATCCGCGGTCACCTTGATCGTCCGCTCCCGGATCCTCCCCAAGGAAGATCCCGACGCCGCCGACCTGGTCCGGGAGGCCATGACATCCGATGGCGTCCGCGTCCTTGAGAACACCACCGTCGAGGACGCGGTCACCACCGACGGCGGATCCCGGATCCGGCTTGGGGACGGTGCGGTCATTGAGGCGGACACGGTCCTGCTGGCAACCGGACGCACCCCCCGCACCGCGGGAGTTGGCCTGGAACGGATCGGGGTAAGCCTGGACAAGGACGGCCAGGTGATCACGGACACCCGGATGATGACCTCCAACCCGCTCATCTGGGCCGCGGGAGATGTGACAGCCAACCCCCAGTTCACCCATCTGGCCGGCGTCCATGCATCCGTAGCGGCGTCGAACGCGGTACTCGGACTCAAGCGCCACGTCAGTGACACCGTGCCGCGGGTGACGTTCACTTCCCCGGAGGTGGCCGCCGTCGGGCTCACCACCGCCGACACCCGCCAGCAGCACCGCGCCCGGACCGTCCGGCACACCCACGTCGACCGCGCGGTGACGGAGGACATGACGGACGGGTTCACCCGGCTGATCGTGGACCGGCGGGGAAGAATCCTGGGCGGCACGATCGTCGGCCCGCGGGCCGGGGAATCCCTGGCTGAACTGACCCTGGCCGTCCGGAAAGGGCTGACAACCTCCGATATTGCCGGGACGACCCACCCGTACCCGACCTATTCGGACGGGGTCTGGAATGCCGCAGTCGCCGATGTCCGGGAGCGTCTGGCCTCTCCGGTGGTCCGCCGGGTCATGGCGGGTCTGGTCTGGTTCCGTCGCCGCTGGCTGGACAGGCCGGTCCTCAGTGCAGGGACCGGTAGCCGGCGATGATCCGTTGGGCGGCGCTGGCAGTGACGAGCAGTGCCCAGACGGACGCGATTTCCCACGCTGCGCCGGGGAATATCAGCCAGAAGCTGTGCACGGCTACGGTCTCGGCGCCTTCGGTCAGGCCCCCCGGGAACGACAGAGATCGGCCGTCCCTGAGCTGGCGGCCGGTTTTTTCGGCGATGGAGGAGAAAGCCAGGAAGGCCGTGCCGTTGATGTAGTAGGCGAACAGGACCAGCAGGAACGGCAGCCACGGGGCGCCGAACGCGGCGGTCGCGCCGACCCCGATGCCGACCACCGTGGCGCCGTAGACAGTGAAATCGGCGCAGATGTCCCAGAATCCACCCCGACCGGTGTCCTCAGTCCCCGCGCGCAGGTTCCGGCGTCGGGCCAGCGGCCCGTCGAGACCGTCGGCGACCCGGCACAGCAGCCATGCGGCCAGGGCAGGAAGCCACGACTGCCCTGCGGCCAGGACCGCGCTGGCCAGCCCCAGGACAAGGTTCAGGCCGGTCAGCCGGTCTGGGGTGACGGGCGTCCGGTCCAGCCACCCGGCCGCCCGGGTCAGGGCAGGTGCCATCAGGACGCGCAGCCGGGCGTCAAACATCGGCGCCCTTGCCCTTCCGGCGTCGTCGGAGCGCGACCACCAGCCCGGCCAGGGTGAGCAGGCCGAGGGCGCCGAGGGCGAGGTTGAGCTGCCATCCCGGCTGCAGACCGAACGCCCCCAGTGTCACGAAACTTACCGTGCCGGGCAGGATGCCGATGACGGTCCCGAGGAAATAGGGCCACCAGCGGATGGACGTCAGCCCGGCCGTGTAGTTGATGGCCGTAAACGGCAGGACGGGCACGAGGCGGACCCCGATCATGGCCGCCAGACCGCGCCGGCGCAGCAGCCGGTCGACTTTTTCAACCCGTGCCCCTGTGAATTTCTCCACCGCTTCACGGCCCAGCCAGCGGCCCAGCCAGAAGGCAGCGATGGCGCCCAGGATCGCGGCGGCTAGGACGACGGCGATGCCGCCGGCAAACCCAAAGACCAGCCCGGCAGCGACCGAGAGGACATTTTTGGGTACCGGCGCCAGGGTTAGGGCGGCATATGCCAGGATGAAGGCCGCCGGCCCCCACCAGCCGGTGTTGGTGAAGAAGCCGCGGATCTCCTGGATCGGTGGGAGGTGAAACACCAGCGCCGCCACGGAAGCGGCAGCCACGAGTACCAGCAGGATCACCAGGCGAAGGACCGCCCGGCGCCGGCTGCCCGGAACGGGTTCGTTCACGAGGCGTCCCCGTCCCCGGCGACCCAGGAACGGCCGACGCGGTCCTCGTCTGCGCTAATGGCCCAGGCGGCGTTGACGAGGCTGATATGCCTGGGCTCGCGTTTGGCCAGGTCCCGTTCCCCGCCGATGCCGTGCATGATCTCCGGCAGCTCCCCCTCCGATCCCGGGAATTCCAGTCTCTCGCTCTGCAGGCTCATGTCTTCCCTTCTCTGTCTGTGGATAGGCCAGATCTGACCGCTACCTCCTAAGCTGCCGCGCAGCCCGCCACCCTGCCGGATCCCCTCAAAAGGGAAGCCCCGGCTGGTGTAGGGTCAGCCCCCTGCTACTGGGTGATTTGGATTTCTTTCCGGAATGCGACGTAGACGCTGTAATCCCGGCCAGCCCGCTCCAGCGACGGGGATACGGATCGGGGTGGCTGAAGGCGTGGTCCGGCAGCAGGCTCCCGCCGCTTTGACACTAAAGCACTGGCACCGTCCTTTCTACCCGCAGGTGTTAGGCGTCGCGCCGCAAAATGCAGTGCTGAGTCAACGCTCTCTGGGGCTGGAAGTACCAGTTCCCTTCGATCTTGACAGGTCAGCTGGTCCCGGGGTGTTTCCGCAGCACGGTGCCGTTAAGTACTGCCTTCATGAGGGCGCCCCTTTCGTTGCTTAAATCG
>JALYYI010000221.1 GCA_030946705.1 Actinomycetota bacterium | reverse complement strand
GCCGGGCGCCGCGCGCTGGTGACCGGCGGGGCCAGCGGAATCGGGGCCGCCGTCGTCCGCGGCCTGGCCGCCCAAGGTGCCCGGGTCACGGTCGCGGACGTCAACGAGGCCGGCGCCCGGGCGCTGGCGGAAGAGGTCGACGGCGAGGCCTGGGTTGTGGACCTGGCCGACCCGGGGGTGCTGGAACGGATTCGGCTGGAGACGGACATTCTGGTCAACAACGCCGGAATCCAGCACATCAGCCCGCTGGAAGAGTTCGATCCGGAGGATTTCCGCCGCATCATGACGCTCATGCTGGAGGTGCCCTTCCTGCTCATCCGCGCCGCGCTTCCGTATATGTATGGGCAGGACTTCGGCCGGATTGTTAACGTCTCCTCCGTGCACGGCCTTCGCGCGTCGCCGTTCAAGGGCGCGTACGTCGCGGCAAAGCACGGGTTGGAGGGGCTGTCCAAGGTTGCGGCGCTGGAGGGCGGCGAGCACGGCGTGACCAGCAACTGCGTGAACCCGGGCTATGTCCGGACGCCGCTGGTGGAAACCCAGATAGCCGACCAGGCGAAGGTGCACGGGATCAGCGAGGCAGAGGTGCTGAGCAAGGTCATGCTGACCGAGAGCGCCATCAAGCGGCTGGTGGAGCCGGAGGAGGTGGCGTCCCTGGTGGGCTGGCTGGTGTCCGGACCGGCCGCGATGGTCACGGGGGCGTCCTACACCATGGATGGCGGCTGGTCCGCACGCTGACTTCCCTCGCTCGTTGAGATGACACTTCGCGCCCATGTTTTTCGAAAACATGGGCGCGAAGTGCTGCCTCAACAGGGGAGGGCCAGCGCGGACCTGTGGATAACGGGCCGCTGCACCGGCGCGGCGGTGACAATCAAGTATGCGACCTATCCCCTTGCCGCCGTCGTTGCTCGAAGGGTCCTTCTCTCTGCGGGCAGCGGACAAGGCGGGGGTGCCGCGCAAACGGACCCGCGCGCGGGACGTCTTCACCGTTTCGCGCGGGATCCGGATGCCGCTGGGTGCCCAGCCGAAGGGCGCCGCCGCCATCCGTGCGTACACGGACCTGGATGATTCGTCCCTGCTGTCCCATCATTCTGCCGCCCGGGTGCTGGAGATCGCGCTCCCGTCCTGGGCCCAGGAGGACTGGCGCATCCACGTGGCCCGGCCGGAGACGGGGAGCACGCCGCGCCGGGTGAACGTCGTGGGCCACCGCATGTCGCTGGCTCCGGATGAGGTGGCAACGGTCGACGGCGTCCGCCTCACCTCGGCGGCGCGGACCTGGCTGGACCTGGCATCGCGGCTGTCACTCGACGAGCTCATCGCGGCCGGTGATTCCATTGTTTGCAGCCACGGTCCGGAATTTCCTGTGCCTAAGGAACCGCTCGCCGAGCTGGAGACCCTGCAGCTGATGGTGGCCCGGCATCGGCGGGCGCGCGGAATCCTCAACGCCCGCGAGGCGCTGGGCCTGATCCGGGTAGGCGTGGACAGTCCGCCGGAAACGCAATTGCGTTTGGCCCTGGTCCGGGCCGGGTTGCCGGAACCGGAACTCAACGTTGTGTTGCGCGATCAATCCGGAATACCGGCGGTCTGGCCGGATGCCTGCTATCCCGGGTACCGCATTTCCATACAGTACGACGGCGGCCATCACGGGTCCGCCGAGCAATACGGGTGCGATATCCGCCGGGCCGATTCGACAGCCCAACTGCGGTGGCTTGAGGTGCGTGTGGATAAAACCGACCTGCGGGGCGAGCGACCGGCCGTCGTGGCCAAGGTCCTCAGGGCGCTCAAGTCCCGCGGATACGGGTTTAAATGACAGCTCGCGCCCATGTTTTTCTAAAACATGGGCGCGAGCTGTGCACTCAACGGTGGGGGGGCCTTGCCGCCGCGGGCGATGGGCAGGCCCGACGGCCGCCCATGTCTGGTATTCCGGACACAACAGTGCTTTCATGGAGTCAGTGGGTGTCCGGCGGTGCGGGAACCTTAAGTGAGTTGTCCCGGACAGGTAAATACGTTATCCCCGTCAGTCCGTCAGTCCGTCAGTCCGTCAGCCAGCCGCCGTCGACCATCCGCTCCCGAAGCGAGGATCACATGACCACCCGGACCAAACCGCTATCCAAGGTTCCCGCAGCGGAAAACACGCTGCGGGTGCTCAAGCTGCTCGCCTCCAAGCGGGGCCCGATGGCGGCTTCCACCATTGCGTCCAGCCTGGGCCTGCCGCGCTCCAGTGTCTATCATCTGCTGGGCGTGATGGAACAGAATGGCTTTGTGCTGCATCTGCACGAGGAGCAGCGCTACGGTCTGGGGATCAGCGCGTTTGAGCTCAGTTCGGCCTATTCCCGGCAGGAACCGCTCTCCCGGCTGGGCCGACCTATGCTCGCCGCGCTGGTGGACGGCATCGGCGAGAGCGCCCACCTGGCCGTGCTGCACGGCCGCGACGTCCTGTACATCGTGGAGGAACGGGCCAAGAACCGCCCCTCCCTGGTCACCGACGTCGGAGTCCGCCTGCCCAGCCACCTCACCGCCAGCGGGCGCGCCATCCTCGCCGCGCTGCCTAAGTCGCAGGTCCGGGCCCTGTACCCCAACGCCGCCGCCTTCAGTTCACGCCATGAAACCGAGTCGCCGATCCTGAAATATTCGGTGCTGCAATCGCATCTGGATCAGGTCCGGCAGCGCGGTTATGCTACCGAGCACGGCGAAGTGACGCCCGGTTTCGGTTCCGTGGCGGCGGCCGTGACGGACCATGTGGGCTGGCCCACGGCGGCCGTGGCCGTGACCTTCCTGGAGGACAAGGCCCCCGTCGAGCAGTGGCCCGATCTTGCCCGGCGGGTGCAGAAGGTGGCGGACGAGCTGTCGAACCGGATCCACGGCCGTCCCACATCCTGATGCCCCGCCCGCCGCGCCATCCCAGGCCGCAGGCCAGGGCGGCTATGTCTGGAATCCCGGACAGCTGAGGCCGGAAACCCGTTGGTGTGCGGGGTGCCAAGGGCTTTCATGGAGATAGAGACATTTCCTTCCTCCGGAATCACTTCCGGTCCCACCGAGTTACCGAAATTTTAGGAGTCGACATGGCACACGCTGATTTCCACACCGGTGCCCGTCCCGTCCGGGCGGCCCGGGGCACGGAGCTGACGGCCAAGAGCTGGCAGACGGAAGCACCGTTGCGGATGCTGATGAACAATCTTGACCCGGAGGTTGCCGAGCGCCCGGATGACCTGGTCGTCTATGGCGGCACAGGCCGGGCGGTCCGCAGTTGGGACGCGTTCGACGCGATCACGCGCACCCTGACCACGATGGAAAAGGACGAGACGCTGCTTGTCCAGTCCGGCAAGCCGGTCGGGGTGTTCCGCACGCACGAGTGGGCACCGCGGGTGCTGATCGCGAACTCCAATCTGGTGGGCGACTGGGCCAACTGGCCGGAATTCCGCCGGCTGGAGGCTGAGGGCCTGATGATGTACGGCCAGATGACGGCCGGTTCCTGGATCTACATCGGCACGCAGGGCATCCTGCAGGGCACCTTCGAGACCTTCGCCGCGATCGCCCGCAAGCTGTTCGCGGACGAAAGCGCGACGCTCGCCGGCACGCTGACCCTCACCGGCGGCTGCGGCGGAATGGGCGGGGCCCAGCCGCTGGCGGTCACCCTCAACGGCGGCGCCTGCCTGATTGTCGACGTCGATGAGTCCCGCCTGCGCCGCCGGGAGGGCAAGCGCTACCTCGACAACGTCGAAACGGACCTGGAGGTGGCCCTGGCCAAGGTGCTGGCCGCCAAGGCGGAAAGGCGCCCGCTCTCGGTGGGCTACGTGGGCAATGCCGCCGAGGTCTTCCCGGCGCTGCTGCGCCGGCACATGGCCGGCGAGTTCACCGTGGACATCGTTACCGACCAGACCAGCGCGCATGACCCGCTGAGCTACCTGCCCACCGAATACAGCGTGGAGCAGTGGGCAGCCGAGGCGAAGGCGGATCCGGACGGGTTCACCAAGAAGGCGCAGAACTCGATGGCGCGGCAGGTGCAGGCTATGGTCGAGTTCCAGGACGCTGGCGCCGAGGTCTTCGACTACGGCAACTCCATCCGCGACGAGGCCCGCAAGGGCGGCTACAGCCGCGCCTTCGAATTCCCCGGCTTCGTCCCGGCCTACATCCGCCCGCTGTTCTGCGAGGGGCTTGGCCCGTTCCGCTGGGTGGCTCTCTCCGGTGACCCGGCGGACATCGCCGTCACCGACCAGGCCCTGAAGGAGCTCTTCCCGGAGAACGAGCACCTGCACCGCTGGCTCGATGCGGCCGCCGAACATGTTGAATTCGAGGGGCTTCCGGCGCGTATCTGCTGGCTCGGTTACGGCGAGCGTGCCAAGGCCGGGGTTCTGTTCAACAAGCTGGTGGCCGAGGGCAAGGTCAAGGCGCCGATTGTGATCGGGCGGGACCACCTGGATTCCGGATCGGTGGCCTCCCCGTACCGCGAAACCGAGGCCATGAAGGACGGCTCGGACGCGATCGCGGACTGGCCGCTGCTCAACGCCCTGCTCAACACCTCCTCCGGTGCCACCTGGGTCTCCATCCACCACGGCGGCGGCGTCGGCATCGGCCGTTCCATCCACGCCGGCCAGGTTTCCGTGGCCGACGGCACGGAAGTCGCAGCCCAGAAGCTCGAACGGCTGCTCACCAATGACCCCGGCATGGGCGTCATCCGGCACGTAGACGCCGGCTACGAGCGCGCCGTCGAGGTCGCCGAACAGCGCGGCGTCCGCATCCCCATGGCCGAAGGCAAATAACCCCATCCACTGAGCACTTGGTGTCCGCTACAGCCCTGTATCGGGCACCAAGTGAGCACTCGATCCGCGGAAGACCCAGCCACACAACTTAGAAGGTAAGCAATCATGACCGCAGAAGTCCTCGAAACCAGCGAAGTGCTGCTCTCCAGCTCCGGCGTCACGCTGGAAGACGTGATCGCCGTCGCCCGCCACGATGCCAGCGTGATGATCAGCCAGGAAGCCCTGGACACCCTCGCCAAGGTCCGCGCCCACATCGATGAGCTGGCGCACTCGGACGTCCCCGCGTACGGAATCTCCACCGGTTTCGGGGCGCTGGCCAACCGCCACATCCCCGCGGACATGCGCACTCAGCTGCAGAAATCGCTGATCCGCAGCCACGCGGCCGGGATGGGCCCGGCGGTGGAGCGCGAGGTGGTCCGGGCTCTGATGTTCCTGCGCGCCAAGACGCTCGCCTCCGGCCGCACCGGCATCCGTCCCGTCGTCGTTCAGACCATGGTGGACGTGCTGAACGCCGGCATCACCCCGGTGGTCCGCGAGTTCGGGTCGCTGGGCTGCTCCGGGGACCTGGCGCCGCTCTCGCACTGTGCGCTGGTGCTGATGGGCGAGGGCGAGGCGACCGGCCCGGATGGCACGCTGTTTGGCGGATCCGGACGTCCGGTCTCCGAGCTGCTGGCGGAAGCCGGCATTGAGCCTGTGGTGCTGGCGGAGAAGGAAGGCCTGGCGCTGGTTAACGGCACGGACGGCATGCTGGGCATGCTGCTGATGGCCATTGCGGACCTGCGTGAGCTGCTGACGACGGCGGACATCACCGCAGCGCTGTCCGTGGAGGGTCTGCTGGGCACCGACCAGGTGTTCCTGCCGGAACTGCACGCGGCCTTGCGGCCGCACCCGGGTCAGGCGGCCAGCGCGGAAAATATGCTCCGCGTCCTCTCCAATTCACCCATTGTCGCCTCCCATCGGGTGGGGGACAGCCGGGTCCAGGACGCGTACTCCCTGCGCTGCGCCCCGCAGGTTGCCGGCGCAGCCCGGGACACGCTGGACCATGCCTACCTGGTGGCCACCCGTGAACTTGCCGCCGCCATCGACAACCCGGTGGTGCTGCCGGACGGCCGGGTCAGCTCCAACGGCAACTTCCACGGCGCCCCTGTGGCCTATGTGCTGGACTTCCTGGCCATCGTCGCCGCCGATGTCGCCTCCATTGCCGAGCGCCGCACGGACCGGATGCTGGATCCGGCCCGCTCGCACGGACTGCCCGCCTTCCTGGCCGGCGACCCGGGAGTTGACTCCGGGCTGATGATTGCCCAGTACACCCAGGCCGGCCTGGTCTCGGACTGCAAGCGGCTGGCGGTGCCCGCATCGGTGGACTCCATCCCCAGTTCCGCGATGCAGGAGGACCATGTGTCGATGGGCTGGCACGCCGCCCGGAAACTGCGCCGCTCGGTGGAAAACCTGCGCCGCGTGCTGGCGATCGAGTTGGTGACGGCGGCCCGGGCCATCGACATGCGCTCCCCACTGCTGCCCGGCCCGGCCGGTGCCGCCGTGCTGGCGGTGCTGCGCGAGAGCGTGGCCGGACCGGGAGCGGACCGGTTCCTCTCCCCGGAGCTGGAGGAAGCGGACCGCCTGGTAGCCGCCGGTGCCATCCGCGCCGCCGCCGAGTCCGCCGTCGGCCCGCTCCAGTAGCACGGGGGCACCGCCGGACACAGCCGGATCCGGCCGGAGCCAGCCGCGGCTCAGCGCAGCAGCGTGTTGACCAGCCGGGCCGCCACCTTGGCGGTGCGGTGGTCAACGTCGAACTCCGGATTCAGTTCGGCGACGTCGCAGTGGATCAGCTTCCCGCTTGCCGCAATCTGGCGGCAGACGGCGGCGATGACCGCAAGCGGCACGCCATAGGCGGCCGGAGCGCTGACGCCGGGGGCCACCGCCGAGGGCAGCACGTCCAGATCGATGGTCAGGTAGAGCACGTCCACCGAATCCAGGAATGCCGCGACAAAATCGCGCGCACGCTCCGCCAGGCAATCCTCATCCAGCAGGTACTGCACTCCGAGCCGGCCCGCGGTCTCGAAAAGCGTGCGCGTATTGTTCGGTTCACTGATGCCGACGACGGCGTAGCGCAGTTCGCGTCCCGCCTCGGCTTCCGCCCCGGCCATCTGCAGGAACGGGGTGCCCGAGCTCGGAACGGGCTCGTCCCGCAGGTCGAAATGCGCATCAAGGTTCAGCACGCCCAGCCGGGCCCCCTCGCCCATCCGCCGCGATCCGGCCACGCCCAGGTAACTGGCGTACGCCGTCTCGTGCCCGCCGCCCAGGACCACGGGAAGCGCCCCGGCGTCGAGCAGGGCGCTGATGGCAGCGCCCGCACGCGCCTGCCCGGCCTCCAGATCATCCCCGACGACGGCGACGTCACCGGCATCGTGCACGCGGCGGTCCAGATGGAAGGCCAGCGAGCCGAGCGCGGCGCGGATTTCTGCCGGCGCGGCGGCCGCACCAGGCCGTCCCTGGTTGCGTCGGACGCCCTCGTCGCTGCAGAAACCCAGCAGCACCGCCGCCGGTCGAGCCTGGCGGGACCCGTCCGCCAATCGAGCCTGGCGGGACCCGTCCGCCGTGATCTCGACAGGCCCGATCAGCGAATCCCCGCGCAGCGGCTCAACGGCCTGCCACCAGCGCCGGTGTTCGGCGCCGTCCCCGTCGTAGCGGCCGGTCCAAGGCTGCGGGGAGGCGTCAACGTCTACGGCAGGGAAATCCATACACCAAGCTCACCCCACCCCGGCCGACAAAGCCAGCGGCACCGCCGTCGAGCCGTCCGGAATGCCAGAACCGCACCCCAATACCGTCCGGCGAGCCGCACCCGCCCACCGTTCAAAGGACAGTTGGCGCCCATGTCATCCGAAAACATGGGCGCCAACTGTGTTCTCAACCAAGGCGGGGAGGGCTATTTGACCCCGAAGACCTGCTCGATCGGACCGATGCCGAAGAAGATCACGAACGCGACGGCAACGGCCCACATCAGCGGGTGGATATCCTTGGCGCGGCCCTGGACGGTGCGGATCAGCACGTATGCAATGAACCCGGCACCCAGGCCATTCGCGATCGAGTACGTGAACGGCATCAGCGTGAAGGTCAGGAACGCCGGGATCGCAATGCCCCAGTCGGACCAGTCGATCTTGCCCACCTGGGAGACCATCATGAAGCCGACGACGACGAGCGCGGGGGCTACCGCCTCGAACGGCACCAGTTTGATCAGCGGAGTGACGAACATGGCCAGCAGCAGGAGCAGACCGGTCACGATCGAGGCCAGCCCGGTGCGCGCACCCTCGCCGATGCCGGCGCCGGATTCGACGTAGATCTGGTTGGAGGAAACGGACGAACCGCCGCCGGCGATGGCGCCGAAGGCATCCACCAGCAGCACGCGGTCGACATTCGGGATGGTGCCGTCCTTCCGTAGCGTGCCGGCCTCCCCGGCCAGGCCGACCATGGTCCCCATCGCGTCAAAGAAGATGCTGAGCAGGATCACGAAGGCCAGCAGGACCGCCGCCAGCGCGCCCAGGTGCGCGAAGGAGCCGAACAGATCAAACTTGCCGATCAGGCTCAGATCCGGCAGCGACCAGTTGGACAGCTGCGGCGCCACCAGCGACCAGCCGGCGGGATTGTAGGTCTTGCCGTTGAAGCTGGGACCAATGTGAAAGGCCAGCTCCAGGATGTTGGCCAGGATGGTGGAGGCGATGATGCCGATCAGGATGCCGCCCTTGACCTTGCGCACCACCAGCGCGATGGTCAGGATCAGGCCGAAGACGAACACCACGGTGGGCCAGCCCAGCAGCTTACCGTCGAAGCCGAGCCCCACGGGAACGGTAGTGCCCGCGGCGTCCGGGTTGCGGCGGACAAAGCCCGCGTTGACCAGGCCGATCAGGGCGATGAACAGACCGATGCCCACCACGATCGCGGTTTTCAGCCCCTCCGGGACGGCCTTGAAGACGGCCGTCCGGAATCCCGTGAGCACCAGGACGAACATCGTGATACCCGAGATCATCACCAGGCCCATCATGTCCGGCCAGGTCAGGCCCGGATGGGTGGCCACGGTGATGGCCACGAAGGCATTGACACCCAGCCCGGTGGCCAGGGCAAAGGGATGCTTGCCCCAAGCTCCCATCAGGATGGTCAGGATTCCGGCCACGAAGGCGGTGGCGGCCGCGACCCGTTCCACGCCCAGGACATGGCCGGAGGAGTCCGCGCCGGACAGGATCAGCGGGTTCAGGACCACTATGTAGCTCATCGCGAAGAAGGTGGCAAAACCCCCGCGGATCTCCCGGGGGAAATTGGAACCACGTTGCGATACAAGGAAATAACGGTCGAGCACGGAGCCTTTAAGCGCCACTGAATGCCCTCCAGCACTAGGCAATGAATAAATCGGACTACTTAGAATCCTACTGGGCGGGATCCGGCCAGGAACGCCCAACCTTCCCGGCCCGTTGCCGTAACGTGGGACGGAATCCCCATCCGAACGGAAAGTCGAGCCATGACGATTGCTGAGCAGTATCGAAGCCGGGCGCCACGGAAAGCCGCGGCATCCCTGCTGGCCGCCTTGCTGGCGGCCGTTGTAGCCCTGCTGACGATGCTCGGATCCGCCTCTGCGGCCTCGGCCCACGACGTGGTGGAGACCACCAGCCCTTCAAACGGTTCGACCGTGGCCAGCCTGCCTGCGAACATCACCATCACCCTGGACAACACTCCCGGGGCGCTTGGCTCCGCCATCCAGGTCAAGGATGCCAGCGGCAAAGACTGGGCGCAGGGCAACGTGCAGGTGGTCGATCACGTGGCCACTCAGCAGCTCAAACCGGGCGGACCGGCGGGCAAATACACGGTCCTGTGGCGGCTGGTCTCCTCGGACGGCCACCCCATTGAAGGCACCTTCAGCTTTACCGCCAGCAGCGCGGCGGCCCACGGCGGCGGATCCCTCGCCGGCACGCCCGCTCCCCTGCAGACGACGGCGGCCTCACCGGCTGCGCAGCCCGCGGCGGGTTTCCCGTGGGGCATCGCGGTGACGATTGTGGTCCTGGTTGTGGCGGTCGGGGCGCTAGGTATGTTCGCCAAGCGACGGCTGGACAGGGCCGAGGACTGAGGCTTCCCAGGATCCGGTGCTAGGCGAGTGCACCGAGCGCGGCGCTGGCGCTCTGGGCTGAAATCGCCTGGCTGACCATTTTTGCCTGGTGCAGGATTTCCTTGGTGGTGGGGGTGATGAGATCGCCGACGCCCACCAGATAAAGCCCCAGCGCCCGCAGCGCGTTCATGATGTCCCGGCTGATCTTGATGCCCAGCGACGCCAGGATCCGCCGCAGCTGGTTCTGGGCGCAACGGGTGAGCACGATGCTGTCCGCCATCAGCACGCCATCCGCCGTCTGGATGATCCACTTCTTGGGGCGGGAGGCACCGCCGGCCTGGTTTCCCACCATGGTCAGTTCAAGGGCGCGAGTGGAGTTACGCACGTCCAAGCCGTGGGTCTGCGCATAGTGCCGCAGGAGGCGCAGGATCTCGGTCCGTTCGCCGAAGGCGACCGGATCTGAAACCTTCGCCCGGCGGCTGGGTTCGGCAGCGTCGAGGAAATCCAGCCCGTCCACCACGATGGAATGCACTCCCTGCCGGCTCAGTTCGCTGGCCACAGCGAGCCCGGACAGGCCGGAGCCGATCACCACGGTGGTGGTGGACTCTGTTGCCATGGGTGCTGACGGCACACTCATCATGGGTCAATCCTTCGTGAACAGAATAGGTGAACGCTTTCCGAGCTTACGGGATGCTCAGGGGAGCAACCTGCATGCCGGCGGGCATCGGGAACAACACGCGGCTCAGGCAGGCGTTCTGGAACAGGCCTATCGGATCAGCGATTTCTCGAAGACTACAGAACTTTTGAAACGCTGGATAGACCCTCGTCAACATTGTGGATTACCTGACGCGGTGATTTCCGCCCGGTCCGGGCGGCCGTCGCGCAAAATTTACAATTCTGCCGCCGAATGGAAATACCCGGCGGCCGCCTGCACCGGCCCTCAGGAATGTCCGCGCAACCCGTCGCCGGACCCCGGCCGGTCAACTTGACGTGCCCAAACGAACCGAGAATAGTTCCAGTTAAGGGCTTCCGATGTGGGGGCCTTAGCCGTTGCAACGGGGCAGCGGCGCTGATCGAAGGAGGCGCGCCGTGACCGAATCAACGGGCAGTACTGGAGCGGGCCAGCAGCAACCACCCCCCGTGCCGACCGGGATCGTGGTTGGCGTGGACGGCTCGGACCAGGGCAACTGCGCCCTCATCTGGGCAGCGCGCGAGGCGGCCCGCCGCCGTCGCCCCTTGCATTTGGTGACCGCCTTTACGGTACCGATTTTTGCCGCCTCCGGCCTTGACGGCGGTTACGCGACCGTCGACGACGACGTCATCCGCGAGGGTGCCGAGGCCGTCCTCCACCATGCGGTGGCTAAGCTTGCCGGCCAGGACCTCCAGCTCGACGCCCGGGTCGAAAGCGGCGACGCCGCCGCGGTGCTGCTGGAGATGTCCGAGACGGCTGAACTGCTCGTGTTCGGCTCGCGCGGCCGGGGCGGCTTTGTGGGCCGGCTGCTGGGCTCCGTCAGCAGCGCCCTCCCGGCGCATTCCAAATGCCCCACCGTGACCGTTCCGCTCAGCTGCGCGGACCGGCTGGGCGAGACGCCGCACCACGCGCCCGGGCGGCAGGACCGGCCGTCCACGGCCGAGGTGCAGAACATTGTGACGGTCGGGGTTGATGGCTCTGACCAGGCCCGGCTGGCCGTTCTGGTGGCCGCCGAGCAGGCCCAGCGCGCCGGACGCTCGCTGCACGTGATCTGCGCGGTTCCGCCCTATACCGGTTCCATGGCCTGGGTGCCAGCGCCGCTGGACCGCGATGCGCTGTTCCGCGACATCCGCATCCAGCTTGACGCCGGCCTGGCCTGGCTGACAAGCCATTTCCCGTCGCTGCCGATCCGGACCGAGCTGGTGGACGGTGCGCCGGTGGAGGTGCTGATCGAGGCCACGAAGACCTCCGAACTGCTGGTGCTGGGCACGCGCGGCCGCGGCGGATTCGCCGGCATGCTGCTGGGTTCGACGACGGACGGTGTGCTTCACCACGCGAAGGGGCCGGTGATGGTGGTCCCGGACCAGGAAGATCCGAGGCTCGCCGACCGCGCCTCGTTCGGCCCAATGCTGGGGCTGTAGCCGGGGTTTGCTGGTCCGGGAAAGGCCGCTGGTCGAGCCTGTCGAGACGTGGGTGATCCGCCAGGCTCGATCGGCGAACGAATCAGTAGCGGGCAGCGTATCCGTAGAGGTTCATCGCGGACATCCAGGCCAGATTGGTCACCTGGATGCCCTGGCCGGGGTTCAGCGCCTGCACCACCTGGTTGTTTCCGATGTAGATCGCGATGTGCGAGAAGTTGCCGGTTCCGTCGTCGTTGAAGACGAGCAGGTCCCCGTACTGCCTCTGGCTGATCGGGACGCGCACGGGGGCCTGCCAGAACTGGGCGGTTCCGGTACGGGCCACGGAGATGCCCACGGAAGCGAAGGCCTGCAGGACCAGTCCGGAACAGTCGAACGCCGTCGGGCCCGTGGCGCCGTACAAATAGGGACCGCCGACCTTGGACATCGCGTAGCTGACCATGCCCGCGATGCCTGATCCGTTCGACGGCGGCGGACTCGACGGCGGCGGACTCTGCTGGACCGGTGGGGCCGGAGGCTGCTGCACCGGCGGCGTCACAGGAGCCGGATCCGCAACCGGAGGCGCCGGGTTACTGGCCGCGGGGGGAGCCGGGGTATTCACTACCGGCGCCGTGCTGCCGCCGCCCTGGCTGCCGCTCGGCTGGCTGTTGCCGCTGTGCGCCTGGCCGCCGCTGCTCGGGCCAGCAACGCTGGGTGGAGCGCTCGGTGCAGGCCGATTCGCGGAGGCGGCCACGACGGCGGCCAGCTGGGCCTGTTCCTTCTGCTGCTCCAGGGCGGTAACCCGGGCGTCTTCGAGCGCCGTCGTCGTATTGTGCAGCGACGCCAGCTGGCCGATGAGTGTGGTCCGCTCGGCCGCATTGTCCGCGATGACCTTGTTCTGGGCGTCGTTGGCAGCCGTTGCGGTGTGCCGGGCATCGTCGGCGGCCTTGGCGGCATCCGCAGCGGCCCTGCTGGCCTGGTCGGCCTGGTCGCGCAGCGACTTGGCGGCCGCAGCAGCCGTTTCTGCATTCTGGAACGTCTGGCTGCGGTTCTGGCCCAGGGCCATCAGCGTTGATGCCTGGTACAGCGCGTCGGTTGAGGCGGCGCCGGTGAGCATGGACTGCACGCTGGGCGTCATGCCCCCGTTCCTGTACAGATCCCCCGCCAGCTGGCCCACCTGGATCTTTGCCTTGCCGTAGATCCTGGTGGCGGCGTCCGCCTGGGCCTGCGTCGCTGCGGCCGCGTCCTTGCGCTGCTGAAGGGTGATCAGCGCGTTGGTGTAGCCATCGTTCGCCCGCATGGAGGCGGTTGTCGTGGTCTGCAGGTTTTTTGTCGCGTCATCCAGCAGGGTCTCGATCTTGCCCACCTCGGTGGAGGTGCTCGCCTCATTCGCTTTCGCCGCGGCAATCTCCTCCGGCGTCGGAACTTGGGGGCTGGCCGGCAGGGCGGCGAAGTTGGGCGCCAGCGGACGAGCCGGCTCGGAGGCCTGCGCCGGTGCAAGGAAGGAGCCTGCCAGCAGGGCGGCGGTAGCGGCTATCGCGGTTCCGCGCGCCAGGGTCCGCAGGTGGCCGGTCGACGGCGCAGGGTGCTTTTGCCCGGTGTCCGGTGCGCAACGCGGAGCCAAAGTCATTCCATAACCTCACTACAGTCCGGCGCGTGAAGGCACTCATGAGCAGAGGTCCGCACATGGCCGATCCGTTGATCGAGGTGGCTGGTTTGGCGGTTTGGCCCCGTCTGTCAGACGGTGTCAAAGCAAAAATAGCCGGACTGCATTCACACAGGAGTCTGAGGCTACTTGCACAAGTGTCACTTTTGCAACACTGATCACATGAATAACATAAACAACAACGGTGTCATTCCGTCCCATTTGTCTGGGCGTGTCGGCATTGGGGGCAAATCCCGCGGCGGGAACAGGAGCCGCTATCCCCAGCCCAATTCGTGCAGCCGGGCATCATTAATCCCGAAGTGGTGCGCAATTTCGTGGATCACGGTGACCAGGATTTCCTGGATCACCTCCTCGCGGGACCGGCACGCGTCGAGGATGGATTGCCGGTAGATGATGATCCGGTCCGGCAGCGAACCCGCGTCCCACCAGGCATCGCGTTCGGTCAGCGGCGTGCCCTGGTACAGGCCCAGCAACACCGTGCCGGGGTCCTCGTCCGGCTCGGGCTCGTAGCGTTCCTCGACGAAGATGCCGACATTGGTCATCGCTTTGGTGAGCTCGGCCGGGATCCGGGACACGGCGTCGTCGACCGCGTCCTCAAACTCCGGCAGGCTCATCTCGAAGCGGCCGAAGCTGGGCATCGAAGACAGCGGATCGCGCATGCCCCCAGACTACCGCCGGCGCGTAGTGCCACGCCGGCAGATGGCCCCGCCCGCCAGCCCCCAGAGCGTGGGCACTTCACCCAGCACTGCCCAGCAGATCGCCGGCAAAGGGCAGGCAACAGACGCCGCCGATGATGCAGCCGAACCAGGTCGCATGCACCGCCGGCACATGCTTCAGGACCGGCCGCTGCACAATCACCGAGGCCGCGGCCAGCAGCAGGGCCGCCAGGAAACAGAGCCCCACGCCCAGCAGATCCAGGTGGACTTTCCGGCCGAACCGAGCGCAATGAAAGCCGCGCCGCAGAACCCCACCAGCGAGCCGATGATCAGCCAGCGGGGGAAGCCTTCCCCGAGGATGAGGCCGGCCAGCACCGCCACAATGATCGGCGAAACGTTAATCAGCATGGCGCTGGTCCCGGCGTCGAGGTGCCGTTCCGCCGCATTCAGGGCCAGGTTGGCCAGGTTATAGCCGGCAAACCACATCAGCCCATAGGCCAGAATCGCGCCAAGGGTGCGCTGCGTGAGCCAGCCGCGCGGCAGGGTCTTCAGCTTCGGAACCGCCAGGAAGCTCAGGACGACGGCGCCAATCGCCAGCCGTCCCAGCGAGAGTGCGCCTGGGCTGAAGGAGGCGCCGACCGCGCGGATTCCGACGAAGGCGGAGGCCCAAAGGACAACCGTGACGACGATGGCGACCAGGCCCCAACGGGTGCCGGCGGGAGCCTCGGTGAGTGGCCGGCGGAGGGTGCGGATGGGTAGGCCCGAGGCGTTTTGTGTATTGCCGGGCAAGGCCCTATAGTTTTATGGGTCCACTTCGGGAAGATCGCAGACCACTGCGGGGCACTCGAATGTGTCCGATGCCCCCATCGTCTAGCGGCCTAGGACACCGCCCTTTCACGGCGGCGGCACGGGTTCGAATCCCGTTGGGGGTACACCGAGAGTGGCAGATCCGGTCTGAAAAGGCTGATAAGATGTAACTCTTGTTTCATGCGGGAGCGTGAATTAGCAAGGCCCTGTAGCGCAGTTGGTTAGCGCGCCGCCCTGTCACGGCGGAGGTCGCGGGTTCGAGTCCCGTCAGGGTCGCTTTGGTTTCTTGGAGGCATCCAGGTCACCCCGGTGACGCAGTTATTGTTGTTTCACCACGGCTCTGTAGCTCAGTTGGTAGAGCGTTCGACTGAAAATCGAAAGGTCACCGGATCGACGCCGGTCGGAGCCACCGCAAAACCCCCGAGAAGTCGGGGGTTTTTCCGTTTCTTGGGAGTGCCAGTGCATTCAGGTGTAGCTGAAACTGTAGCTATTGCTGTCGCGGGACGTTATGGGCGCGAAGCGGCATGTGATGAAGTTTGGGCGCGGCAAAAATTTGGAGCGGTGGCCACTGTGGCCGGCGCGGGGAAAGGGACTTCTAAGGTAGGGCTGAAGTCAAGGAGATCCACGCCCGGAGCGGCCGTGCTCGCGCGGCACTGGTTCTCGCCGGATCCGGGGCGGTCGTCTGGGGGCGGCTCGGGGTGAACGAACGGCGTGATGCCGATGGCGCGGAATGGTTGTGGGAAACCGGTCATTATTGGCCGATGGGGGCCCTCGCTTTTTGTCCTTCCGGGTAAAGAACTCACCTCTGGGTGCAAGGAGCCGCCAGGGGACCGGTCATGGGACGACAGCTCCGGAGAGGAAATAAGCGACGCAGCAGCGCCGACCCGGAATTTTCGCAGGAGTAACCGGCACCTAGTGTAGCGTGTCGTTGATTCCTTTTGGTCTGATTGGTTGTCAGACTTGATCCATGGTTTATCTGGCAAAGGCCTTGGAATTGCGTGACGGTGACCGGGGCGCCCTGGAGGCGCTGACGCGTGGGAAAGCATCCACCGCGACGGTGGCCTTGCGGGCCCGCACGGTCCTGTTGGCTGCCGACGGGATGCCGAATGTCCAGATCGAGCAGACCACCGGCTTCTCGGCACCCACGGTCCTGAAATGGCGCAACCGCTATGCCGAGGGCGGGATCGAGGCCCTCTCCGACATCCAGCGCCCGGGCCGGGAGCGGGAGATCGACGAGCTTGCCCTAATTGCCGACACCCTGACCAACGACGGGAACCCGCCGGAGGAGCTGGGGATCTCGCACTGGTCC
>JALYYI010000124.1 GCA_030946705.1 Actinomycetota bacterium | reverse complement strand
ATCTCAGTCAGTCTTAGTGCAGTCACAGTCCAGTTGCCTGCTGGCCAGTTGCTTTAGTCCAGGTAGTCCCGAAGCACCTGGGACCGCGAAGGATGACGCAGCTTGGACATGGTCTTGGATTCGATCTGCCGGATACGTTCCCGCGTCACACCGTAGACCTTGCCTATTTCGTCTAAAGTCTTCGGCTGACCGTCGGTCAGTCCGAAGCGCATCGCGACGACGCCGGCCTCCCGCTCGGAGAGCGTATCCAGCACCGAGTGCAACTGCTCCTGGAGCAGCGTGAAGCTCACGGCGTCGGCCGGGACGACGGCCTCGGAGTCCTCGATCAGGTCACCAAATTCGGAGTCGCCGTCTTCACCCAGCGGTGTGTGCAGCGAAATCGGCTCACGGCCGTACTTCTGCACCTCAACAACCTTCTCCGGCGTCATGTCCAGCTCAAGGGCCAGTTCTTCCGGAGTCGGCTCCCGGCCCAGATCCTGCAGCATCTGCCGCTGCACGCGGGCCAGCTTGTTGATGACCTCGACCATGTGCACCGGGATGCGGATGGTGCGTGCCTGGTCCGCCATGGCCCGGGTGATGGCCTGGCGGATCCACCAGGTGGCGTAGGTGGAGAACTTGAAGCCCTTGGTGTAGTCGAACTTCTCGACCGCGCGGATCAAACCAAGATTGCCTTCCTGAATCAGGTCCAGGAACAACATGCCACGGCCGGTATAACGCTTGGCCAGCGACACAACCAGGCGCAGGTTCGCCTCCAGCAGGTGGTTCTTGGCTCGCTTGCCGTCATGGATCACCCACTGCAGTTCACGCTTTAGCTTGTCGTCGATCTTGCCGTCGTCGCTGGCGAGCTTTTCTTCGGCGAACAGGCCTGCTTCAATGCGCAGCGCCAGATCGACTTCCTGCTCGGCGTTCAGCAGCGCGACCTTACCGATCTGCTTCAGATAGTCCTTGACCGGGTCCGCCGTGGCACCGGCGGACATGACCTGCTGCACAGGGGCGTCGTCGTCGTCGGCGTCTGAATAGACGAATCCGGTGCCGGTGGTTCCCGCAACAGCTTCTTCGTCCTCGGCCACGACGGTAGCATCGGCGTCCTCGGCCGGCTCCGCTTCCCTCGTGTCATCCGTTCGGGCTTCATCGGCCTCGTCAGCGGCCTTGCCTGCCCGACTGCGTGCGGACTTGACGGCGGAATCCTCGGCGGTCTTGGTCTTGCGCGCGCGAGCCTTCGGTGCGGCCGAATCCACCACACCGGCGGAGACCTTCTTGGCGGCGATGGTGGCCGCACGCTTCTGGGCGGGCGTCAGTTCATCGGCCTGGGCGCCAGCCCCGGCGGTTGCGGGGTCATTCCTCTTGGCGGTAGGAGACACAGAAAACCTTTCTTGCGGCGGTCTGTGGAGTCGCCTATGGGCAACACCACTATGACCCTGTCAAGTCCGTGGCGATTTTCACACACCAGCGCCGGCTGCAGGGCCACTAGTTACAACTCCCGGCGGACCGGCAATGTTCCCAATGGTTCCAAGCATCTGCCCGGCACCAATATTCGGTGTATGAAACACGGACCCAACCGGGTCTCGGTTCCCATTGTCTCACGGATCTTTCACGAAGGTTCCTTCTGCGTCCCGTTGCGGCTGTGCCGGAAGCTCGCGGCCGGCGAGCACGCAACCCTGGTTTGCAGCAGAAGTGCGTCCCTTGACAAAGAGGATTCAGTGTCCACGCATCGGCTTTATCCAGCGATTTTCGGGGCCGCCGCCCATCAGCTGATCCCCCCGACGACAGCCGCCGGGCCGATTCCGTAAGGAGGCCTTGTGCCCGACCCGCAACTCCCCGCAGGACGGGCCTGGATCCGGACGAGCGCTTTGCCGACCTTGCGGGAACTTTCACGGATTCGCCGGGTGTTTCCGCAATGGCCCGCGAAGCGTTGGGCTTCGTGGCGCACCGGCCCCGTCGGCGCTGAAGCCCACTTCCTCCAGGGCCGGTGTAAGTCCCAGTCCGTGCTAGGCCGCTTCCCCCGGCGTCGGATTCCACGCGGTGGACCTGTTCCTGGCCCAGCCGCAGACGCTGCCCGTGCCGAGCAGTTCCTGAAGCAGGACAGCCAGTCGGTACCCTGGCGACGCGGCAAGGGCAAGCACCAGGTAGCTGTCGGCGGCGGTGCCGCGGCCCCGGCACCACTGCAGCCAGGCCAGCATTGTAAGGGCTGCCGCCCGCGATTCCCCGGAGCCGGCCCGTGCCAGATATACCAGCACGTCGGCCGCGCGGGCGATCCTCCCCCAGTCCGGCCTGCTCCTGCCCTGTCCGACGAGTACATGTCCGAAATCGTCCACCGGGCAGTCGGTATCAGCTGAGAAGATATCCCGCAGCCCATCCAACTCGTCCGCGGAGGGGTGCCAGCCGGACGGACGCACCGGACTAAGGCTGGTGGGCTCCAGCAGACCGCACGCCGCGGCTCCTTCCAACGCCAGCTGGGGTCCAACGCTGCAAAGGACCAACACTGAATCCCGGACGGTGACGCTCTCCAGCGAGGCCAGCAAGAAGCCACAGGTTCCGTGGTCCGGGACGGCGGGACCACCGGACAAGGCCAATTCCCAGGCCTCCAGTGTTGCCCGGAACTGCTCGTCGAAACACTGCCTGCCCGCAAGCAGGCGCGCACAGGCCTCGGACTCCAGCGAGATGGCCCTGCGGGGGGCCTTCGCCAGGGGATCGGCCGCATCCCGCGCCAGCATCCGCGGTCCTGATTCGTAAGTGCTGCCCCGGAAGATCAGTTCGGCGTTCAGGGCGCTGTCGGTAATTCGACTCACTGGATGGCCCGGCCAGCCGCAACAGTCCCCATCGGTGCAGTAATAGCTTCGCCAATGCTCCGGTCCCACATACCAGGAATGCTTCACCGGTTTGCCGGCCCTGGCCAGCGCGGTCTGCAACGTTTCCATCATCTTCCGCTGCGGAATCTGAACAGATTCCACCCAATCCCTGCTGCCGAACACCGCCAGCAGGGCCCCATCGGCGCTCTTGTCTTCGGCGAGATAACAGAGGAATTCCCCGACATACCTGTCGAGGTCTGTGCGTGGAGCCCCGCGGACCGACGCCCTGCTTCCGGACACGCAGTCGCCGGCGAAATCGGACTCATGCAGGTTGGTTCGCAGGGTCGCCCCAATGACGTTGCCCGACATGGTGATACAGACCAGGCTGTCCACCGGCCAATAGCCCAGGGCGTGGGAAATGTAGCTGAGGATGTCCTCGCCTTTGCTGAACGAAAGCCGCGGTTCTGTGGTCATAGCTCCACCATCGCGGCACCGCTAACCACGGGCCAGTGCCGATCCGTCTTATGTGCGGCTAATCAGAGCGACCGCCACCTGTGCAGGACTAGTCAGCCGAGCCAGGACCACGAACGGCACCGGAGCCGGAGGTGCCGGTGCCCCCTGTGGTGCCCGAGTCGGAGCCGCCCGAGTCAGAGCCGCCCGAGTCGGAGCTGCCCGAGTCGGTGCTGCCCGAGTCGGTGGCGCCCGAGTCGGAGCTGCCCGGCCGGGAAGTCCTGACTTCCGCCCGGTACTGCTGGCGGCGCCGCCGGTTGTCCGCCATCGCCTGGCGCAAGGGCGGAACATGCACTCCTTCGAGCGCCATCCTGCGCCGGACCTCCCGACGGCTCAAGAGCACGCCGGTGGCCCCGATCGCGATCATCAGCAGCTGGATCGAGAGCGCAATCCGGAATGAGTCCAGAGCGTAGAGCTGCCCGTGGGAAAAGCCGCTGTTGTTCAACAGGTCCAAAGTCAGCCCGACAATGTACATGGTCAGCAGCGCCGCGCAGAAGCCCCCGACGTTGACGATCCCCGTAGCCGTCCCCATCCGGTGCGCCGGGTTGAATGTACGGGCAAAATCGAACCCGATCATCGAGGCCGGACCGCCCAGAGCCAGCACCAGCACCAGCACCACCAGCAGCCATACAGGTGCCCTGCCCGGATAGGTCAGCGTCACCAGCCAGGCGACGGCGATCGCGGCAGAGATCAGCAGGACCATGGTGGAGCGGCGCAGCGGATGGCGTCCCACCCATCCACCCAGCAGGGGCCCGCACACCATACCGACCACGACAAACAGGCTCATCAGCACCGAAGCGGTGGCGGGATCAAGGCCCTGCCCGGAGATAAGGAACGGATATCCCCAGGTCATGACGAAGACCGTGCCGGAGAACTGTGTGGTGAAATGGCTCCACAGTCCAAGACGGGTGCCCGGCTGCCTCCATGCCCGCGTCAGCGCCGCCCCGGTGTCACGGAGTCCGGAGTGGGCCGCAGCAACCGGAGCATCCGCGGGCTGGTTGCGCAGGATCGCGGCGGCAAGCACAAACGCGAGCAGGGACAACCCGGCGGCCCCCAGGAAGGCCGGGCTCCAGCCCAGTTCGTGAAGCACGAGCACAAAGGGGATAACACTGATCAGCTGGCCGATCTGCCCCAGTTGTCCGGTCATCTGCGTCAAGAGCGGAATCCTGCGCGCCGCGAACCAAGCCGGCAGCAGCCGGAGCACTGCAATAAAGGTCATCGCGTCCCCCGCCCCTACCAGCACACGGCCCATCAGGCCGGCCGGAACGGAGCTCGCGGCCGCCAGCTGGAGCTGGCCGAGGAACATCAGCACCGCTCCGGCGGACACCATCACGCGCGGTCCAAAGCGGTCCACCATGACGCCCACCGGAATCTGCAGACCGGCGTACACCAGCAGCTGCAGCACGGTGAAAGCTGAAAGCGCAGACGCGGTCGCATTGAAGCGCGCCGTGGCGTCAAGGCCTGCGACGCCAAAGGACGTGCGTTGGGTAACAGCGATCAGATAGGCAAAGACACCGGTTCCCCATATCAGCCAGGCACGTCTACTTTCCACCCGTCCATCCTATTCCGACGACGGCGGCGGCCGCCTTCAGTGACGGGGTGTCACTTCTCACGTTCGGAGCGCGCAACAGGGTCTCCACGCGCTCGCAGAGCTCGCTCGGTCGACCACCGGAGGGGGCTCCCGGCTGGTGTCGTCGACCACCGGGCCGTCAGCGGGCGCGGGTGGGTAGTCAGCCCGGGACGGGACCGCCGTCGTCCGGGTCCTGGCTCGCCAGGTAGGCCTCGACGGCGGCGCCCAGGGTGTCCGCGTCCGGCAACTGGTCATTTTCATCGGCCAGCAAAGACCTCAGCGCGGTGCCCTTGTTACGGTCGTCATACTGCCGCTCCAGGCTCCGCACCACGGACTGTACCTCGGTGGAGGAGTGGACCTGCTCCCCGATCTGGCGTTCCACCTCCCGGCCGGCCTCGCGGAGGCGTTCGCTGGGCAGCATCAGCGAGGTGGCGGCGCCCAGGTACTCCAGCCCGGCCACGGCGGCGGGCGGATACTGGGCCTCGGCCAGATAGTGCGGTACGTGGATCGCGTATCCGGTGACATTGCGGCCGGCCTGCTGCAGCCGGAATTCCAGCACATGGCCGATCGCGGACGGGATCTCCACGGTGGCCCGCCACGAGGAGATGCCCTCGATCAGGTCCGGACGGTTTCCGTGCACGGTCACGCCGATGGGCCGGGTGTGCGGCACCGGCATCGGAATCGAATGCACCCAGGTCACCAGATTGACGTCCAGTCGCCGGACCAATCCGAGCACAGCCTGACTAAACCGCTCCCACTGCAGGTCCGGCTCGTTACCCGTCAGGAACAGGAACGGCTGTCCCATTCCGTCGATCATCCGGTAAAGCACCAGTTTGGGCTGCTGGTAGTCCGTGAGGTGGTCCTCGGCGAAGGTGATCCGGGGCCGGCGCGAACGGTAGTCCAGCAGCTGGTCAATATCGAAAAAGAAGACCGGCTCGCTCTCCAGGTTCTCCATCAGTTCTTCGGTGATCTGGGTGACCACCTGGCCCGCATCCGAAAATCCGGTGAAACCCATGACCAGGTTCAACCCGCGCAAATCCTCATGCTGGAGCAGCGCATCATTGCTGGCATAGAGTGCAGCCGGCTCCAGGAATGGCTTGTACTCGATCTCTTTCACAACATCCTCCGCGTCGGCTTAACTACCTTAACAACGTCCGAGATGCCCGGAATCATCCCGGGCATCTCGGCTCGCCATCGCTTTTCAGCCGACGGCTGAATCGGCTTCGATTGTTGTCCCGCCGGCGCAACTACCCGCGGACGTTGACTACCCGCGGACGTTGACCTGGACAAACGGGGGCTTGACCACTTTTACGGCCAGCCGGCGGCCGCGGATGTCCAGCGCCAGCTCGTCGCCCAGAACGACGGAAGGGGCCACCAGGGCAAGGGCGACGCCGTTCTGCGTGGTGGGTGAGAACGTCCCCGAGGTGGTGCGGCCGACGACGTTGCCGCCCGCGTCCAGCACGTCGACCTCGGCGCGAGGAACCCCGCGCTCCAGCGCCAGCAGGCCCACGGCCTTGCGCGGAACCCCGGCCGCCTTCTGCTCCAGCAGGGCCTCGCGGCCCCAGAATCGGTCCTTTTTCCAACCCACCGCCCAGCCGACGCCGGCTTCCAGCGGCGTGATGTCGATGCTGAGCTCGTGCCCGTGCAGCGCGTAGCCCATTTCGGTGCGCAGCGTGTCCCGCGCCCCCAGTCCAGCGGGCCGGCCGCTGTGCTTGGCGACGGCTTGGGCCAGTGCCTCCCAGACGGCCGGCGCGTCCTCCCAGCACGGCACGATCTCGTAACCGTGCTCGCCGGTGTAGCCGGTGCGGCAGATGGTCAGCGGGACGCTCCGGCCGCCGCCCGTCCATTCGGAGTCCACGAAGGACATGTACTCCTGCGGCAGCGCCAGGCCCAGCTCCTCCAGTACCGCCGTCGACTGCGGACCCTGGACCGCAAAGACGCCGAACCGGCGGTGCTGGTCCTCAATGACGAGGTCCGCACCCTCGGCATCGCGGGCAGCCAGCAGGTGCTCAACCACCTTGTGGGTGTTGGCCGCGTTGGGGATCAGGAAAACTTCGTCCGCACCGCGCAGGTAGGCAATGAGGTCATCGGTGACGCCGCCGCTTTCGGTCAGCGCGAGCGTGTACTGGGCACTGCCGGGGGCAATTCGGTCCAGGTCGTTGGCCAGGCACCGGTTGGCGAAGGCAGCCGCCCCGACGCCACGGATGACGGCCTTGCCCAGATGGGAGACATCGAACAGGCCAACCGCTTCGCGGACCGCCGCATGCTCGGCAACGACGCCGCCGCCGTCGTACTGCAGCGGCATCAGCCAGCCGCCGAATTCGGCCATTTTCGCGCCGTGGGCCTGATGCCAATCATGCAGGGGACCGTGCAGCAGTTCGTTGGGATTTTCGCTCATGCCAGCTACGCTACCGCAGGGCGGAACCGGATCCTGAACTACCGGGGCGGCGCCCGGAACCCATCGCGTCGGCGGTTCGGACTACGATCGGTACAGAGTTCCACCCGCACGCCATGCAACCGTGCCCCCAACCAGTGAGGATCCGTTTTCGTGTTCAAAAACCATGAAGTCACACTTAAGGCCATTGCCAAGGACATCCGGAAGGACTCCTCCGATGCCCTGGTGATCGGCGTCGGGCAGGGCACTGAAGGTCCAGTCCTGCTGGACAATCCGCTGCCGGTCAAGGCTGCCAACGCGCTGGCGGCCTCGCTGGAGATCCTGGGCGTGACCGGCGCGGCCGATGAGGTCCGCCGGTTCCCGGGCGTCCCCGAGCTGGGCGCGGAGATCCTGGTGCTGGCCGGCGTCGGCAAGGTAGCCGGCGGCGATGTCTCGGAGGAGGCCCTGCGCCGGGCCGCCGGTGCGGCGATCCGGCAGCTGGCCGGCGTCGGATCCGTCGTCGTCGCCCTGCCG
>JALYYI010000207.1 GCA_030946705.1 Actinomycetota bacterium | reverse complement strand
GGGCGCTGGCACGGGACATGGATTTCCCGACCCGTTGGGATCCCTTTTTCAAGTCCCGGATGACGCTGGCGGATGTCTATGCCTACCCGGTGCTTCACTTCGACTTCCATGCCCGCCAACTGGACCTTTAGCGCCGAACTTTAGCCTCGACCCTTGGCCTGTTGAACGCGGCTCAAACGCGGCGCGAGCAGGGGTCCGCGTGCTAGGCTACTGCGCATCAGCAGCCGCGGATCTGGCGGTTGCGGCTTCGCTTTTGGAGGCGGACGGGATGGATGCCGGAACAGTGCTTTTGATCATTCTGCTGGGCATTGTCGTGGTGGTCGGCTCCACGGCCGTCACCTTTGGGGTCCTGCTCTACCAGGCCGGCCGGATGGTTGTCCGGCGTGCGGCCCCCGGGACGGAGCGGATGCGCCGCGGTGTGCTGGCGTTCCGGGCGCAGACCGGGCCGGAACAGCGCCGGGAGCTGGCAGCCATGAGGCTGAGACTGCGCGATTCGCTGGCCGCCACCGCACGGAGCCTGGGCGTGGCCATGGATTCGCGTCAGCACATCGGGAATCTGGCCTATATCGTCAGGACCCTGGACCACGCGGGCGGAGTGCTGGACCGCCAGCTGGCCGTGGCGGAAAAAGACCCGGACCGGGGTATCCAGCGGGTCTATGCCCAGACGCTGGGGGTGCAGGTGGAGCAGATCCTGCAGACCTCCACCGGCGTCCGGCAGGCGCTGGCGCGGACCGCCCAGCCAATGACCGCCGTCGACGTTTCCGAGCTGACCCGCCGGCTGGACGTCGAGGCCAAGATGCTGGACAACTGGTCCGCCACTTACACCCAGCTCGGCCGACTCTGACCACGCACCAAGGCAGGAGCCTTCGATGAAGCTGAGCCAGCGCATCTCTATGATCTTCCGGTCCAAGGCCAACGCCGTGGTGGACAAATACGAGGACCCGCAGCAGACCATGGACTACTCGTACCAGGGCCAGCTGCGGGCCCTGCACGAGGTCCGGCGCGGCATCGCGGATGTGGCCACCAGTCGGCAGCGTCTGGAGCTTCAGGCCAACGAGCTGCATGGCGCGATGGGCCGGCTTCACCAGCAGGCACAGCAGGCGCTGGCGCTGGACCGGGAGGACCTGGCCCGGGCCGCGCTGACCCGCAGGGCCGCCGTCGGGGAGCAGCTTGCGGACATCACCCGCCAGCGGGACGCCCTCTTCGCCCAGGAGAGCAAGCTGACCACCGGGCTCGGGCAGCTGCAGACCCGGGTGGAGGGCTTCCGGACCCGGGCGGAAACCATCAAGGCAACCTATTCCGCGGCGGAGGCACAGAGCCGGATCGGCGAATCGCTGAGCGGGCTGAGCAAGGAAATGGCGGACGTCGGGCTGACCATGCAGCGCGCCGAGGATCATGCCCAGCGGATGCAGGCCCGCTCCGCCGCTCTGGAGGAGCTTTTTGCCACCGGGGTGCTGGAGGATCCGTCCCGGCCGTTCCGCGACCCGGTGCAGCGCCAGCTGGACCAGCTCTCGACCGAGCACGAGGTGGAGCTGGAGCTGGCGCGGCTGAAGGAGCACAGGCAGCTGGACGCCGGCGCCTGAGCCGGAAACCGTGGTCGAGCCAGCCAATTGGTTGCGGTCAGGACATGTTAAGGGCCGGTGCCATGGGTAAGCGTGTTCGCGGCGTCAAGCGACCGTAATGCCCAGGTGCCCCGCCAGCAGGGGCGCCATCAGGCTCAGCTGGTAGTCGTCGATGACGGCCCCCGCGAGGTTCCCGATCCCGTTCAGGGTCCTGAACTCGGTCCCGCGCAGGTCGAAGTCCTTCAGGGTGGCGGAGGTGAGGTCCAGGGTGCCGATCCGGCAGTTCTTCAGCGCCATCCTGGTCACGATGCTGCCGCCCAGATCCAGCTCGTTGATGATGCAGTCGCTGATCCGGACGTCGGTCAGCTTGGCGCCGCGCAGGTTCACGAAGTCAAGTTTGCCGCCGTCGATCCTTACCGACTGCCACGTGCTGTCGTAGAGTTCGGCCGAGCCCCAGCGCGGGGAGCTGATGACCGTGTCCCGCCAGCTGGAGCGGGATGCCGTGAAGACAGGGGCAAAACTGTTCGCCAGCCGGCAATCCCGGAAGCGGACCCCGCGCAGCTGTGCCTCGTGGAAAGTCGGGGCGTTGAACTCGCATTCGATGAAATCCGCGGCCGTCAGGTCCATACCCTCGAGCGCGGGCCGGTCGTAGCGCTCGCCATCGTAGCGCTCGCCGGGGCGGAAGGTCTGGTCCGCGGCGTCCCTGAGGTCCGGGAGCCGGACGTCAGGGAGCCTCGGGGCCGCGGCCGCGCTCTTCTTGCCGGCCGCCATCAGGCGGCGGCCCGTTCCACCGTGGCCAGCGCCAGCGCGATCATGTCGCTGAAGGTCTGCTGGCGCTCCTCGGCGCTGGTTTCCTCGCCGGTGAGCAGGTGGTCCGAAACGGTTGCCAGGGTCAGCGCGCGGCGGCCGTATTTGGCGGCCAGTGTGTACAGTGCCGAGGTCTCCATTTCCACCGCCAGCACGCCGTAGTCCGCCAGCTGCATGCACAGCTCATTGCGGTCGTTATAGAAGGAATCCGAGGTGAACAGACCTCCGACGACGGCGGGATGCCCGGCTGCCGTGGCGGCGTCATAGGCGTGCCGCATGAGCGTGAAATCGGCGGCGGGCGCGTAGTCGACGCCGTGGAAGCGCAGCTGGTTCATCGAGGAATCCGTACAGGCGGTCTGTGCGATGATCACGTCGCGCATCCGCACGCCCTCGGAAATGCCGCCGCACGTGCCCACTCGGATGATGGTCTGCACGCCGTAGTCCTTCATCAGCTCGGTGGCGTAGATCCCCATCGAGGGCTGGCCCATCCCGCTGCCCTGCACGGAGACCGGGAGACCGTGGTACGTCCCGGTGAATCCGAGCATGTTGCGCACGGTGCTGTAGCAGAGGGGATTGTCCAGGAATGTGGTGGCGATCCACTCGGCGCGGAGCGGGTCGCCGGGCATCAGGACGTTTTTGGCGATCTCGCCGGGCTGGGCGCCGATGTGGATTGACATGGATTCAGCCTATCGGCAGTTGTGCCGGCTCCCGCCCGTCCGCTCTGGCCGATTCCGGGTTGTGGCGGCACACTGGAGCCATGACTGAGTTCCCGGAAAGCCCGAAATGGTATGTCAATCCCGCCGCCCGTAACCTCCTCTGTGCCCCCGCGCCCGCTGCCGTCGTGGATTTTCACCGGAGCATGCCCGGCTATGCCCCGACGGAGCTGCGTGAGTGCCCCCAGCTGGCCGTGGAGCTGGGGGTTGGGCGGGTATTCATCAAGGAGGAATCGCGCCGGTTCGGATTGCCGGCGTTCAAAATGGTGGGCGCGGCCTGGGCCATCTACCGCGCACTGTCCGCTAGGAGCGGGGAACCGGACAAGGCGTGGACGTTTGCCGGACTTGCGGATCATTTTGCCGGCGGACTGACGCTCGTGTGCGCAACGGACGGCAACCATGGCCGGGCCGTGGCCCGCGCCGCCGCGATGTTCAGGTTGCCTGCGCGGGTGTTTGTGCCCGCGCGGATCGGCCAGGCGGCGAAGGAAGGAATTCTCGGCGAGGGCGCGGAACTAACGCAGGTGCCTTCCCCCTACGACGACGTGGTGCTCCAGGCCGCCGCGGCTGCGGAAGCGGACCCGGCAGCGATGCTGGTCCAGGACACTGCCTGGCCGGGCTACGAGCAGATCCCCGCTTGGATTGTGGAGGGGTATTCGACAATCTTCCGCGAAATAGATGCACAGCTGGCGCAAGCGGGCGTGCCGGGGCCGGATGCGGTGGTCACGCCGTGCGGTGTGGGTTCGCTGATCCAGGCCACCGTGGCGCACTACCGGGACAGAAGCCGCAGCGAAAGCGCTGTGCGGCCGTCGCTGCTGAGCGTCGAGCCGGAGGATGCGGCCTGCCTGCTGGAATCCCTGAAGGCCGGCAGATCGGTAACCGTCCGGACCGGGGAAAGCCGGATGGCGGGCCTGAACTGCGGGACGCTCTCCAGCATCGCGTGGCCGGTGCTGCACGGCGGCATTGATGCGGCCGTCACGGTCAGTGAGGACCAGGATTTGCTGGCCGTCAAAGAGCTGGAGAACCTAGGCTTCGATTCTGGACCCTGTGGAGCCGCGTCCCTGGCCGGGCTGCAGGTGGCCTTGGCGGACAACGGGATGCGGGAGGGGATGGGGATCACCAGCAAATCCTCGGTGGTGCTGCTGAGCACCGAAAGCCGCGACGCGAACCCCTTGATCTGACCTGCGGGCACCGGCGGATGCCAATTTGTCGGTGCCCGGGTTTACGGTTTCACTACCGAGCGCTTGCACCACCAAAAACGCCTTCAGAAGGGGCCACCATGAAATTCGGATTCCGCACACCCAGCCTCACCAGAAGCATCCGTGCCCGCACCACCGGGCGGCTTAAACGCTCGGTCAAGCGCGCCGTGATTCCGTTCTATGGCCGGCGGGGAACCGGCTGGGTGAAGAACCCCAAGCGCGCGGCCTACAACGCGGTCTACCGGCGGACCAGCTTCGGCCTGGGCGATGTGCTCAGGAAGCTATTCAAGTAGCAGTGGATCAGGAGCCCCGCCGAGTTCGCCGCGCAGGTTCCGTACCGCTGCCTCCAGCCACAGCCGTCGGGCCGTGGACGTGTGGAACAGCGGATCCAGGGACAGCAACCGGCGGACCACGGCGGCCCTGCCAACGGCGAAGTCTTCGTCGCTGACGTGGGCATAGTCCGCCCGGACGGCGTTCAGGTAGCGCCGGTAGTCCGCCGGAGTCCGGCCCAGGACGGAGAGATCTGCGTCGCAGAGCAAGGCGCCGTCAGCGTCCCGGGGCTCCGGCCGGTGGCTTGCCGTCAGCCGGACCAGCCGGGCGGTCTCCGCAATCTCGTCCGCGGACACGGGCGCCTGAGCCAGGGCGGCAACGGCCAAACCGGCCGAGCGCTCCTCATCGCGGCCAGCAACGCCGTCGTACACCGCGTCGTGGAACCAGGCCGCCAGCACAACGTGCCGCGGCGGATCCGGCTGGAGCAGGTCCAGGGACTCCAGGACCGCCAGCAAATGGGTGCGGCCGTGATAGTGCCGGTGCTCCTCGCCCCAGCGGGCCAGCAGCTCCCGGCCCAACGGCTCCTGCCCGGGCAGCGCCATATTCCAGCGGTGCAGCAGCGCCACCTCCAGGGACTCGTTCCGGTGCCGCGCCGGGACGCGCAGCCCGCTGCCGATCAGCAGCCGCACCAGCTCGCGTCCGGAAACCTCGACCGCACCCCGGGACACGAGCTCGGTGAAACGCCGTTCCGGGACATCGTAGTGGTCCCGGTCGAAGGCGCGCTCCGGAATTCCTGCAGCGGCGGCAAACCGGTGCAGCTCGGCAAGGTCCGCGTCCGAGACCAGATGCGAAAACATGGTCCCGTGGGCTGGCCACAGCGGCGGATCGATGAAAATGGTCATCTGTGCCGCGTTTCCCCCAACGCGTCGCACAGCTCGTCTTTCCGGTGCACGACGACGGCGCCCGCGGCCTCCAGCGCGCCCTCCGGAGCCAGGCCCCCGGCAAAGCCGTAGACCGTCATCCCCGCGGCGTCGGCGGCCAGGACGCCGGGTACGCTGTCTTCGACCACGGCACAGCCTCCCGGATCCGTCCCCATCCGCGCCGCGGCATGGAGGAACAGATCCGGGGCGGGTTTGCCGCGGGGCACCTCGGTGGCGCTGAAGATCCGCCCCTCGAAGAAGCCGTAAAGTCCGGTGATGCCGAGGGTCCTGCGTATCTTTTCGTGCGAACCGCTGGAGGCGACGCAGCTTTGCCGGCCCTGGCCGGACAGCCGCGCCAGCACCGTCTCGATGCCGGGAACCGGCGTCAGCTCCCGCTCTAAAGCGGCGTGGATTTCCGCCGTCGACCGTCTGTCGAACTCCACCGCAAGCGCCGGTCCAAGGATCCGGTCCAGTTCCGCCTGCGCGGACGCGGCGGAGCGACCCATGAAGGTGTTCACCACCTCCAGCTCCGAGTTGGGTGCCCCCATTTCCGTCAGCAGCCGGGCTTCGATGCCGACGGTAAGGCGCTCGCTGTCCACCAGCACGCCGTCGCAATCGAAAATCACCAGATCGAATCCGTCCATACAGCCAACGCTATCCGCTGGCGCCCCAAATCCTCATCGAGTGGGCAGTTGGTGCGGGATACAGGCCTGTATCGTGCACCAACTGGGCACTCGACGTGTAGACAGCGGGTTCGCTGTGGGCAAACATGGAGGAAGACGGCGCCATAGTCAAAGTTGAGCATAATAGACTCAAGTTAAGTTTCTTGCCGGGGACGGATGTTTCCTGCCCGACTGAAGTTTCTTGCCGGGACTGAACCGTTGCCCCCGGGACCGACAGCTCAATAAGGAGTCGATTTGGACACCAAGTTCACCACCAAGAGCCAGGAGGCGCTCTCCGCGGCCGCCATGAACGCCTCGACGGCGGGAAACCCGCAGGTTGAGCCGGCGCATCTGGTTAAGGCCCTGATGGACCAGCGCGAGGGCGTCGCCGTGGCCCTGCTCAAGGCTGCGGGTGTGGATCCGGACACCGTTTCGGTCAAGGCGAGCCAGGCTATCCGGGCGCTGCCGTCGTCGTCGGGCACTTCCGTGGCCCAGGCCCAGCTGAGCCGCAATTCGCTGCTGGCCATCCAGGCCGCGCAGAAGGAGGCGGACCGGATGGGGGACAGCTACGTCTCCACCGAACACCTGCTGCTGGGTGTAGCCGCCGACGCCGGCGATGCGGGCAGGGCGATGCGCGCCGCCGGTGCCAGCCGGGAGGCCTTGGAGGCTGCGCTCCCCACCGTGCGCGGCGCCGGGAAGGTCACCACGCCGGACCCGGAGAACACCTTCAAAGCGCTGGAAAAATACGGCCTTAACCTGACGGCGGTGGCCCGGGCGGGCAAGCTGGATCCGGTGATCGGGCGCGATGCCGAGATCCGCCGGGTGATGCAGGTGCTCAGCCGGCGCACCAAGAACAACCCCGTGCTGATCGGAGAGCCTGGGGTCGGCAAGACCGCCGTCGTCGAGGGCCTGGCCCAGCGGATCGTGGCCGGGGACGTGCCGGAGAGCCTGCGCGGCAAGTCGCTGATCAGCCTGGACCTGGCCGCGATGGTGGCCGGGGCCAAGTACCGCGGCGAATTCGAGGAGCGGCTCAAGGCCGTGCTGGAGGAGATCAAGAATTCCGCGGGCCGGATTGTCACCTTCATCGACGAGCTCCACACCGTGGTCGGCGCCGGCGCCTCCGAGGGCGCGATGGACGCGGGCAATATGCTCAAGCCGATGCTGGCCCGCGGCGAGCTGCGCATGATCGGGGCGACGACGCTCGATGAGTACCGCGAGCGGATCGAGAAGGACCCGGCCCTGGAGCGCCGGTTCCAGCAGGTGTACGTCGGCGAGCCCAGCGTGGAGGACACCATCGGCATCCTGCGCGGGCTCAAGGAACGCTACGAGGCGCACCACAAGGTGGCCATTGCGGACTCCGCCCTGGTGGCCGCGGCGACGCTGTCCAACCGCTACATTGCCGGCCGGCAGCTGCCGGACAAGGCCATCGACCTGGTGGACGAGGCCGCGTCCCGGCTGCGGATGGAAATCGACTCGGCCCCGGAGGAAATCGACCAGCTGCGCCGCTCGGTTGACCGGCTCACTATGGAGGAACTGGCGCTGGCCGGGGAAACCGACGCCGCCTCGCGGGACCGGCTGGAGGCGCTGCGGGCGGATATGGCGGACCGGAAGGAGCAGCTGGCGGCGCTGAATGCCCGCTGGGAGGCGGAAAAGGCCGGCCTGAACCGGGTTGGTGAGCTGAAGGCGAAGCTGGACGAGCTGCGTTCGGTGGCGGACAAGGCCCAGCGCGAGGGCGATCTGGAACAGGCCTCACGGGTGCTCTACGGCGAAATTCCGGCCCTGCAGCGTGAGCTCGATGCGGCGGCGGCGGCGGAATCCGCCGTCGGGATCAACCCGGAGGACAAGCCGGACCTGATGGTGGCGGAGGACGTGACCGCGGACGATATCGCCGAGGTGATTTCCGCCTGGACCGGTATTCCGGCCGGCCGGATGCTGCAGGGCGAGTCGGCGAAGCTGCTGCAGATGGAACAGGTTCTCGGGGCCCGGCTGATCGGCCAGACCAAGGCCGTCGCCGCGGTCTCGGATGCCGTCCGCCGGGCCCGGGCCGGGATTTCCGACCCGGACCGCCCGACCGGATCGTTCCTCTTCCTGGGCCCCACCGGCGTCGGCAAGACGGAGCTGGCCAAGGCGCTGGCGGACTTCCTGTTCGACGACGAGCGGGCCATGGTGCGCATCGACATGAGCGAGTACTCGGAGAAGCATTCGGTCTCCCGCCTGGTCGGTGCGCCGCCCGGATACGTCGGTTACGAGGAGGGCGGCCAGCTGACCGAGGCGGTCCGCCGCCGCCCGTATTCCGTCATCCTGCTGGACGAGGTGGAGAAGGCGCATCCGGAGGTCTTCGACGTCCTGCTCCAGGTGCTCGACGACGGCCGCCTCACCGACGGCCAGGGCCGCACCGTGGATTTCCGCAATGTGATCCTGGTGCTCACCTCCAACCTCGGATCGCAGTTCCTGGTGGACCCTACGCTTTCGGATGAGGCCAAGCATCGTGCCGTGATGGGCATGGTGAATGCCTCCTTCAAGCCCGAGTTCCTGAACCGGCTCGATGACATCGTTATGTTCGACGCGCTCGGCGTGGCCGAACTGACCCGGATTGTGGACCTGCAGGTCCAGTCGCTGGCCTCCCGGCTGCACGCACGCCGGCTGACGCTGGACGTCTCCGATGGCGCCCGGGCCTGGCTGGCCATGACAGGGTACGACCCGGCCTACGGTGCCCGGCCGCTGCGCCGGCTGGTGCAGCGCGAGATCGGAGATCGGCTGGCCCGAGAAATCCTGGCGGGCACCATCATGGACGGGGACACCGTCCTTGTTGATACCGCCGCGGACGTGGACGAACTCAGCCTGGAGGCGCTGACCAGCGGTGCAGGCAGCGGGCTGACGGTCCGGCGGAAGTAGTCAGGACGCCGTCCGGCCTGCTACGGGCCCTGCTACGGGAGGAGCGATTCGCTGATCTTGTCCCCGTCGGGATCCGAGATGAGGCAGTCCACCCGGCGGTCCTTGTTGTTCCAGGTGGGCTCCGAGGGGTAGGCCGTGAATTGCTTCAGGGTGTACTTCTCCGAGGCGGGAGTCAGCTTCACGCCGGTGCACACGTCCTGGGCCTTTGCCTTGAGCGTATCCGCCCCGGGATAGCCCGCGTCAGCGGGGTAGAAGTATGTGCCCACAAGTTGAGCCGAATGTGCCGCTGTGCAGGGGACGATGTCGGCAGGGTGGCTGGCATCGCTGAATCCCTTGAGGCAATCGCCCTGTTTCCAGTCCTGCGGCGCTCCCGAGCGCGTCGACGACTGGCCGCCGCCGGCCAGCGAGACGATCAGCCAGATCAGCAGCGCAATCAGGACCAGGGCGACGACGGCGGCGCCGACTACCCAGGGCAGCCGCTTCCAAGTACGGCCCCTGCCTTTGCCCGCGGCGGTTGCCCGGAGTGCCCGCCGGCTCCCTGGCTCCGGCCCACCGGCGGCTCCGGCCGGGAAATAGGCCGGAACGGCCGGCTGCGGCGGAACCCAAGGCCGGGCAGGTGCCGGCGGTCCGGCCGTTGGCGTCCTCCGCGTTGCTTCCCGTCCGACCACCAGGTTGCCGGCGGTCTCGGCCTCATGCGCCACCCGTTCGGCCTCGGCTTCCACTTCGTCCAGAGACGTTGTTTTAGCCACATCCTCGCTGATTTCGGCTTCATCGAGCTTCGGCTCGGGCAGGTCGATGTCGGCATCGGAACCCAGCTGGACGTCGTCCGCCGTCGGCTCCGGCCGTTCCTTGTCCTGCTCACTCATCGACGAATCCACACCTTCCGTAGCGCTCCAGCGGCCACCATCGCAGGCTCCCGTTCACCTACACCCCGACTCTACCGAAGAATTTGTTACCCGCACGGGGATTCCACAGCGTCAGCGGCGCGGCCGGAGACTCGTTTGGCGCACACCGCGTGCGGAAAGCATGTAATCTGTAGGTACGACAAATTGACCGAATATTCCGGGGCCTCGCTCTTAGCCGAGCGACCACCTCCGGTCCAAGTGCAAAAGGGGGTCACGCCATGGGGCGCGGCCGTCAAAAGGCTAAGGCAACCAAGCAGGCTCGGGACATCAAGTACTACTCCCCGAACACTGACTACACGGCACTTCAACGCGAGCTGGGGGCGACGACCAGTCGTGTCTCGAGCCGCCGTACCGAGCTTCCGGTTGAACCGGACTACTCGGCGTACGTTGACAAGTATGCGGATCAGCTAGAAGACGATGACGACGACGAGGTAGGCACTCGGCGCATCGGCTAGGTCCGCAGGCCTGCCCAGCAGATCATCAGCATTACCTCGCATCAGGTGGGGCCCCGGATTCGGGGCGTGCCCGGGCGGGGTTTTTGTTGTGCCCGCCACCCTTCCCAGCCGGACCCCTTCCCAGCCGGACCCCTTCCCAGTCGGAGCGCGGAGTGCTTGGATGGACGGTGAGGCGTGCACGCCCCGATCCGCCCGCAGACTGTTCGGCGGAATCAATGATCCGGTACCAACCTTCGCCACCCATAAAGTACTGAAAGGTTCCCTTATGCCAAAGGTAGAAAGCTACGCCCAGGGCACCCCGTGTTGGGTAGACCTCATCAGCTCCGATGTCGAAGGGGCTAAAACCTTCTACGGCTCCCTGTTCGGCTGGGAGTATGACGCCAATCCGATGGGTCCGGATATGACCTACTACATGGCGACCAAGAGCGGCGGTAATGTAGCCGGCCTGATGCAGCAGATGCCGGATATGGCAACGGCCGGTGTCCCCTCGCTCTGGAACACCTACATTGCCGTGGACAGCGCCGATGATGCCGCAGCCCGTGTCACCGAGGCCGGGGGATCCCTGATGTTCCCGCCCGATGATGTGCCGGGCTCGGGACGGATGGCGGTGGGGACGGACAACGCAGGCACGCATATCGGTTTCTGGGAGGCCAAGGGCCACATTGGCTCCAGTGTGGTCAACGAGCCGGGAGCGGTGGTCTGGAATGAGCTGCAGGTGGATGATGTGGCCGCCGTCCTGCCCTTCTATAAGGCTGTCGCCGGGATGGATAGCGCCACGGCGCCGGCCGGCGATCTGGGCGAGTACACACAGTTCATGGTCAGAGGCAAGGGGATTGCCGGTGCCATGAAGAAGCCGATGCCGGAGATACCCAACAACTGGACCATCTACTTCAATGTGGCCGACGCGGATGCGACGACTGCGAAGGCACAGGAATTGGGCGGTCAGGTGATCGCCCCGGCATTCGATGTGCCGGGGGTCGGCCGGTTGGCCGTGCTCAGCGATCCGCAGGGAGCCACGTTCTGCCTGATGTCAGCCGAGTCTGGCCAACCTGCGGCGCCCGTGGAGTAGGCGCCAGGAGGATGAGAGCGACTGACCGCCGGCCGGGTCCGCCGGAATTTGCCCGGGCGGGCCGGTCGGCTTAGGCACGACCGGCTGGATTCCATCCCGCCGGGCTCAGTCCGACCGGCGGGGTTCCGTAAAGTGCTGCCTCGGCTGGAGGACCTTGTGGACGCCCCGGGTCCGGGCGGCGCGGCTGTGTTCGCGCCGGCGCAGCTCTTTGGGGTCCACACCGGCGGTTTCCGCCTTCGATCCGTCCGGTTCGCGCCGGTCAGGCGGCGCCATGGTCGTTTCGGGCGGTGAACCGTTGCCGGGTGGTGTCAGGGTGGTTCCGGGCAGTGGTGGTGCGGTGGAGCG
>JALYYI010000200.1 GCA_030946705.1 Actinomycetota bacterium | reverse complement strand
TGTCCTCTCAACCTCGGTCAGATGTACATGGCCGGGTCGATGTACTCGGCCGGATCCACCGCCGGAGCGGTTTCACGCTTGGCATCGCGGTGCCGCCAGGTGGCCGGAATGCCGGTGATGATGGATTCCGGCGGCGCGTCCTTGACGACGACTGCGTTGGCCCCGATCGCGCTGTCCGCCCCGATCGTGATGGGGCCCAGGACCTTGGCGCCGGAGCCGATGGTGACCCGGTCGCCGATGGTCGGGTGCCGCTTGACCTTGGCCAGCGACCGGCCTCCCAGGGTCACGCCGTGATAGATCATGACGTCTTCGCCGATCTCCGACGTCTCCCCGATCACCACGCCCATCCCGTGGTCGATGAAGAACCGCCGCCCGATGGTTGCGCCGGGATGGATCTCGATGCCGGTCGCAAAACGTGCCAGCTGGGACAGCGCCCTTGCCGGAAACCGCAGCCCCGGACGGGACCACATCTTGTGCGTCAGCCGGTGGATCCAGATGGCGTGCAGCCCGGAGTAGATGAAGAAGTTCTCCACGGAGCCACGGGCCGCAGGGTCATGGGACCGGGCGGCTTCGAGGTCTTCGCGCAACCGGGCGTAGGCTCGAACGAGTAGAGTCACAGGCTTCTTTCGGTTGTACCTGGCTGCCGGCCGGCGGGCCGTGCGTGGCTGCGGATTGGCGGCTAGCCGCGGATATCGTCGTAGAGCACCGTGGAAATATAGCGCTCGCCGAAGTCCGGAACCACAGCCACAATCAGTTTACCGGCGTTCTCCGGCCGCTTGGCCAGCTCCAGCGCAGCCCACACGGCGGCCCCGGCGGAAATGCCGCCCAGGATGCCTTCCTTGGTGCCGAGCACACGTGCCGTAGCGACGGAGTCCTCCAGGGTGGCATCCAGCACTTCGTCGTAGACCTCCTGGTCCAGCACTTCGGGAATGAAGTTGGCGCCAAGGCCCTGGATCTTGTGCGGGCCGGGTGCACCGCCGTTGAGGATGGCGGAGTCCTTAGGCTCGACGGCGACGATTTTCACCTCGGGCTTGCGCTTCTTGAGCACCTGCCCGACGCCGGTGATGGTGCCGCCGGTGCCGATCCCGGCCACAAAAATGTCCACCTGGCCGTTGGTGTCCTCCCAGACCTCCTCGGCCGTGGTCGTCCGGTGGATTTCCGCGTTGGCAGGGTTTGCGAACTGCTGGGCCCAGATGGAGTTTTCCGTGCTGGCCACAATTTCGCGCGCCCTGTTCACGGCTCCGCTCATCCCCTCCGAGCCCGGAGTCAGCACAATCTCCGCACCGAAGGCGCGCAGCATCACGCGCCGCTCGGTGGACATGGTTTCCGGCATGGTCAGGATGACCTTGTAGCCGCGGGCCGCCCCCACCATTGCCAGCGCGATGCCGGTGTTGCCCGAGGTGCCCTCGACGATCGTTCCGCCGGGCAACAGGTCGCCGGACAGTTCGGCGGCGTCGACGATTGCCACGCCGATCCGGTCCTTGACACTGTGGGCCGGGTTGTAGAACTCCAGCTTGACGGCGACCGTCGCACCCAGGCCTTCGGTGAGGCGGTTCAGCCGCACCAGCGGGGTGCTGCCGACCAACTGGGTAACGTCGTCGTAAATCGGGGCCATGAAGTGCTACCTATCTCTGGAAGGACAAATTAATGCTGGCATAGCTACCGTCAGCGTAGCGAAGCGCCGCCGCCCGGGCTAAGCGGTCAGCCACGAAGAGTAATATTTCCGCGCCTTGGCCAGCTTCGGATTAATGATCACCTGGCAATAACCCTGCTCCGGGTACTTGCCGTAGAAATCCTGATGGTAGTGCTCCGCCGGGAAGATCTCCGGCAACGGCGACACCTCGGTGACGATCGGCCGGCTCCAGTGCTCCTGGTTGCGCTCGATCGCCGCGCGGAAGAGTTCCTCCTGCTCGGCATCCGTGTAGAACATGGACGAGCGATACTGGGTGCCGACGTCGTAACCCTGGCGGTTCAGCGTGGTCGGGTCATGGGAGACGAAGAACAGGTCAAGGATGACGTCTTCGGGGATCACAGTCTCATCGAACGTCACGGCCACCACCTCGGCATGCCCGGTGGTCCCCGAACAGATCTGGTCGTAGCTGGGGTTGCGCACATGGCCGCCGGTATAGCCGGAAACCACCTCCTTGACGCCCCTTGTCATTTGATAGACCGCATCCAAACACCAAAAACAACCGCCGCCGAGTACAAAAGTCTTCATGCCTTGTATCAATGTCCGGAGCGCCCGGAAGATTCCCGGGCAACCCTTACAGGGATCTTACGGGCGCGGACCGACAACCCGCGGGATGCGCGCCTGCCGAATGCCCCGGATCAGAATGGCACCGACTTTTTCCCTTAAGCGGCGGGAGCATGGGTAAGAATAGGGCTATGGAACCGGTTGAGAGAGTGGGCGACGGCGGGGCGCAGGACAGTGCACCGAGCGCACAGGCCGCTGGCCAAAAACAGCGCGAGGAACAGCCCGAAAGCGCCCCAAGCGCCCCAGGCGAACCGGGCGACGCGGAGGTTTTGGGAACCGGCTCCGGGCCGGGCGGATCAACGGAACCCGCCGAAACCGGTCTCAGCGTCCCCGATGCGGGGATGAGCGGGGGCTTCACCGTGGAGGAGGCCGGACCGGCCGGTAATCCGTCGCTGGCGGACATTCTGCTGGCGGTGGAGGAACTCTGGCCGGAGTCGCTGGCGGAGGATTGGGACGCCGTCGGCCTGGTGGTCGGCAGGCCCTCCGCAGCCATCGCGCGGATCATGTTCGCCGTTGATCCGACGCTGGACGTCATTGAGGAAGCACTGGACTGGGGTGCCCAGCTGCTCATCACGCACCACCCGTTACTGCTCAAGGGCGTCAACTCCGTGGCCGCCACCACCGGCAAGGGCCGGGCGGTGCACCGGCTGATAGAAGGCGGCTGCGCCCTATTGACCGTACACACCAACGGAGACAGCGCGGTCGGGGGTGTCTCCGATGTGCTGGCGGATGCGCTGGGGCTGGAAGAGGTGGAACCGCTGACCCCCGCTAAGCTCGGCCTACCCGAGGAGGGGATCGGCCGCGTGGGCCAGCTGGCCGCCGTCGTCAGTCTGGGCGACTTTGCCGAGCACGTCTTCAGCATCCTGCCCTCCGTGGCCGGGGGCGTCCGGGTCGCGGGGGACCGGCAGGGCCTGGTCCGCCGAGTCGCTGTCTGCGGCGGCGCGGGGGACGGTCTCTTCGATGCCGTCCGGGCCAGCCGGGCGGATGTCTATGTGACTGCCGACCTGCGCCACCACCCGGCCTCGGAGGCACGCGAGGCCGCGGTCAATGGCCGGCCCTATCTGATCGATCTTTCGCACTTCGCCAGTGAATGGCTGTGGCTGCCGGCCGCAGCGCAGGCATTGGGCAATGTGCTCGCGGACCAGCAGTTCGATGTTGAATTGCGGGTCAGCCAGACCAACAGCGATCCGTGGGACTTCATCCTTACACCGTGACCGGACCGCAGTGGCGGGGGATGGACGTAGTCTAGGACGTATAAGGGCGGTCGCACACGGCGCGGCCGCCGTTCCAGCGGGAGGATTTTGATGGCGAAGGCAGCACCGGCGGAACAGTTACGGTTGCTTGAACTGCAGGCACTGGATGCCAAGATCAAGCAGTTGAACCACCGCGCCAAGATCCTCCGGGAGGACCCGCGGCTGTCCGACCTGCAGGCGGGGCTGGCCGTTGCGCAGAGCGATCTGGTGCTGCGCAGTACCGAAGTCGCGGACACCCAGCGGGAGCTCACCAGGTCCGAAACGGACGTCGAGCAGGTGGCCAGCCGGATCGCCCGGGACGAGGCGAGACTGAACAGCGGCACCGGTCTGTCCAAGGACCTGGTGGCCCTGCAGCATGACCTGGCATCGCTGGCCAAACGGCGGTCGGACCTCGAAGACATAGAGCTTGCGATCATGGAGCGCCTGGAGGCGGCCACCGGGCGGCAGGCCAAACAGCAGGGCGTCGTCGATGACATCCTTGGATCCCTGGCCGGAATCCGGGACGAGCTGGATGCCCAGCTGGCCGAGGTTGCAACCGAACTCAAGGGCGTGCTGAATGACCGGCAGACGCTGGCGGGATCCTTTGAGGAGGGCCTGCTCGCCATCTACGAGCGCACGCTCTCCAAGCGGGGGATCGGCGCGGCGCGGCTCTTTCACGGGACCTCGGAGGGATCCGGCATGCAGCTGAGCCCGGGTGATCTGGCGGATATCCGCAAGTCCGGCGCCGACGACATCGTGTTCTGCCCGGATTCCGGCTGCATCCTGGTCCGCGACGCGGAGTGGAACTAACCGCCACCGGCCGGCTGCACCACCTGGAAATCTGGGTGGCGGACTACCCAGCTGCCAGGACCTCGCTGGGCTGGATGCTGGAGCAGCTCGGCTACTCGCTGAGCGGTGAGTGGGGCGCCGGACCAACCGGCGGTTCGTGGCAGGGAGCCGGTGAATACATCGTGCTGGAATCGGGTCCCGATGTTGCCGCCGGCGCCCATGACCGGCTCCGGCCGGGGCTGAACCACCTCGCCTTCCACGCGGGCGGGCCCGACGACGTCGAACGGCTGGCCAGGGCGGCTCCGGATCACGGCTGGACGCTGATGTTTACCGACAGGCACCCGCACGCCGGGGGCGCCGGCAACTACGCGGCGTATCTGGAGAACCGCGACGGTTTTGAGGTCGAGCTGGTGGCTTCAGTTGCACCCGGCAACGGATAGCCCCCGTTTCGGGCCCGCGGGGGCCACAACAGCCTCAGCAAGCTCCTTGGCCACACGATCCGGTGCGCAGTGCAAAATCAGTCCAGAACCAGGTTCAGGGCGTGTGGCTTCCGGGCCGTGCCGGCAACCAGCTCGGCCCTCCATCCGCCCGGACCGGAGCGCTCCTGCGCGACCGTGAGCAGCTGGGCCGGGGTTTCCGGGGCTTTTCCCCGCCGGGTCAGCAGGTGCCGGGCCAGCTCGCCGCGGGTGTGCTTGGCGAAATGCGAGACAACCGTCCGCCTGCCGTCAATCTCCTGGAACACGTTCACGGCTACACTCTGCCCGGCGGGCGGGGCCCAGGCGGCGGTGTAGGTGCTGGAACGAAAGTCGACCAGCAGGTGGCCCTGCGTGGCGGCCGCCAGCGACTTCTCCAGCAGCGGCTTCCAGAAGCTGGCCAGCCGGCCCAGCCCGGGCAGCCGCACGGACATGGAGAGCCGGTAGGCGGGAATCCTGTCCGCGAAACCGATGGCTCCCCACAGCCCCGAGATGACGACGACGGCGGCATCGGCCTTGCGCCGCTGGGTGGCAGTCATGCTCCGGTACCCGAGCGCGTCGTAGAGCACGCCCGAATAGACGTGGTGCGCCGCCGCGGCCGGCTCGCTGTGCAGCCGCGTGTTCCGGGCGACCTCGTCGGCCAGGGACGCGCCGACTCCCAAATGCACCATCGCGTCCTCGCGGCCGGAGACGTGGGCGAGCGATTCCAGCACCTGCAGGCGGGCCTCGGTGAGCTCGGGGAAATGCAGCTCCGCCAACTGGACCGGGGCACCCTTCAGGGCGGGGGTTTTGCCTTCGGACGGTGGGAGCAGAATAAGCACCAGACGAGCGTAGCGGGTCTACCGGCGGGAACGTGATTCTGTTCACTTCATGCATAAGCCGGCGCCGGCGCACTTTAGAATGGTTTGCAGGGCGGGCGGCCCGGTTCAAACCGCCCCTGCCGCTCCGGCCCGGAGGGGCAGAATTCCCGGTACCGCTGCAATCCGCGCCGCGCTGCCGGGCGCCGTCGGCCGCTGGTGCGGGAGGCGGTACTGCCGGGACCAAGGGCGTTTCCGGTCGGGATTGGAAAGGGAAGACCTGTGAGGCTGAACTCTGATGAAGCTCTGGACGCGTGGAGCAAGCGGGAGGCGATGGCGGAGGCAATGATCCCGC
>JALYYI010000196.1 GCA_030946705.1 Actinomycetota bacterium | reverse complement strand
GACGCCCTTGCCGGTGACGGCCGCCGCGGCGCGCTCCAGCCCCTTAAGCTGATCGTCCAGAACGGCGAGCCTGCGGTCAAGGAGTCCGACGACGACGTCCCCCGGCAGGTTGTGCGCTCCGGCCGGTTGCCTTTCCTGTCGGTCCCGGCCGCCGCCACCAGGCCCTGACCTTCGAGCCTGCCGACGGCGTGATACAGGGTGCCGGGGCGGACCTTCAGCAGCCGGTCCTCGGAACGCGCCACCAGCAGCTGGTACATCTCGTAGGGGTGCATTGGCCGCTCGGCTACCGCGGGGCGCGCAGGAATCCCGGCCGCCGCCCCACCACCTGGCCCGCATCGGGGGCCACAATGACTTCCTGCGCGGCGGCGTACTTTTCCCCCGCGTCATCGACCGTCAGCACCGCCTGGGCGTCGACGCTGCGCTTTATGACGGCGAGCGCAACAGGGCCCATCTCGTAGTGCTGGGCGACGGACGTCACCGTGCCCACCTGCCGTTCGCCGGCAAAAACGGCGCTGCCGGCCGCCGGCAGGGTGTGCTGCGATCCGTCCAGCTGCAGGAAGACCAGGCGCCGCGGCGGGTGTCCCAGGTTGTGGACCCGGGCAACCGTTTCCTGGCCCTTGTAGCAGCCCTTGGCCAGATGGACCGCAGTGCGGAGCAGATCCAGTTCATGCGGAATGGACTTGTCATCGGTTTCGGCGCCCAGCCGGGGCCGCCACGCCGCGATCCGGAGGGCCTCGGCGGCCCACACTCCGGCGAGCGGCTTGCCCTCCACGGCAGAGACGAGTTCGGTGGCGGGAATCAGGTACTCGAACCAGGTACGCTCGCGGCCGGGGTGCGCCTCCTCCGCGACGGCGGTATACGCAAACCCGCCCGGCGCAATCTCGGGCCACGGGTCCCGCCAGACAAGGCGCTCGGACCATTCCTGCACCGGGACGGTTGAACCGACGACCGCCCAGTCCGCGGAAACATCGGCCACCTCGACCCGGAGCATGAACTTCATACCCGTCAGCCACTGCGCCAGCGGCCCTGCCTCGGCGGTCTCGACGATCAGCCAGCTCGTGGAGCCGTCGTCAACTACCCTGGCATCGAACTCGATCCGCCCCTGGATGCTCAGTAACAAGAGTTCGGTGCCTACCCGCGGCGCCAGACTGGTCAGCTGCTGGGAGGAGAGGGTGTTGAGCCAGCTGAGCCGGTCCGGTCCGGTCACGGTGACCACTCCCCGATGCGAAAGGTCCACCACGGCGGTCCCCGGCTTGCCGCTGGTACCGGCCAGCGACCGCTGCTCGCGCATCGGATCGCCGTAATGTGCGGCTACGCCGGCGTCCAGGCCACCGGCCTGGACTGCTCCCTGGCGTGCCAAAAGCGGGCTTTGGTAGTTCATAACCTGATCAACATCCTTGCGTGTCAGCGGTATTCCGGGTTCTCGAAACCAAAGTGCTCGCCGGCGCTCCACTGCCCCGGCAGGTTGCCATAGGCCGGATAGCCGCCGGCCGCCTTGAGTAGGGCGGCCAAATGCATCAGGTTCCAGCTCATAAACGTCGTGTTCCGGTTGGTGAAATCGTTCTCCGGGCCGCCGGAGCCCTCATCCAGGTAGCTGGGGCCGGGTCCAATCTCACCCAGCCAGCCGGCGTCGGCCTGCGGCGGGATGGTGAAGCCAATGTGTTGGAGGCTGTACAGAATGTTCATGGCGCAATGTTTCACCCCGTCCTCGTTCCCGGTGATCAGGCACCCCGCGGCCCTGCCGTACAGGGACCACTGGCCGCGGTCATTCAGCTCGGCGGACTGGCCATACAGGCGTTCAATGACCTTCTTCGTCTGCGAACTGTTGTCGCCAAGCCAGATGGGCCCGGCGAGCACCAGGATGTCCGCCTGCTTCACCCTGCGGTACAGCTCCGGCCAGGCATCGACCGCCCATCCGTGCTCCGTCATGTCCGGGTAAACTCCCGTGGCGATGTCATGGTCCACCGCGCGGATGACCTCCGTGTTCACGCCCTGCTTCTCCATGATCGACTGGCTCAGCCGGACCAGCGCCTCCGTGTTGCTGACCTCCGGGGATTTCTTCAGCGTGCAGTTGATGAACACTGCGCGCAGATCCGAATAGTCGGTGCCGTTCATGGTCCGCCTCGCTTCCGGAGATTATTGATGTGCAGCATGGGCCGGCGCACGTTGTTCGGGCGTCAGCCGACTTTCTTCAGGATGGCGGAGGCGTGCGCCTCCAGGGCGTTGCCCTGAGCTGCCACATCCCAGCGCCAGAACAGATCCCCGTTAACCAGGCCGAAGATCCGCGTCGCCGCCGCGTAGTCCTTGGAGCCGGCCCCACGCATCACGGCGTCGGTGGCCAGCTGGATCTGCGGACCCTTGATCTGGCCGTAGTACAGCTCCGAGATGCCGCCGGGGTGCACAATCGTGGTGGTGATATCGAAGCCGCCGTCCGCGTTGCGAAGTTTCTCGACGTCGTCGGCCGTGGTCAGGGCGGGGACAATGTCCGCCGGGATCAGGCCCGGACCGCCGTCGGCATCATTGAGTTTGCGGTCCAGCGACCAGAATCCCGTCTCGACCGAGAGGGGCCGCAGCACCGTGCCCTCCTCGTCGGTGAGCCAGCTCTCGGCGGTGTACCGAAGGTAGGGCAGGCCGTTCGTGGCGAAGGTAACGTGCTGGACGAAGGTTTCCGAATCCGACTCACCCGTCCCCAGCCTGCCGCTGCCGCGCCATTGGCCCAGCAGCCAGGACAGCGGCACAAGTTCGGGGGTCAGATCTGTAGGGATCTCGATCGGCACCGTGCCACCTCAGCTACCTTGTCAGCGGAACATATTGCAGGCCCTATTTCTGGCCCTTGAACAGCCGCCAGACCACCAGACCGGCGAACCAAGCCATCGACAAACCTGCAATCACAAGCAGGCAAATAAAGAGGATTTCCAACCCAAGTACGGACATAACGCCATCCTACCGTGAACTTCCGCGCGGCTAGGTAATCAGGAGTTTGTCGATGAAATACACCAGGGTTCCCAGCGCCACGACCGGGCCGATCCCCATCGCGACAGCGCCCGGGAAGCTCCTCGGCGGCCCGCCCAGGCTGGCCAACCGGCGGAAGCTGACCAGCACGGCGGCCACGGCGGCGCCGACGGTGGCGGCCGGAACTATGTGGATATCGGAGAACAGCAGCGCCGCCATCGGGCCGGCCAGGGCCGCCAGCACCACAGCCACGGGGGCGATGATCCGGTCCGGCCAGCGGATCAGACCAACCAGAAGGGCGACGGCGGCGCTCACGCCCGTTATCAGCATCAGTGCGTTTCCGCCGGCGAACACAAAGGACCGCTGGGCGGCGATCCAGCCCGCCCCCAGCACAGCCAGCAGCACTCCCGTGCCGGCTCCGAGCGTGGATTCCAGCCGGTGGCTCTGGCCGGTGCCGCGGATCAGCTGGACGACGAAGACGGCGCCGACGCCCAGCGCGACGAACACGGGGGGCCAAATCAGGTAGCCCGGTCCGGGCGTAAAGGCCGCGCAGATGGCACCGCCGGTGCCCGCCAGCGCAATGATGGTCGCCAGGGTTTTCTTGGCCGGAATGCCCAGATAGTGCGGCCAGCCCACGCCGAAGGCAGCACAGAGGAGGATGCCCACCGCCAGCGAAACGCCCAGCGGTCCGTACGAGCTGGCAATAATACCGGCCAGCGCCACAATTCCGGCTATGCCCATGGTCCACGATTTCACAGTCCAATCCTGCCCTATGGAAGTAACATAGGCGGACCGTCTCCGGCGGCGAACGGTACAATCTAAAACAACCACTTGCCGTTGCGGTCCGACGGCGGCAACCGGCAGACGCCCGACGATGCGCGCCCAGCACATTGGAGGAAGCATGTCGCAGATCCTGTTACTTACCAACAGCGCCGGCTCATCGGTGGATATCCTGCCGGCGTTGGAGCTGCTCAACCACCGGGTCCACATCCTGCCGGCGGAGCCCACCGCTCTGCTTGAGGCGGAGCCCTGCGACATCCTCATGCTCGACGCGCGCAAGGATCTGGTGGGTGCCCGTTCGCTGACGCAGCTGTTGCGCGCCACGGGCCTGAGTGCGCCGCTGATCCTGATTCTGACGGAGGGCGGGATGGCCGCCATTTCCGCGCACTGGTCCGCGGATGACATTGTGCTGGATTCCGCCGGGCCCGCCGAGGTGGAAGCCCGGCTGCGCCTTGCGCTGGCCCGGAGCGGCCCGCAGGAAGAGGAAGTCAACAGCGAAATCCGGGCAGCGGGAGTGGTCATTGACGAATCGAGCTACACGGCCCGGGTCAATGGCCAGGCCCTGAACCTGACCTACAAGGAGTTCGAGCTGCTCAAGTACCTTGCTCAGCACCCGGGCCGGGTCTTCACCCGCGCCCAGCTGCTCAGCGAGGTGTGGGGCTACGACTACTACGGGGGGACCCGGACCGTGGACGTGCATATCCGGCGGCTGCGGGCCAAGCTTGGCTCCGATCATGAAAACCTGATCAGCACGGTCCGCAACGTCGGCTACCGGCTGACTTTGATTCGGATGCCCGACGACGAGCTGTCCGACGCCTGAGCGGCGCCATGCGCTGGTCGAAGGAGGTGCCCGCGCGTTCCGCCTCCGAAACTGTCCCGCGCCAAGTGCACAAAAAACGGTGTATTCCTGCACATACCGCGGGGTAGTTGGGAGGAGGGCGAGCCGGCCTGGTCCTGGCATGAGGAAAGCCCGGTCGCTGGGACCGGGCTTTCCGTGCTGGTGGAGGACATACGGGTCGAACGTATCGCGGGCACCCCACTGGTGCATC
>JALYYI010000118.1 GCA_030946705.1 Actinomycetota bacterium | reverse complement strand
GGAGGGGCCTTTGCATTGCCCGAAATATCAGTTAGCACAACAACCCGTCGCCGAAGAATACTGCATGCCGATAGGTCACAGCCCGGACACAATCGCCAAATCAGCAGTGGCGGAGATTGACTCGGGTATCGGATCCGACCACTCTTGAGCCATGGCTAAAAAGGGACGCATGCGGTCGCTCATTCTCCTGGCGGCAGCAGCACTAACGACCACCGCGCTGGCTGGCTGCGGGACGCCGTCGAACGTGGGTGCGAGCACGAGCTCCGATTCCAGCGCCGACCCAACGTCCTCGTCCAGCGTCAGTACCTCTGCGGATTCCAGTTCCGCCAGCACGAATTCCTCCAGTGGAGCCGCGGCGGCGCCAGGCCTGTGCAACGCCTCCATGCTGGCCGGTTCGGTTGACGATACCGGCGGCGGTGCGGCGGGCCACATCTACATGAAGCTGATCGTCAAGAACAGCTCCAACCAGACATGCATCATCGACGGCTACCCCGGCGTCTCAATGGTCGGCAACGGCAGCGGAACGCAGATCGGCGCCCCGGCAGACCGTGACGCAACACTTCCGTCCACCGGGCCGGTCACCTTGAACCCGGGCGCATCGGCCACCGCGCAGCTGCGCTACACGCAGGCCGGCAACTACCAAAACTGCACCCAGACCCCCGCCGACGGCCTGCGCGTGTATCCGCCGAGCGCTACGGATGCGTTCTTCATCGGGCACCCGCTGACGGGCTGCAGCGAGAGCAGCATTGTCCTGCTGACCATCGGCGCCTTCCGGGCCGCCTGACAACCCGGCCGCACCGGAGCGGGCGGCAGCCTCGATGTCCCACCCGACGATGCCCGAGCCCCTCGTTGCCCCAAAACCGTCATCCGGTGAGCACTTGCTGTTCGATACAGCCCCGTATCGGGCACCAACTACTCACTCGATCGGGTGTGGTGACCGGCTCATCCACGCGGGCACTCCTACCGCAGGGTCAGCGTGGCAAGATCCACTTCGCGCCGCGGGGGCCGCCGGCCGTGCTTCATCAGGTGGAGCCGGTACGCCGCCACGCTAAAGCCCGCCGCCGTTGCCGTCTGCAGGGCCCCGCCCAACACGGGAGCGGAGATGGAGGCGGCGAGCACCGCGGCCACGAAAGCCACGACGCCAGCGGTCACGATGACTCTGGCGCGTTCCAGAACCCCGTAGGCGACGACGCCGATGCCCAGCGCCAGCCAGGGACCGCAGCCGCGCAATGGTCCCACCAGACCGCCGACGAGAAGGCCGAGTTCGGTTCCGCCAAGGGTGTAGAGGTAGGCCTTCGTGGTTCCGAGCAGTGCCGGCCGGTGGCGCAGGAACCAGAGACCGGTGATGACGGTCAGCAGCAGCCCGTTGAGAAGGTAGTAGAAGGGCACGGCACCGTCGTCGGAATTGCTCATCAGGGCAACCGCGGCGCCGCCCAAAAAGAGCACAGCCATCCCCATCATGGGGACCCAGTTGTTCCCCACATGCCGCGAGCCCACTGCCCCTCCATCTCCGGTTTTCTGTGCCCCGCCGCAGCTCAATTCGCCGCCAGCGACCACGGGAAACGGCAAGGCGGCAGTGCCATTCGTACCGTCAGCGTACAACCACGGCGCCGGTACCGGCGGCAGGGCACACCCAATCGCATAAAATGTCGGTGCGGTGCGAGATGATGGAGCGGTGGCGGGGAAAGCATGAGTTCGGCAACGGGTTCCGGTGCGGGTGTTCCGGAAGGGGATCCGCTGGGCACTTTCACGGCCGCAACCCGGGAGTGGTTCAGGGGCGCCTTCGCCGCTCCCACGCCCTCCCAGTCCGGTGCGTGGCGGGCGATTGCGGCCGGCTCCCACTCGCTGGTCATTGCGCCGACGGGCTCCGGGAAGACGCTGGCGGCCTTCCTCTGGGCACTGGACCGGCTGATCGCCGCCGAACGTGATCCGGATGCTCCCCGCGGCACACGGGTCCTGTACATCTCCCCGCTGAAGGCCCTGGGCGTCGACGTGGAAAGGAACCTGCGCGCGCCGCTGATCGGCATCACGCAGACCGCCAAAAGACTGGAGCTGCCCGCACCGCACCTTTCCGTCGGGGTGCGATCCGGGGATACGACGGCGGCCGAGCGGCGGGCGCTGTTAAGCCACCCGCCGGACATCCTGATCACCACCCCCGAGTCCCTGTTCCTGATGCTCACCTCCAAGGCCCGCGAGACGCTGGCGCAGGTGGAGACGGTCATCATCGACGAGGTGCATGCGGTTGCCGGAACCAAGCGCGGCGCGCACCTGGCCGTGTCCCTGGAACGGCTGGATGCGCTGCTGCCGCAGCCCGCCCAGCGGATCGGGCTCTCCGCCACGGTGGAACCGCGCGAAACCGTGGCCCGGTTCCTGGCCGGATCCGCGCCGGTGGAGATCGTCGCACCGCGGACCAGGAAGAACTGGGACCTGTCCGTGACCGTTCCGGTGGAGGACATGACCGAACTGCCCGCGGCGGCCGCCGCGCATGATCAGGGTCCCGCCTCCGGACTGTCCCCCAGTGCGTCCATCTGGCCCCATGTGGAGGAAAAGATTGTCGACCATGTGCTGGCCAACAATTCCACGATTGTCTTCGCCAACTCCCGGCGCCTGGCCGAGCGCCTGACCGCCCGGCTGAATGAAATCTATGCCGGCCGGCAGCTGGCCGCGGAAACCTTTGCGGAACAGCCCGCGCTGGTCCCGGCCGGACCGCCGGCACAACTGATGGCGCAGGCCGGGTCCGCCCTGGGGGCGGAGCCGGTGCTCGCCAAGGCCCACCATGGCTCGGTCTCCAAGGACCAGCGCGCCCTGATCGAGGATGACCTCAAATCGGGGCGGTTACGCTGCGTCGTGGCGACCTCCAGCCTGGAACTGGGCATCGACATGGGGGCGGTGGACCTGGTGATCCAGGTGGAATCCCCGCCGTCGGTGGCCAGCGGCCTGCAGCGGGTGGGGCGCGCCGGCCACCAGGTGGGCGAGGTCTCGCAGGGGATACTTTTCCCCAAGCACCGCGCGGATCTGCTGCATGCGGCCGTCACGGTGGAGCGGATGCTTGCCGGCAAGATAGAGCCGCTGTTCATTCCGGCCAACCCGCTGGACATCCTGGCCCAGCAGACCGTGGCCGCCACCGCCCTGGGCGGCATCGATGTGGAGGAGTGGTTTGACACCATCCGCCGCTCGGCCCCGTTCGCTTCGCTGCCCCGCTCCGCCTTCGATGCCACCCTGGACCTGCTGGCGGGCCGCTATCCGTCCGACGAATTTGCCGAACTCCGGCCGCGCATTATCTGGGACCGGGTGGAGGGCACCATCACGGGCCGTCCCGGGGCGCAGCGCCTGGCGGTCACCTCCGGGGGCACCATTCCGGACCGCGGCCTCTTCGGGGTCTACATCGTCGGCTCCGCGGAGGAGGCGCCGCCGGGGGCCAAGGCCAAGGGCGGCCGCCGGGTGGGTGAGCTGGATGAGGAGATGGTCTACGAGTCCCGGGTCGGGGATGTCTTTGCCCTGGGCGCCACCAGCTGGCGGATCGAGGACATCACCCACGACCGGGTCCGGGTCTCCCCCGCCTACGGCCAGCCCGGCAAGCTGCCCTTCTGGAAGGGGGATTCGCTGGGGCGCCCGGTGGAACTGGGCCGCGCGCTGGGCGCGTTCACCCGGGAGCTGGCCGGCATGGATCCCGGCGCCGCGCTGGAACGGTGTCTTGCCACGGGACTGGACCCCTGGGCGGCCGGAAACCTGCTCAGCTACCTGACCGAACAACGGCAGGCCACCGACGTCGTACCCAATGACCGCACGCTGCTGGTGGAACGTTTCCACGATGAGCTCGGTGACTGGCGGGTGGTCCTGCACAGCCCCTTCGGCATGCCCGTGCATGCACCTTGGGCGCTCGCGGTCGCGGCGCGGCTGCATGCGCGGTACGGGCTGGACGGCTCGGCCATGGCCTCCGACGACGGCATCGTGCTGCGGGTGCCGATGATGGACGACGAGCCGCCGGGCGCGGAGCTGTTCCTGTTCGACGCCGAGGAGCTGGACGGAATCGTGACCGCGGAGGTGGGCGGATCCGCGCTTTTCGCCTCGCGCTTCCGCGAATGCGCCGCCCGCGCGCTGCTGCTGCCGCGGCAGAATCCGGGCAAACGGTCCCCGCTGTGGCAGCAGCGCCAGCGTTCCGCCCAGCTGCTGGACGTGGCCAGGAAGTACCCGACCTTCCCGATCGTGCTGGAAACCGTGCGCGAGTGCTTGCAGGATGTCTACGACCTGCCGGCGCTGAAGGACATCGCCGCAGCCATCGAGCGGCGCGAACTGCGGGTGGTTGAGACGACGACGGCGCAGCCCTCGCCCTTCGCCCGCTCGCTGCTCTTCGGCTACGTTGCCTCCTTCCTGTATGAAGGGGACTCGCCGCTGGCCGAGCGGCGCGCGGCCGCCCTGTCGCTGGACCCGACGCTGCTCAACGAGCTGCTGGGCCGGGCGGAACTGCGCGAGCTGCTGGATCCGAAAGTAATTGCGCAGACCGAGGCGGAGCTGCAGCGGCTGGCCCCGGACCGCCGGGTCCGCGGGCTGGAGGGGGTGGCGGACCTGCTGCGACTGCTGGGCCCGCTCTCGTTGGACGAAGTGGTCCAACGGCTGGAGCCGGAGGACCCGGACGCCGGAGCGCACCTCCAGACGCTCGTCAGGGCCAACCGCGCGCTCAGGGTGAACATGGCCGGCGTCGAACGCTATGCGGCCGTCGAGGACGCGGCCCGGCTGCGCGACGCCCTGGGCGTGCCGCTGCCGATGGGCGTCCCGCTGGCCTTCATCGAGCCGGTGGCGGATCCGCTCGGCGACCTGCTGGGCCGGTACGCCCGCACGCACGGCCCGTTCACGGCGGCCGAAGCCGCGGCCCGGCTGGGGCTGGGGGTCGCCGTCGTCGGAACCGGACTGGCCCGGCTGGCTGTGGACGGCCGCGTTGCCGAGGGTGAATTCCGGCCGACGACGGCGGCCCTACCATCCGCCGTCGAGCCTCCGGGCCGGGCGGTGATGGCGGAGGCTGCGGACGCCGCCGCGGCGCGGAAGCCGGCGATGTCCGAATGGTGCGATGTGGAGGTGCTGCGGAAGCTGCGCAGGCGCTCGCTGGCCGCGCTGCGCGCCGAGGTGGAGCCCGTTGACCCGGCAGCGTACGCCAGATTCCTGACCGAATGGCAGCACGTTGCCCGGCCCGCAAAGTCCGGGCCGCAGGGACAGCTGCGCGGACTGGACGGCGTGCTGACGGTCGTGGACCAGCTGACCGGGGTGCCCATCCCCGCCTCCGCCTGGGAGCCGCTGGTGCTGGCCGCACGGGTGGGCAACTACGCCCCCGCCATGCTGGATGAGCTGACCGCCACCGGGGAAATCCTCTGGGCCGGCGCCGGATCGCTGCCCGGCAACGACGGCTGGATCACCCTGCACGTGGCCGAATCCGCCGCCCTGACGCTCAATCCGCTGGCTGGCTTTGAGCCCAGTGACGCCCAGCAGCGGCTGCTGGACCATCTCTCCGGCGGGGGCGCGTATTTCTTCCACCAGCTGCGCGAAATCGCCGGCGGCATGGACGCGGTCCTGGCCGATGCCGAGGTGAGCACGGCCCTCTGGGAGCTGGTCTGGGCCGGCCGGATCAGCAACGACACGTTCACCCCGGTCCGCGCGATGCTCGCCGGCGGCCACACCGCGCACCGGCAGCGCCCCAGCGCACCGCGGCTGCGCTCCGCCGGGAGATACGGCCGGCTGGGCCGGCCATCCGGTTCCGGCCCGTCCGGGCTGGCACTGCCCGGCCTGGCCCAGCCCCGCAGCGCCCCGCCGCTGGCCGCCGGGCGGTGGACCATCCTGCCGGCAAAGGAAGCGGAAACCACTCTCCAGGCGCATGCCATGGCGGAGCTGCTGCTGGACCGCTACGGCGTGGTGACACGGGGCTCGGTGGCGAGCGAGAACATCCCCGGCGGCTTCGCGCTGATGTACAAGGTGCTGGCGCGGCTGGAGGAAAGCGGCCGGTGCCGCCGGGGTTATTTCATCGAACATCTCGGCGCGGCTCAGTTCGCGGTGCCCGCCACCGTGGACCGGCTGCGGTCCTTCAGCGAGGATGCCCAGCTGCAGGCTCCGGCGCCGTCGGCGCTGGCCCTTGCGTCCACCGATCCCGCGAACCCGTACGGTGCCGCGCTGCCGTGGCCGGCGCTGGACGTCGGCCACCGGCCCGGGCGGAAGGCCGGAGCCCTGGTGGTGATGGTGGACGGAGCCCTGGTCCTTTACGTGGAACGCGGCGGGAAAACCCTGCTCGTTTTCACGGCGGAACCCGACCCGCTGACGCTGGCCGCCGCAGCCCTGGTCGACGTGGTGCGCCGCGGAGCTGTGGACAAGCTGGCCATCGAAAAGGTCAACGGCGCCGGCATTCTGGACACGGTGCTGGCCCGGGCGCTGGTGGACGCCGGGGCCTACACCACGCCGCGAGGGTTGCGCGTCCGTGCCTGAAGGGGACAACGTCTGGTTCCAGGCGCGCCTGCTGCAGCAGGCGCTGGCCGGCCACCGGCTGACCCGCTGCGACATCCGGGTGCCCCGGTACGCCACCGTGGATTTCACCGGGAGCATCGTGGACTCCGTCCAGTCCCGCGGTAAGCATCTGCTGATCCGGGTGGCCGGGCATGTCATCCACTCGCAGCTGAAAATGGAGGGGACCTGGCAGGTCTACCCGGCGGGGCCCACCGTTCCGGCTACGGCCAGCGGCCCCCCGGTCCGGGGTGCCCGGGGGCACCTGACGCCATCCGGGCAGTCCTGGCGCCGGCCGGCCCACACTGCCCGCTGCATCCTGGGCACCGAGCATGCCACGGCCGTCGGATTCTCCCTGGGCCTGCTGGAGGTGATACCGCAGGACCAGGAGGCGGCCGCCGTCGGGCATCTGGGCCCGGATCTGCTGGGACCGGACTGGGACGCGGGCGAGGCCCTGCGCCGGCTGTCCGCGCTTCCGGAACGTGCCGTCGGGCTGGCCCTGCTGGACCAGCGCAACCTGGCCGGGATCGGCAACATCTACCGCAACGAACTGTGCTTCCTGGCCGGCGTGCATCCGGGCGCGGAGGTCCGCGTGGTCGCTGATCTGCCGCGGATGGTAGACCAGGCCAAGCGGCTGCTGGAGGCCAACAAGGACCGGACCGGCCGCAGCACCACCGGCGGTCCCGCCCGCGGGGATTCCGCGCTCTGGGTCTACCGGCGCGAGGGCAAACCGTGCAAGCGCTGCGGCGCACTCATCCGCCATGGGAAGCTGGGCGAACCGGTGGAGCCGGCGCAGCTGCGGGACATCTATTTCTGCCCGCACTGCCAGCCCGCTCCGCCCGCCGGATGGTCCCCCGCCTGACTCCCCTGTGCGCCATTGCCACCCGCGGACCCCGTTACCCCCCAACTGTCCCGCAGTAAGTGCACTGAAACGCGCCGGATACTGCCGTAACTGCGGGACAGTTCACCGGCAGCCAACGGCGGGAGGGTTCGCCCGGTAGCCTTGTTAGGTGATGAAATCCCCTCTGCCCGTGCGCAACGGCGTCAATGCCACCCGCCTGCGCCTGCCCGACGAGGGGCCGTGGACCACCGCCATGGACTACGTG
>JALYYI010000125.1 GCA_030946705.1 Actinomycetota bacterium | reverse complement strand
GCGCCGCAATTCGGCGTTTATGCGCAAAGATGGAGAACACCATGACACCGGAACAGACGAACGGAACCAACGGCAACGGCGAGAGCCGGGGCACCTCCGTCGTCGTCAACGCGATCGCGGTGCTGCGCACGTTCTCGGTGGAGGAGCCGCTGCTCGGGGTCACCGAGATCGCCTCCAGAATCGGGCTGCACAAGAGCACCGTGTCCCGGATCCTGGCCACTCTGGAGGCGGAAAACCTGGTGGAGCGCGACCCCGACACCCGACGCTTCAAGCTGGGGCTGGGGCTCATCGCCGTCGCCGGACCGCTGCTGGCGGAGCTGGAGGAGCGCCGCGTCGCCTACCCGGTGCTGCGCGAACTCACCGAGCGCACCGGGGAGACCAGCGCCTTGATGGTGTGGAACGGCGTCGAATCCATGTGCGTGGAACAAATCGCCAGCCCGCATCAGGTCAAGCACACCGCTCCGCTGGGCACGCGCTACCAGGATGCGCTGAGCTCCTCGGTGCAGGTTTTCCTGGCCGCCGAGGACCCCGAACGCGTCCGGTCCCTGCTGCGCAGCCGCACCATTGTCTATCCGGGGCTGGACGACGCCGGGCTGGAGGCTTACCTGCTCCGGATCAAGGAGGCTGCCGCCCGCGGTTATGCGACCAACTACGGCGAGACGTCCATGGATGAGGTGGGCGTGGCAGCCCCCGTCTATGACCACCGCGGGGCCATTGTTGCCGCCGTCCTGATCCCGGCCCCCCGTTTCCGGGTCTCGCCGGAAACCCTGCGGACCCTGGGTGAGGCGTGTGCTGCGGCGGCGCGGCGTGTCACCGACCGGCTGGGCGGAACCACCTCTGCACTGGGAACATGATCTTATGATTGCCGACGATTCCCCAGTGACCGAGCCGGACAATGCCGTACGTGGCGGCGTGCAGTCGGTGGACAGGGCCATCACCGTGCTGCAGATCCTGGCCCGCACCGGGGGCGCCGGAGTCAGCGAAATTGCCGAGGAAATGGGGGTCCATAAGTCCACGGCGTCGCGCCTTCTCAGTGCCCTGGACGTCCGCGGCATGGCGCAGCAGGACCACGACCGCGGCAGGTACCATCTCGGTTTCGAGATCCTGCGTCTGGCAAGTTCGATCCCCGGACGCCTCAGCGTGGCTTTTGAGGCCCGGCCCTTTCTCAATGCGCTGGCCGCCAGGTTCGAGGAAACGGTGAATCTTGCCGTGATGCGCTCCAATTTTGCGGTCAACGTTGACCAGGCCATGGGACCGTCATCGCTGGCCACCTACGACTGGATCGGCAGCCTCACTCCCTTGCACGCGACCTCCAGCGGCAAGATCATGCTGGCCTACCTTGAGCCGGCCGAGCGGGACCACATTCTTAAGCAGACCGGATTGCCGGCGTTTACGGCCAACACCGTCACCTCCCGCCGCGTTCTGGAAAAGCAGCTCAAGGTCGCCGCCGCGGCCGGCTTCGCAACCACCTACGATGAGCTGGAAATCGGCATGAGCGCCATCGCGGTGCCGGTTCGGGACCACCGGGGCGTCGTCATTGCCGCGGTCAGCATTTCCGGACCGGCGTTCCGCTTCGACCCCGAACAATTGTCCGGCCTGCTTGAGGAGCTCAAGCAGACCGGACAGTTGATCAGCGAACGGATGGGGTATCCGAGGCGCACGGACTCTTGAGAACTGAGCTGAGGGCTTAGGCCAGCGCGTCGCGCGTCTTGGCGGTTACCCATTCATGGAACGCCGCTATGTGGTGCTCGCTGGGCACCAGCACCCCACCCTTGGCATAGATGCGGGATCCCATGGCGGGCTGGCAGCGCTCACAGGCGTCGAAGTCCTGCCGGTTGACCCGGTCGAAGAGCTCAACGGACGCGGAGAGGTCCCTGCCGCTTTCCACCACGCTCGGCAGATAAAGCCAGTCGCACTCGACGAGGGTGCGGTCCGCCGCGAGCGGGAACATCCGGTGGATGATCACATGGTCCGGAACCAGGTTCACGAACACCGTGGGCCTGATGGTGATGGCGTAGTACCGGCGGTCCTGATCGTCGCCGATGCCGGGAATCCGGTCCACGCCCTCGGACCCGTCCACGGTGAAGCCCTTAATGTCCTCACCGAACTCGGCGCCGTGGCCCACAAAATACTGGGCCGCCAGCCCGTCGGCGAACTCCGGCAGCACCTCGGTCAGCTCCGGGTGGATGGTGGCACAGTGATAGCACTCCATGAAGTTTTCGATGATGAGTTTCCAGTTGGCCTTGACGTCATATTTGATCCGCCGGCCCAGGCTCAGGTGGGCGATGTCGTATCCCTCGATGGCCTTCAGGTCACCCAGGCGTTCCTCAATGGCTCCGATCACGTCGTCCTCGAACGACGGCGGCTCCTCCGCCAGGCAGACCCAGATGTAGCCCATGTATTCGCGGACCTGGATTTTTACCAGGCCGTATTCCTGCCGGTCGATGTCCGGCATCTTGGTAAGGTTCGGCGCGGCAATGAGCTTGCCCTCAAGGTCATAGGTCCAGGCGTGGTACGGGCATTGGAAGGCGCGGCCGGCTTCGCCGGTTTCCTCCATGCAGAGCTTCACACCGCGATGCCGACAGATGTTGTAGAACGCGCGCACCTCGCCCTTCCGGGTGCGGTTGATGATGACGCTTTCGCGGCCAACCTGCACCGTCCTGAAGGCCCCGGGCTTGTCTAGGTCGGCTGAGCGCACCGCGCAGAACCACATCTTTTCGAAGATCTGCTCCTGTTCGGCACGGAAGATCCCCTCGTCCACGTAGGTGTTGCCGGGCAACGTGGGGATCAGGCTCGGGGAAATAACTTCGGCTGTCATTTTTTGGTCCTCAGCAGCGGCGGTGAAGGGAAACAATCGATCGGGATAGCAAGGCAATGCAAATTACGAAACGGCCAGCGTCGGAACCAGCGACCGGTCGCCGACGCTGATGAGGCGGCCCTTTTCTAGGGTCTTGCGCCACCTGGTGAACAAGCGGGGCTGGTTCGCCCCGAGCACGGCGACGGCTTCCTCACCCCGGTAGTAGACGGCCAGGAAGCTGAAGTCCGCCGGGTCGCCGGCTTCGATCTGCACCCGGTCCGCCAGCTGCGCGGTGCCGGCAAACTGAAGCCGGATGCCGTACTGGTCGGACCAGAAATAGGGCGGCTTCAGCACCGGTGCGCCGGCGGCGGCGCCGGCCTCCAGCGGAGGGACGCCGTCCCGCAGCGTGAAGCCCGCCAGCAGTGCGGGGTCAACCAGCAGCTCGGGGTCAGCCAGCAGCGTGACCCCCGCCAGCAGTGAAAGGTCAGCCAGCAGGGCGGCAGCGGCAACGGCAGGCCGCTCCAGCGCCCCGGTCCAGTGCTCCAAACGGGAATACACACCGGAGCGCTCGTCCCACCAGGCGGCGCAGTCCCCCACGGCGACGATGCCGCTGACGTTGGTACGGCCCGCCGCGTCACAGCGGATGCCATCGGCCAGGTCCAGACCCGAACCCTGGAGCCAGCCGACATTGGGGACGCCTCCAATACCAAGCACGACGACGTCGGCCGGCACCTCGCGCCCATCCGCGAGCCGGACGGCGGTGACCGCGTCATCAAGGAGTGCGAACGACTCCACCCGGGCGCCGCAGATCAGCCGCACCCCATGGGCCTGATGCAGACCGGCGATATGTGCACCCATCACGGCACCGAGCGGAGCGGTGAGAGGGACCGCGTCGGCTCCGATGATGGTGACGTCCAACCCCAGGGACCTGGCGGTGGAGGCGACTTCGGCTCCGATGAAGCCCGCGCCAACTACCACCAGCCGGCGTCCCGCGCTCAACTGCTCCCTGAGCCGACGGGCATCGCCCACGGTCCGAAGGGTATGGACATTGTGCATGCCGGACACCTCGGGAAGCGTGCGGGCATGGGAGCCGGTGGCGAGAACGACGGCGTCAAAACGCACCTCGGTGCCATCACCGAGGGTGAGGACGCGGCCCTGCACGTCCAGCCGTGTGGCCGCAACGCCGAGCAGCCATTCGGCGTCCAGGTCCTCCTCGGGCGTTTCCAACGAAAGGTCCCCGGAGGTGATCCTTCCGGCCAGGAAGTCCTTGGACAGCGGCGGACGGTCGTAGGGCCGTTCCGGTTCGTCACCAACAATGACCAGACGACCGCCGTAACCTTGCGAACGGAGGGCGCGTGCCGCCGAGATGCCCGCCAGCGAGGCTCCTACAATGGCCACAGTCTGCACGATCGGTACCTCACTTCTGCGGGCCACTTCTGCGGGCCTCGGGTCAATTGCGTAAGACGCAACTAACTGCGCCATGTGAAACAGCGTGAAGGCTCGGCGAATGCTTGTCAAGGAAAAATCCGGACGACTTCCGGATGACCTGGCGACCCTTGACAACGGGCGTGATGTGAATCACGATGTTGCGTACTACGAACAGAGTTGTTCATAGCGAAACGAAACTCCCGGTGAGCAATCCGAGGGATTCCGCACTGAAAGAGGTTCCGGATGCACAAGGCATGTCCGCTCAGCGCGCTGGCCCCCGGGGACGCGCTCAGGCTCGACACCTCACCACCGATCGCCGTCTTCCACACCGAGGACGGCGAGCTGTTTGCGATCGATGACACCTGCACCCATCAGGACGCATCCCTGGCCGACGGCTGGCTGGAAGGGTGTGAAGTCGAGTGCCCGTTGCACGCCTCCCGTTTTAATCTGCGCACCGGGGCCGCGGATGCGCCGCCGGCCAAGCGGCCGGTCCGGGTGCATCAAGTGAGCGTGATCGACGGCGACATCATGGTCACCGAGTCGGATGAGGCACCGAACCTTCCGCCCGGACTGAGCGTCCAGGGGCGCAGCTGACTACCGCCGGCGTTCCTCCGCTTTCCCATGAGAATACTTATTGCGAGGTGGTAACGGTGAATCAACCAACCCTGACACGACCCTCCCCGGTTTCGGCAGTCGACCATCAGGTCGACGACGGCAGCCGGGCCAGCCGCTGATTTCCAACCATGGACGCCGTGGCGGCCTACAGTGCGGATCTGGTGGTTGTGGTACGCTGCATGTGTGGTACGTCACATGCTGGTGCTTTCGGACGGATTGCCCTCAAGGGCCGGGTCGCCAATATCCACGTCACCAATATCGACGCAGCGTTTCTTCCTGGTTTCAAGGGCGCCAGGCCATATCATCAGGCCTACGAGCGCGGCGTGAAACGCGTGGGCGCCGCGGTGCGCTACGCCACCGCAGACCTCGACGAGGAACCGATCATCAAACAGGAAGTGATCCGGGTGGATCATCGCCTGAATCCGGCGTCGATGGTCGCCGTCGGACGCGACGCCGCGGCCCTGGCCCCCGCCCGTGCGGTGAACTGGCATACCCAGCACCCTGTCCTGCTGAACAAGTCCCGGACGGTGGTTTTCCGCCAGTGACCATCCCCGCGCATCCCGCATCCTGAGCCCTGCCGAAGCCCGGCCCCGTCCTTCCCGCATCCTGAGCCCAATGGAGACCATCGAATGACCCCAACACCTCGCGTTGTCATCATCGGCGCCGGCATCGTCGGCGCAAACTTGGCGGATGAGCTGCTCAGCCGCGGCTGGAGCAACATTACGGTTATTGAGCAGGGTCCGCTGCACTTGGCCGGCGGTTCCACCTCCCATGCCCCGGGGCTGGTATTCCAGACCAATGCGTCCAAGACGATGAGTCAATTCGCCGGCTACACGGTGGAAAAGCTGCTCTCGCTCACCGCCGGAGGCGCCGCCTGCTTCAACCAGGTGGGCGGCCTGGAGCTGGCCACCACGGAGGCTCGGCTGGCCGAGCTGCACCGCAAGCTCGGCTATGCCGCTTCCTGGGGGATCGAAGCCCGGATCATCGACCCGGACGAGTGCGAAAAACACCATCCGCTGATCGAACGCGGACTGGTCCTGGGCGGACTTTATGTACCGACCGACGGACTCGCCTCCGCGGCCCGGGCGGTGCAATTGCTGATCGGCCGCGCCGCCGAAGCCGGCGCCACTTTCGTAGGCTCCACCCCGGTCACCGGCATCGAGCAAAGCGGCGGCAGGGTCACCGGCGTGCGCACACCGGACGGCGTGATTCCCGCGGACATTGTGGTCTCCTGTGCCGGTTTCTGGGGTCCGCAGATCGGCGCGATGGTAGGGATGAAGGTGCCGCTGCTGCCCCTGGCCCACCAGTACGCGACGACGACGGCCCTGCCGGAGCTGGCCGGCAGGAATGCGCTGCCCGACGGCGCCGCGCTGCCGATCCTGCGCCACCAGGACAAGGACCTTTACTACCGCGAACACGGCGACCGGATGGGCATCGGCTCCTACGCGCACCGGCCGATGCCGGTGGACCTGGATCAGCTCGCCCGGGTTGCCCCGGAGAGGATGTCCGAGCACCGCATGCCCTCCCGGCTGGACTTCACCGAGGCGGACTTCCTGCCCTCCTGGCAGGACAGCCGCGCACTGCTGCCGGCGCTGCGCGGGGCGGCGATCGCCGACGGATTCAACGGCATCTTCTCCTTCACCCCCGACGGCGGCCCGCTGGTGGGCGAATCCCCGGAGGTGGAGGGCTTTTACGTGGCCGAGGCGGTCTGGGTCACCCATTCGGCCGGCGTTGCCCGGGCCGTGGCGGAACTGCTCACCGAGGGCCAGTCCCGGACGCCCCTGCATGAGTGCGAGGTTTCACGCTTCGAGCAGGTGCAGACCGCCGAGAGCTACGTGAGCGAAACCTCACAACAGAACTTCGTGGAGATCTATGACATCCTGCACCCGCTGCAGCCCCGGCGCTCGCCACGGGAACTGAGGGTGAGCCCGTTCAACGTGCGGCAGAAGGAACTGGGCGCGTTCTTCCTCGAATCCGCCGGGTGGGAACGTCCGCACTGGTTCGAAGCCAACGCCGGCCTGCTCAACGAGCTGCCGGCGCAATGGCAGCCGCCGGAGCGGGAGCCGTGGGCCGCGCAGTTCTCCTCGCCCATTTCCGCAGCCGAGGCGTGGAAGACGCGTACCGCCGTCGCACTTTATGACATGACGCCGCTCAAGCGCCTGGAAGTCTCGGGCCCCGGCGCCCTGGAGCTGCTGCAGCGGCTGAGCACGGGCCAGATCAGCAAGAAGCCCGGCGCCGTGACGTACTGCCTGCTGCTGGCCGGCGACGGCGGGGTGCGCAGCGACATCACCGTCGCCCGGCTGGAGCAGGACACCTTTCAGATCGGTGTGAACGGCAACATCGACCTAGATTACTTCACGGTCGAGGCCCGCAGGCAGACGGCGGCGGATCCGGCACAGTGGGTCCAGGTCCGCGATATCACGGGCTCCACCTGCTGCATCGGCCTCTGGGGACCGCTGGCACGGGAGGTGATGGCCAAGGTCAGCGCGGACGATTTCAGCAACGACGCGCTGCGCTATTTCCGCACCAAGCCGGTGCGCATCGGCGGCGTCCCGGTGACTGCCATGCGGCTCTCCTACGTCGGCGAGCTCGGCTGGGAACTGTATACGACGGCGGAGAACGGGCTCCGGCTCTGGGACCTGCTCTTCGAGGCGGGCCAGGAGCACGGGATCATCGCCGCCGGGAGGGGCGCCTTCAACAGCCTGCGGTTGGAAAAGGGCTACCGGCTCTGGGGCACGGATGTCACGCCGGAGCACGATCCCTACCAGGCCGGACTGGGCTTCTCCGTGAGCAAGGCCAAAACCGGTGAGGACGGCGCCGGCAAGGCCGTCGATTTTGCCGGCTCCGCCGCCCTGGCCCGGCGGAGGGAACGGCCGCCGGCCCGGGAGCTTCGCTGCCTGACGATCGACGACGGCTCCTCCATGGTGCTGGGCAAGGAACCGGTGTACTTACACGGCGAACCGGTCGGATATGTGACGAGCGCGGCGTACGGCTACACCATCGGCAAGCCGATAGCCTACGCCTGGCTGCCGGCCGAAACGGCGGTAGGTGACGCGGTGGACATTGAGTATTTCGGCAGGCGGATTCCCGCCACGGTGACGGCGGAGCCGCTGGTCGATCCGGGCATGGAACGGTTGCGCGGGTGAGGCCCGCCGTTGCACCCGGGGGTGCGCAGTCCGTTGCCCCGGCCGGGGCACCACTGCCCCCGGCCACCCCATTTACAAGGAGATCGGCAGCATGACGGAGAAGACTTACGACTATGTGATTGTGGGCGGCGGCAGCGCCGGATCCGTCCTGGCGGACCGGCTCAGCGCCGACGGGACGCGCACCGTGCTGGTCCTCGAGGCCGGCCGCAGCGACTATCCCTGGGATCTGTTCATCCAGATGCCTGCGGCGCTGACGTTCCCGAGCGGAAACCCGTTCTATGACTGGCGTTACCAGTCCGAGCCCGAACCCCGGATGGGCGGCCGGCGGGTGGCGCATGCCCGGGGGAAGGTCCTGGGCGGTTCAAGCTCGATCAATGGCATGATCTTCCAGCGCGGCAATCCCCTCGATTATGAGCGCTGGGGGGCGGATCCGGGCATGGAAACCTGGAATTTTGCGCACTGCCTCCCCTACTTCAATCGCATGGAAAACACGCTGGCGGCGGATCCGGACGACCCGCTGCGCGGTCATGACGGTCCGTTGGTGCTGGAGCGCGGGCCCGCCCGCAACCCGCTTTTCCAGGCGTTCTTCCGTGCCGCCCAGGAGGCCGGCTACCCGCGGACCGACGATGTCAATGGCTACCGCCAGGAAGGCTTTGGTCCCTTTGACCGCAACGTCCATAAGGGCCAGCGGCTCTCCGCGTCGCGCGCCTACCTGCGGCCGCACCGCGACCGCCGCAACCTCACCGTCCTGACCCGGTCGCTGGTCACGAAGGTCAACTTCCGCGGCACGGTCGCCACCGGCGTCAGCTATCGGCGCAACGGCCGGCTCCGCAGCGTGGACGCAACCGAAGTCATTCTTTGCGGCGGCGCCATCAACACCCCTGCGCTTCTGCAGCTCTCCGGCGTCGGGGCGGCCGGGCACCTGGAGTCGTTGGGCATCACCCCGGTGGTCGATCTGCCGGGGGTGGGTGAAAACCTGCAGGATCATTTGGAGGTCTACATCCAGCATGCCTGCACTCAGCCCGTCTCGATGCAGCCCTACCTGAGCCTGTGGCGCTATCCGCTGATCGGTCTGCAGTGGTTGCTGTTCCGCACCGGTCCCGCCGCGACCAACCACTTTGAGGGGGGAGGCTTTGTCCGCTCTAATGATGGCGTCAGCTATCCCAACCTGATGTTCCATTTCCTTCCGGTCGCCGTGCGCTACGACGGGCAAAAGGCCGACGCCAAGCACGGCTACCAGGTGCACATCGGCCCCATGTACTCCGATGCCAGGGGCAGCGTCCGGATCAGGTCGGCGGACCCCAAAGTCCACCCCGCCCTGCAGTTCAACTATCTGTCCACGGATCAGGACAAGCGTGAATGGGTCGAAGCCGTTCGTATCTCCCGGGACATACTGGCCCAGCCCGCCCTCTCGGCGTTCGATGGCGGGGAACTCTCTCCCGGGCCGTCCGTGCAGACCGAGGACGAGATCCTGGACTGGGTGTCACGGGATGCGGAAACAGCGCTGCATCCCTCCTGCACCGCGAAAATGGGTCCCGTCTCCGATCCGATGGCCGTGGTGGATCCCCTCAGCATGGAAGTCCACGGCACCACCGGGCTGCGGGTCGCGGATGCCTCCGCAATGCCCTATGTGACCAACGGCAACATCTACGCCCCGGTCATGATGCTTGCCGAGAAAGCAGCTGATCTGATCCTCGGTAAAGATCCGCTTGCCCCGATGACAGTGGATTTCTACCGGCACGGCTCCAGCCCCCTGACCCGTGATGGGCACCGGGAACCGCGGCCTGCAGTCGTGGAAGGGACACTCGAGGCAGGAGAATCATGAACGATCTGAGCACGACGGACATCCGAACAGGCCTGATCCGCGGCCTCTTTCTGGACGGTGGATGGTCACCTTCCGCAGGCGGAGATACCCGAACCATTCATTGCCCGGCGGACGGGACCCCGGTTGCAGATGTGACCGAGGGCAGCGCGGCCGATGCCCGGGCCGCCATCGCTTGTGCGCGGAAGGCGTTCGACGCCGGAACTTGGCCGGCAGTGCCGGAAATAGAGCGCGGACGGATCCTTCTGCGGGTGGCGGAGCTGCTGGTCCGCGACAAGGCGGCCTACGCCAGGGCCGAGGCGCTGGATACCGGCAAGCGCTACGTCGAGGCCGAATATGACATCGACGACGTCATTGCCTGCTTCCGCTACTACGGCGGCCTGGCCGGCACGGATTCGGGCCGGGTGATCGATACCGGCCAGCCGGACGCCATCAGCCGGGTGGTCCACGCCCCGGTCGGCGTCTGCGCCCTGATCACGCCGTGGAACTTCCCGCTGCTTCAGGCATCCTGGAAGGTCGCGCCCGCCCTGCTGGCGGGCAACACCTTCGTCCTCAAGCCCAGTGAGCTGACGCCGTCGACCTCGATCCTGTTGATGGAAACGCTCCGCGAGGCCGGGGTCCCGGCCGGTGCCGCCAACCTGGTCACCGGGCCGGGGACGGAAGTCGGCGCGGTCCTCAGCTCGGATCCCGGCGTCGATCTGGTCTCATTCACCGGCGGACTGGCCACCGGCAAGCTCATCATGGCAGCTGCGGCCGCCACCGTGAAGCGGGTGGCCCTTGAGCTGGGCGGCAAGAACCCGAACATCGTCTTTGCCGATGCGGACCGTGAGAGCGCCATCGACAATGCGCTGACGGCCATCTTCCTGGACTCCGGCCAGGTCTGTTCCGCCGGCGCCCGGCTGATCGTGGAAGAGTCGATCCACGATGATTTCGTGGCCGAGGTGGCCCGGCGGGCCAAACTCATCCGGCTCGGCGGCCCCTTCGACGACGACGCCGAAACCGGCCCACTGATCTCCGCCGCGCACCGGGACAAGGTGCACGCCTACGTGCAGGCCGGCCTGGCCGAGGGCGCCCGGCTGCTGTGCGGCGGATTCATTCCGGACACAGCGGCACTGGCGGCGGGCAGTTACTACCCGCCCACCGTCCTGGACGGCTGCAACTCAGCGATGGGGGTGGTGCAGGAGGAATCATTTGGCCCGGTGCTGACGGTCGAAACCTTCAGTACCGAACGGGAAGCGGTCCGGCTGGCGAATGACACCATCTACGGACTGGCGGGCGCCGTCTGGACCCAGGACGCCTCCCGGGCCCAGCGCGTCGCCCGGGATCTGCGGCTCGGAACCGTCTGGATCAATGACTACCACCCCTATGTTCCCCAGGCTGAATGGGGCGGTTTCGGCCAGTCCGGCAACGGCCGCGAGCTGGGCCTGGCCGGGCTTGCCGAATACCGCGAAGTCAAGCACATCTGGCAGAACATCAACCCGGCGCCCAGCCGCTGGTTCGGACCATCAACGGCAGGAGCTCAACGATGAGTGAGCCAGTAATTTCGGTGAAGAACCTCTGGAAGGTTTTCGGACACCGCGGCGAGAGGGTACCGGATGACGCCCGGCTCTCCGGCCTGACCTCGGCCGAGCTTCTTGAAGACACCGGCTGCGTGGCCGCCGTGCGGAACATGAACTTCGACGTCGCCAAGGGGGAGGTGTTCGTCGTCATGGGGCTTTCGGGTTCGGGAAAATCGACTCTGGTCCGGTGCCTCACGCGGCTGATCGAGCCCACCTGCGGCCAGGTGCTGGTGGGCGGCCGCGACGTGCTGCAGGCGGGCACCGTCGAGCTGCGCGAGCTGCGCCGGCGCAAGATGTCCATGGTGTTCCAGCATTTCGGCCTGCTGCCGCACCGCACCGTTCTGGACAACATCTCCTATGGCCTGCAGATCCGCGGCACGGCCAGGAACGAGCGCTACAGCCGAGCCCGCGAAATCATCGAACTCGTCGGGCTGACGGGGTATGAACAGCATTTCCCCGACCAGCTCTCCGGCGGCATGCAGCAGCGCGTCGGGCTGGGGCGGGCCCTCGCCGGAGACCCGGACACCATCCTCTTCGACGAACCGTTCTCCGCCCTGGATCCGCTGATCCGCCGAGACATGCAGGCGGAGGTAATCCGGCTGCACAAGGACATGGGAAAGACCATGGTCTTCGTCACCCACGACCTGTCCGAGGCGCTCAAGCTGGGAGACCGCATCCTGATCATGCGCGACGGCGAGATGGTCCAGATGGGCTCGGGGGACGAGCTGGTGGGCTCACCGGCCGACAGCTACATTGCGGATTTCGTCTCCGACGTACCGCGGGCGGATGTCCTGACGCTCAAATGGATCACCGGGCCGGTGGCCGCGAAGACGCCAGCTGATGCTCCCGTACTTGCCTCGACCACGCTCATCAGTGACGCCATCCCCCTGGTAACCAGTGCCAGCTGTCCCGTCCTGGTGGCCGACGGCGACGGAACGATCCTGGGCCAGATCGACAGGGACAGCATCCTGGCCGTCGTCCACAGCTCCGGCAGCCGCAGCCCGGGCGTCCAGGGCTCCGGCATTCACAACCCGGTCAGCCCCGGTAAAGAAGCCGTCAGCGACAGCAAAGAAACGGCAGCCTGATGGCCACGCTGTTTCGCGACCGACCGGTGCTGGCCGCCGGGTCGGGCGCCAGGACCGGGAGCCGGCGCCGGATCAGCCGCCGGACCGTACTGCTGCTGGGCGCCGGCGCCCTCTGGCTGCTGGGCTACCTGTTCCTGCATGGCACCGGCACCCTGGCGCTGCCGGCCTCCGAGCTGACGGACCTGCACCGGAGCCTGAATAATTTCAATTCCTGGATCGCGGAGAACCGTGCCGGAAACCCAATTTTCATGTACGTGTTCACTCCGCTGCGCGGCGTCGTAGGGTCGGTCGCGGGCTTCTTCATGGCCGTCTTCGCGGCCAGCCCCACCGGCCAGGTCATCCCCGTCATGGGCTGGCTGGGCACCGTCGCCGTGCTGACCTGGATTGCCTTCGCCGTCGGCAACCTCCGGGTGGCGCTGCTGACCGCCGTCGTGTTCACCTTCTTTGGGTTCCAGGGGCTGTTCGTCGATGCCGCCTACACCTTTGCCCTGGTGGTCACGGCCGTGCTGTTGACCCTGCTGATGGGTATTCCGTTGGGTGTGCTGGCCGGGATCAGCAACCGCGTCCAGAAGGTCGTCACCCCCGTCCTGGACTTCATGCAGACCATGCCCACGTTTGTGTATCTTGCCCCGCTGGCGCTGATCTTCCTGATCGGCCCGGCATCCGCGGTGATCGCGACCGTGATCTATGCGGCCCCGCCGGTCATCCGGCTGACGTCCCACGGCATCCGCAGCATTCCCGAGGACACCAGGGAAGCCTCCGATTCGCTGGGGACGACCGGCTGGCAGCGGCTGCGCACCCTGCAGCTTCCGATGGCGCGCCGGACCATTGTGATGGGCATCAACCAAAGCACGATGGCGGCGCTGTCCATGGTGACCATCGCGGCCCTGATCGCCGCTCCCGGGCTGGGCCAGGTGGTCGTCGTCGCCCTGCAGTCGCTCGACGTCGGAACCGCAGTCAATTCGGGCCTGGCGATTGTGCTGCTGGCCATCGTGCTGGACCGCGTTACCACCGCCGCGAGCCAACGCGCCGAGCCCGGTGCCGGCGGGGCCAAAAGGCTGTCCGGCCGGACCCGGATCATCGTGCTCTCAGCCACCCTGGTGCTGACACTGGGACTGGTCCAGCTCTCCCGCACCGTGCTGTGGGCCGCCGTCTTCCCGCAGAACCTCAGCGTTGGGCCGGCCATCAGCAACGGCGTCAGCGCGGCCAGCGGCTGGCTGCAAACCAATCTGTACTTCCTGACCCACTCATTCCGCGAGTCGGTCACGGTCGGCATCCTCAACCCGTTCCAGTCGCTCCTTACCGGCACACCGTTTTACGTCCTGGCGGCCGTGATCGCGCTCGCGGCCTGGGCCGTCGCCGGCTGGAAGCTGGCGGCGGTGACCACCTTCTGCCTGGCCGTGATCATCTCCCTGGGGCTCTGGAATGACGCCATGGTGACGCTCGCCAGCACTCTTTTGGCCACCATTATCGTAATGCTGCTGGGTGTGGTCTTCGGTGTGGCCATGGGCCGCTCCAGCCGGATAGATCAGGCCATGCGGCCCATTCTCGACGCCGGCCAGACCATGCCGGCGTTTGTCTACCTGGTTCCTTTCGTGGGGATGTTCGGCGCCACCCGCTTTACCGCCGTCGTGGCCGCCATCATCTACGCCACGCCGGTGGCCATCAAAATCACCGCGGACGGCATTGCCGGGATTTCACCGGACGTCGTGGAGGCTGCCGTGTCCAGCGGTTCCACCCCATGGCAGGTCATCAGCAAGGTCCAGCTTCCGATGGCCCGCAAGACACTTGCCCTGGCCGCCAACCAGGGTCTGATGTACGTGCTGGCCATGGTCGTCATCGGTGCCCTGGTCGGCGCCGGCGGTCTCGGGTACGACGTCGTCGCCGGCTTTGTCCAAAGGTCGGTGTTCGGCAAGGGCTTGGCGGCAGGCTTGACCATCGTCTTCCTGGGCATTTTGCTGGACCGCATCACCCAGGCAGCCGCCGCGGCCCCCGTCCGGAAACGGATTGCCTAGTGACCACCTCGATTCCGAAAACTGCATTCCGACCACGGTGCATTCCCACCACAAGGAGAAAAAACATGTCCAAATCCGCACGGCTATTAAACCGAGGTCTCCCCGCCGCCGCGGCGGCCGTTGGGGCGCTTATGCTGCTCACCGGTTGCGGTGGAACCGTGAACCAGGCAGCAGCCGGTCCCTCCAAATCGGACTGCGGGACCGTCAACGTCGCGCTCAATGCCTGGGTCGGCTACACCGCCGACGCTGCCGTGTTCGACTACGTGGCCAAGAACAGGCTCGGCTGCTCGGTGGTGGAGAAGAACCTGAACGAGCAGATCTCCTGGCAGGGATTCGGCTCCGGCCAGGTGGATGTCATCATGGAAAACTGGGGCCATGCGGATCTGGCCAAGCAGTACATCACCGACCAGCACGTCGCCGTCGACGCCGGTCCCACCGGCAATGTGGGGCACATCGGCTGGTACGTCCCGCCGTGGATGGCCGCCAAGTACCCCGATATTACCGATTGGAAGAACCTGGACAAGTACGCCGGCATGCTCAAGACCTCCGAGTCCGCGGGCAAGGGGCAGCTGCTCGACGGCGACCCGGCCTTCGTGACCAACGACGAGGCGCTGGTGAAGAACCTCAACCTCAACTACAAGGTGGTCTTCGCCGGCTCCGAGGCGGCCCTCATCCAGTCATTCCGGACGGCGGAAACGAACAAGACCCCGCTGCTGGGCTATTTCTACGAACCGCAATGGTTCCTTTCCGAAGTGCCGCTGGTCAAGGTCAACCTCCCGGCATGGACCGACGGCTGCGACGCCGTCCCGGCGGATGTGGCCTGCGACTACCCGGTCTACAAGCTGAACAAGGTCATCTCGAAGAAGCTGGCGGACAGCGGCTCATCGGCTGCGAATCTCATCAAGGCCTTCAGCTGGACCAATAAGGACCAGAACTCCGTGGCGAAGGACATCCAGAGCGGCATGGCACCGGACGCGGCGGCCAAGAAGTGGGTGGACGCGAACGCCAGCACGGTGGACGCCTGGCTCAAGTAGGAGCGTGCCGGCGGTCAGGAACTCCTGGCCGCCAGCACCTCAACCGCCTGCTCCACGGTATCGACGCAGAACAGCAGGTCCGCCATCGGGCGCCCTTCGGCCAGCCGCTGCATCAGATCCCATACCGGCAGCTCGTGCTGCCAGTGCCGCTCCCCCACCAGGACCATCGGTGCCACCGTTTCCGGCGCCGCGTAGTAGTTCTCGCAGGCGTCCTGGAAGATCTCCTGCACCGTACCGGCGGCCCCGGGCAGGAAAATGATGCCGGCGTCGCACCGGGCCAGCAGCACCGCCTCCCGGACCGCATTGGCAAAGTATTTGGCGATGTGCGTGGCGAACAGATTGGGCGGCTCGTGCCCGTAGAACCAGGTGGGGATGCCCAGGTTTGCGGTGCCGCCGGGAAAGCGGTCGACGACGGCGGCGGCCGCCCGCGCCCATGCCGAGATGGAGGGGCGGAAGCCGGGAACCCTGGCCAGCTCCGCCAGCGCCTCGGTGAGCGCGTCCTCGTCAAGGCCGGAGAGATAGGCGCCCAGGTTTGCCGCCTCCATGGCCCCCGGCCCTCCTCCGGTCGCCACCAGGTGCCCGTCCCGTGCCAATAGGCGCCCCAGCCGGGCGGCGTCGCCGTAATTCCGGCTCCCCCGCGGCGCCGCATGGCCACCCATGACGCCCACTGTGCGGCGTCCGGCCAGTTCGCCGTCCCGCAGCACCTCCTCCAGCGCGTCGCCTATCGAGTGGTCATGGATGGCGGTGGCCAGAGTGGCGTCCAGGCTGCGGGTCTTCCCCTCCTGCAGGCTCCATTGGTAGACCGCGCATCCGGCGTCTGCTCATACGTGGAATGCGCAACCCCGGCGTACAGCTCCTTGCCCGTGTAAAGCCGGCCGCGGTACGGCTCGAAAGGCACGCCCGGCAGGTGCGGGAAGATCAGCGCGCCGCGGGAGCGCAGGCTCTCCTCCACTCCCGCGGCAAAGCGGCACCCGAGGAAGACGGCGCCCGCGGGTGCCAGCCGCGCCAGCTGCGCCGATCGCTTCCGCAGATCCACCGAGTGCACATGCCATCCGTGCATGGAGGTGGCGGCGCCGGCCACCAGGGCATCGAAGCGAGCCAGATCATCGACGTCGAGGATCCGCGGGTTGCGGGACGTAATTGCGTTCACCGCTTCAGCCTAGTGGCGCCGGCTCGGCCGCCGGGTGCTAGAAGGCGACCTTGACCGCTGCGCCGGTCTGCAGGGATTCCTGCGCCGCGTCGGCAACCCGGGAAGCGGCGACGGCGTCATCCGGGGTGCAGGGGTTCGGCCTCTGGCCAAGGACCAGTTCCACGAAGGCCACCACTTCGGAACGGTATGCCTGCGCGAAGCGCCCGGCAAAGGTCAGGTGTGGGGTTCCCGAGGGAAATCCCACGCCCCGCTCCGCCGAGGCCAGGGCCATCTGCTCATCCAGTCCCACCATCAGCGATCCCCGGGATCCCTGGATTTCCAGCCGGACGTCGTGCCCGGCCCCGTTGTAGCGAGAGGCGGAAACCGTGCCCAGCGTGCCGTCGTCGAACGTGACGACGGCGAGCGCGGTGTCCACGTCGCCCACCCCGCCGATGGCCGGATCCCCTTTGTTGGAACCCCTGGCATACACCTCGACGATTTCCCGGCCCGTGAGCCAGCGCAGAATGTCGAAATCGTGCACCGAACAGTCTCGGAACAGTCCCCCCGACGTGGCCAGGAACTCCACCGGAGGTGGCGTCATGTCGCAGGTGACGGCCCGCAGCGAGTGGATCCAGCCAAGCTCTCCGGCCTGGAAGGCCCTTCTGGCCTCCAGATAGCCGGCGTCGAAGCGGCGCTGGTGGCCGATCTGCACGGTGCCGCCCTTCTCGCGTACGTAGTCCAGCACCGGCAGCGAATCCGGGACATTCATGGCGACGGGTTTTTCGCAGAAGACCGGGATGCCCGCGTCCACCCCGGCCCGGATCAGATCCGGATGCGTGCCGGTCCCGGTGGCAATGACCAGCCCGCCGATCCCGGAGGCAATCAGCTCCGCGACGGAAGGCAGGAATTCGGCCCCGAGTCCGGCGGCGACGCGGCGCGCGTGCTCCTGGGCCACGTCTGTCAGCCTGAGCCTGACGTTGACCCCCTTGGGGTGCAGCGTCTTCGCGAGGGTGGCAATGGTGTTGGCGTGCATAACGCCGATGCGCCCCACTCCGACCAGACCGAGGGTTACGTCTTTCATCATTTTCCTTTACAGCAGCGGCCGGGCCGGCGGCCCGAGGAAGAACTATATTGGAACGCTCCAACATCTGCTTGCTAGACTAAGGGCCGGCGCCGCAGTGCGTCAATACTTTGTCCTTACAAACGACTGGCCCTGGCAAATGACCTGTCTCTAAAAGGTTGTTTGTCATTACAACCGGCAAGTCTTGCAACCGGCTTGTTTTACAACAGGAGGAACCCGTGGCCGCTCCAGAACATCGGCGCGCGGCCACCATCGTCGATGTCGCGCTCCGGGCGGGAGTCTCCAAGTCTGTCGTCTCGCTCGTTCTGCGCGGCACCGGCTATGTCAGCGAGGCCAAGCGCTCCGCCGTCGGCCGGGCCGTCCGGGAGCTGGGCTACCGGCCCAATGCAGCGGCGCGCGCGCTGAGCGAATCGCGAAGCCGCACCGTAGGCGTGCTGCTCAACGACATGCGCAACCCCTGGTTCGTCAGCGCCGTTGAGGGGCTGAACACACGCCTGACAGAGCACGGCATGCAGATGCTGATGGGTGACTTCCGGCTGGACAGCAGCAGCGGCGGTTCGCTGCTGCGGACGTTCCTGGAGATGAACGTCGAGGGGCTGGTGCTGGTCGGAACCATGCCGCAGAACCCCTCCCTGGCCGCCGCCGTCGAACTGGTCCCCACCGTGGTCCTTGGCGCGCCATCCGGCCCGGGCACCAATGTGACGGTAGTGACCAACGACGACGGCGCCGGCGCACGTCTGGCGGTGGACCATCTGATTGCTTTGGGTCACCGCAGCATCGCCCATGTCGGCGCGGACCGTACGGCGGTGGGAGTGGCCCGGCGCCGCGGCTACGAACAGGCCATGGCCGCCGCGGGTCTGGCTGAATTTATCCGCATCGCACCGGGTGCCCTGACGGAGGAGGCCGGCTACCGGGCCGGTATCAGGCTGCTCGCCGGCCCCGGCCGGCCCAGCGCCATTTTTGCGGTGAACGACATGGCGGCCCTGGGCGTCATGTCCGCCGCGGAGGAATGGGGACTCTCGGTGCCGAAGGACCTCTCTGTAGCCGGCTACGACAACACCCCGCTGGCCAGGCTCCGCCGGATCAGCCTGACCTCGGTGGACAATTCAAGCTATGCCGCCGGAGCGCGCGCGGCCCAACTGCTGCTGGCCAGGCTGGTTCCGGCGGGCACCCCACCGGAGAATGAGCTGTTCCCCCCGGTGCTGGAGATCAGGGGCAGCACTGCGGCGCCGGGGCCTGCCGCACACGACGGGTTCCCGGTTCGGCCCATGCAACCGGGGTGGGGTGGATCCTGAACGGCTTACGCAGCCGGGGTGAAGGAGGCCCGGAATGCGGCCAGTGCCGCGTCGCTGCCGCCTTGGGCCCAGGCCTCGAGACCGATGACGCCGGTGTAGCCGGCGTCTTGCAGGGCCCTGGCGACGGCGCCGTAGTTGATCTCCCCGGTGCCGGGTTCGAACCGGCCGGGAACGTCCGCGACCTGGATTTCCCCCGTCCAGGGCAGCGCTGCCCTTACGAGTTCGATCAGGTTTCCCTCCCCGATCTGGGCATGGTAGAGATCGAGCATCATTCTGACGCGGGGGTGGTCAACGGCCGAGACCAGTGCCAGGGTGTCTTTGGCCCGGGCCAGCGGAATGCCCGGGTGGTCCACGATCGTGTTCAGGTTCTCCAGCGCAAACGTCACGCCGTGTTCCTCGCCGAGGACGGCAAGGCGTTCAAGCGTGCGCAGGGCGGCCAGCCACATCTGGCCGGTGGAGCGGTGGATGGGCCGAACCGCCCGGCCGCCCTCGCCCAGTTCGGCAGGGTGGACCACCATCCTCTCGACACCCAGTTCCAGGGCCGCGGGCATCAGCTTCTTAGCCGAGGACAGCACCGCGTCGGCGCTGTCCGGGTCGATGAGGCTGCCGCCGAAATAGCCGCTCATCGAGGAGAATCGGGCCCCGGTGGCGGCAAGGGCTGCAATGTCCCGTCCCCGGATGTCCCAGAGCTCCACCTCGAAGCCCTGTTCGTGGATACGCTGCACGCGGTCGATCAGGGGAAGCTCGGCGTAGACCATCTCGGCGCACACGGCCAGGCGGAAGCTCATACGCCCTCACCCGCCGGGTGGAACGCGGGCTCGGCTGCCCGCAGCTCGGCGATCGAGGAGATATCCACCGGCGCGCCGGTTTCGGCCGAACGCATCGCCGCCAACGCCATCGCCAGGGCATTCCGGGCATCCGTGCCGCCGGGACCCGGAGTGCCGGTAACCTGGAGGCCGTCACGGCGGGCCTTCACGGCCTCGGCGAAGTGGGCCAGTTCCGCCGTGTAGGCGTCGTGGAAAAGATCCACGTTCAGCCGCACGGTAGCAGCCCCGATGCCGGCCGCGGTGTAGCTCGTAGCAGTGGACGCCTGCGGTCCGCCCGCGGCAACCATGCCCGCGGACCCGAACACCTCACCGCGCACGTCATAGCCGTACAGGGCATTGAAGTTTGCCTCGGCCACCGCGATGGCCCCGTTGCTGTAAGTGATGGTAACGACCGCCGTATCGAACAGCCCCCCGGCCTTTGCTTCCGGGGCGACCAACGCGTCGGCGACGGCGTGGACGCGGACGGGCACTGCACCGGGATTCAGCCAGTTCAGGGTGTCAAAATCGTGGATCAGAGTCTCCAGGAATATCGTGCCCGCCGGGATCCGCCCCGGATTGGGAATCCCTGCCGCACTGCCGGGATCGCGGGTCACGGACCGCAGCAGCTGGGGAGTTCCCACTGCGCCGTCGTCGATGAGCTTCCGTGCGGCCGCGAAGTCCGCCGCGTAGCGCCGGTTGAAACCGAACTGGACAATCACGCCGGCGGCTTCGGCCGCGGCCAGGGCCTCATCGAGTTCCTCCACGGTGCGGCCGCCGGGCTTCTCACAGAACGTGTCCTTGCCGGCCCGCGCCGCCGCTGCGATCAGTCCGGAGTGGAACCGTGCCGGCGCTGCGATCACGATCGCGTCGATGTCCGGATCGGCTATCAGATCGGCCGGGTCTGCGCTGATCCTGCTGACGCCCAAACGGCTGGCCAGCGTCTCAACGGCAGGGAGGACCGGATCGGCGATCGCTTCAAGGCGGGCACTGGGAATTCGGTGCGCAACGGACTCGGCGTGGAAACTTCCAATCCAGCCCGCTCCGATCAAACCGATTCGGACCGGCCGGTCTTCGCTGACCGGTTGCTGAAGGTAACTCATGATACTCCTGAAATTGAGGTTCTAGATCGTTCTAGTAGTGACAATGATGGCACCCGATACACGTCATGTCTAGATCGTTCTATAGACTGACTGCAACGAGGAGGAACATGACGGAACACCAGCGCCGAGCGACCCTCATGGACGTGGCCGATGCGGCTGGCGTGTCCCGGGCCCTGGTCTCGATCGTGATGCGCGGTGTCCCGGGTGCTGCGGAGCCCACCCGGCAGAAGGTCCTGGAAGCCGCCCGCGAGCTCGGCTACCGGCCCGACTCCCGGGCGAGGCTGCTCCGGAGCAGCCGGACCAAGCTGCTTGGCCTGAGTTTCTCCAGCTCCCAGCCCTTCCATGCGGAAATAGTGGACGCCGCCTACGCCGAAGCGTCCGCTCGGGGCTACGAAATCGCTCTGAGCGCCGTGGCCAACGGCCGCCCCGAAACGCGCGCCATTGAGGCGCTGCTGGATTTCGGATCCGAGGCGCTCATCATGATCTCTCCGACGCTGAGCAACCAGGACCTGGCCCGGTATGCGCGCCAGGTGCCGGTGGTGAGCCTGCTCCGCGACGATGTCGACGAGGTCGTCGACTCGGTCAGCAGTGACAATCACACCGGCATCCGAATCGCCGTTGACCATCTCACCGGTCTTGGCCATCGCAGAATAGTCCATGTCGACGGCGGGACAGCGGTCGCTGCCGACCAGCGCAGGGCAGCATTTCGGACCGAAATGCACCGCCATGGACTGGAGTCCGTCATTGTGCCCGGCGGCCCCAATGAGGAAGACGGGCTCAGGGCCGGTCAGTCGATAAGGGGAGATATCCCCTCAGCCGTTATCGCGTTCAACGACAGGTCGGCCCTCGGCCTGATGGAGAGCCTCCGGGCGTCCGGACTGAAGGTCCCGTCGGACGTGTCCGTCCTGGGCTACGACGATAGCCAGTTCGCCCGGCTCAGCTACGTTCAGCTGTCATCCATCAGCCAGGACGCCCCGCTCCTGGCCGCTACTGCTGTTGACCGCGCCGTGGACCGCGTCGAAGGAACCCAATCGCCGGCCCACGTCGTCAGAACGCCGCACCTGGTGGTCCGCAAAACCACGGCCCGGGCATCGTCCTTCGCAGGCGGATGAAATGCCGGCCAGGCACGACGACCGGAACCGGCGGTTTAACTCCTCAGCTGGCTGCTGCTGTCAGCCACCTCGGACTCGACTTCCCTGACGACGTCGCTGTGGCCGCCCAGTTCCGCAAGTTCGTGGGCCAGCTCCTGCAACTCGGCGCCGCCGGCCATCAGTGCCGTGAGTTCGTCGAGTTTGATGTCCTTCTTGTCGTAGTAGCCGATGCTCTTTCCGCGTTTGAGGATCAGGAACCGGTCGCCGACCGGGTAGGCGTGGTGGGGGTTGTGGGTGATGAAAATGACGCCCAGCCCGCGGTCGCGGGCCTGCAGGATGTAGCGCAGCACCACGCCGGATTGCTTCACGCCCAGGGCCGCCGTCGGTTCGTCCAGGATCAGCGCCTTGGCACCGAAGTACACGGCGCGAGCGATGGCCACACACTGGCGCTCGCCGCCGGAGAGCTGGCCGACCGGCTGGTCAACATCGCGCAGGTCAATGCCCATGTCCGCCAGTTCCTTCTTGGTGACCGTTTTCATCCGCTTGACGTCCATCCGCTCGAACGGTCCCTTGCCGACGGTCAGTTCCGAGCCGAGGAAGAAATTGCGCCAGATGGGCATCAGCGGCACCACGGCCAGGTCTTGATAGACGGAAGCGATTCCGGCGTCCAGAGCCTCGCGGGGGCTGTTGAGCCTGCGCTCCTGACCCATGATCTGGAAGCTGCCCTCATCATGTTGGTGCAGCCCGGCAATGATCTTGATCAGCGTCGACTTGCCCGCGCCGTTGTCGCCGAGCACACACGTCACCCGACCGTTGTCCACCGCCATCGTGACATCACTGAGAGCGATGATATTGCCGTAGTGCTTCCCGACCCCATCGAGCTGCATCAGGTGCACCGGCGTGTGGGTCAGCGGGTCTTGCTCATTCTGCAGCAGGGTCTCCTGCTTGATCGGCTCGGCACTCATAACGGCCAGCCCCTTTCTATTTCAGTTCCGCGCGTCGTTTGACGATCAGGTTCACGATGGTGGCCAGGAGCAACATCAGGCCCAGGAAGAACTTGAACCAGTCCGGGTTCCACTGGGCGTAGACGATGCCCTTGTTGGCCATGCCGAAGATAAAGGCACCGATCGCCCCGCCGATCGCCGAGCCGTAGCCGCCGGTGAGCAGGCAGCCACCAATGACCGCCGCGATGATGTAAAGAAATTCGTTGCCGATGCCTTCGCCGGACTGGACCGCATCGAAGGCGAAGAGATTATGCATGCCCAGCACCCAGCCGCAGAAGCCGACGCCCATGAACAGGCCGATCTTGGTGGCCTTCACGGGCACGCCCACGGCGCGTGCTGCGTTGGAATCCCCGCCGGCGGCGAAGATCCAATTACCCACCCTGGTGCGCAGCAGCAGCCACGATGCGACGGCCACGAGGATGATCCAGATGAAGATGGGGCTTTTCAGATCCACGCCACCCACAATGAAGTCGTTGGCGAAGACAGCCTGAGCCGAATCGTAACCGTCAATCGACGCGATGGACGGTGTAGCGACGCTCCCGCCGATCAGGCGGGTCAGCGCCAGATTCAGGCCCGTCAGCATCAGGAACGTTGCCAGGGTGACGATGAAGCTGGGCAGTTTCGTCTTCATCAGGATCCAGCCGTTGACAAAACCGATCAGCAGCGAGACGACCAGGGCCAGGCCTACGCCCACCCAGACGTTCATGGAGAAATACCAGCTGAACAGGGACGCCGTTAGGGCCGAGCTGATCACGGCCACACCGGCGGACAGATCGAACTCCCCGCCGATCATCAGCAGGGACACTCCGACCGCCATGATGCCGATGGTCGAGGAGCCGTAGAGCACCGTGGCGAAGGAATTCGGCTGCAAAAAGACCGGGGCCGCAACGGAGAAAAAGACGAAGAGGACGATGGCGCCCACCAGGGCGCCGACCTCCGGACGGCCCAAGAGATTCTGGACCACGCTGCGTTTACCAACACGTTCGTCCAGCTTGGGGACTTGCACGAGAGTTGCCATTTGATTCTCCTAATGTGGGCCGGTGCCGGGAACCGTTGAGCCCCCGGCACCGTGCTCAAGGCATCGTTAGCGGATGCCTTCCTTTGCGAATTTCAACACCTGTGCGGCGTTGGCCTTATCGACAATGGCCGGGCCGGTCAGCACCGGCAGCCCGCCGCCAATCTTGAATCCGCCGCGGGTGACCTGCCAGAGGGCATCCACCGAGCCGTAACCCTGCAGCCACGGCTGCTGATCGACGGTGAACTCCACCTTGCCGTCAATGATCGCCTGGGTCAGCTCGCCGCTGAGGTCGAAAGAAGCGACTTTGACCTTGCTTTGCATGTTCAGCGAGTCCACGGCCTTCAGGATGGTCAGGGTGAACGGCGCCCCCAGTCCGATGATGGCGTCTGCGCCCGATGTCGACTGCAGCTTCGCCGTGACCGTCGAGGAGACCTGCGTCATATCGGTTCCCTGCACGTAGACGATCTCCGTACCGGGAACTTTTGATTTCACACCGGCGCAACGCGCCTCCAGCGCCACGTTGCCCTGTTCCTGGATGACGCAGATCGGGTGGCTGACACCCTCGGACGCCAACCTTGTCCCCACCGCCGCTCCGGCGACATTTTCATCCGAGCCGAAGTGCGTGAAAGCGCCGACCTTCTTGAAAACATCCTCACCGGAGTTCAGGCTGACGACCGGGATGCCTGCGTCCTCGGCTTTTTTCAGCACATCCTTGAGCGCATCGGGCTTGGCCAGCGTCACCGCAATCCCGTCGACCTTCTGGTCGATCGCCTGCTGCACCAGCTGTGCCTGGCGCCCACCGTCGGGATCCGAGGTATACAACAGATCGGCATTGTCCTTTGCCGCCGCCTCCTGGGCACCCTTTCGGACGATATCCCAGAACGTATCGCCGGGAGCCGCGTGGGTGATCATGGCAATTTTGATTTTCGGGGTGCTGGCAACCTGACCGCCGGCCGCATTCCCGGTGTCAGGGGCCCGTCCACCCTGAGAGGAACACGCGCTCAGCGCGAGCATCGGGACGACGACGGCGGTAAGAGCCGCTGTCCGCCAGGAAAACTTCTTCACGGTGAATCTCCTTTGATTTTGGGCCGGGACCGAGGCGGCGATGCGCCGGTCCGAAAAACCCCCTACAGAGAGCATGGTGATCTCGCTCACAAATGTCAATAGTTTGTCCTGACATTAGGACGTTTTTACGTAACGATTAATACCACCGTCGAACCCGTTGACGGTCTGGGGCCAAATGCTACTATCAAGCAACGGAACTATGTCCTATCAAGCGAACATGGCGCCTACATGGAACAGGTGGCCGGGCAGATCCGGGCCGCCCGGACAGTACTAAGGGAGAGCCCAGTGGCGAATCAACTCAATCTCAGCGTCGACCGCTCCTCCCCTGTCCCGCTCTATCACCAGATAGTCCAGGGCATCGAGGCTGCCATCCACAGCGGCGTGCTGGCCCCCGGCAGCCGGCTGGACAACGAAATCGACCTGGCTGCGCAGCTCAACCTCTCCCGGCCGACCATGCGCAAGGCGATGGACGAGCTTGTCCGGGCCGGCCTGCTGGTCCGCAAACGCGGGGTCGGCACCCAGGTCGTCTCCAGCCAGGTCCGCCGGCCGCTGGAACTGTCCAGCCTTTTTGATGACCTCAGCCGCAGTGGCAGCAAACCGACCACCGAGGTGCTGAGCTTCTCGCACATCGAGGCGGATGCGGCCACCAGGGAAGCTCTGCAGATTCCCGATGGTTCCAGGGTTTACCACTTCACCCGGCTGAGGAAAGTCGGCGGTAAGCCGCTGGCCCTGATGGAGAACTGGGTCCGGGATGACATCACCGCGATCGATGAAGATGGGCTGCGGGACCAAGGACTGTATGGCATTTTGCGCAATGGCGGCGTCAATTTCCGGCTCGCGTCGCAGCGGATCGGCGCCATGGTGGCCAACGATTACCAGGCGCCGTTGCTGGAAACCGAACCCGGAAGCGCCCTGGTCACGATGGAACGTACCGCCGTTGACGATACCGGCCGGATGGTCGAAACCGGGCGGCATGTGTACCGCGCGGATTCCTACAGTTTTGAAATGACATTGGTGCAGCGCTGAGGCAGGGACGAAAAGTAGTGACTGACTGGGTTTATCCGCTGGGAAGTGCGGCCGACGGCGGCTGGGACATCTCGCTGGGAACGGCCGACTCCACCGTGAAAGTGCCCGGATGGGCCCACACCGGACTCAAGGTAGCCACACTGGCGGCAGGGGCAACGATCGAGGTGCCGGCCGCCGCCGAGGAACGCATCATGGTTCCGCTCAGCGGTGCCTTCACGGTCACGGTGAACGGAACTAAATATGCACTTGCCGGACGCAAATCCGTCTTCAGCGGTCCCACCGATGTGCTCTATTCCGGCACTGAGACGGCCGTATCCATCGGCTCGCACGACGGCGGCCGCGTCGCCATTGCGACGGCGCCGGCCGGGACGCACTACCCCACCAGGTTCGTCCCGGCGTCGGAAACTCCGGTGGAGCTGCGCGGCGCGGGCAACTGCTCCCGCCAGGTGCACAATTTCGGTACCCCGGCAGCCCTTGAGGCGGACCGGTTCATTGTCTGCGAGGTCCTCACCCCGGCCGGCAACTGGTCCTCCTACCCTCCGCACAAGCACGATGAGGAAAAGGACGGCGAGACCCGCCTCGAGGAGATCTACTACTTCGAGACGCAGGTCGCCACCGGATCATCCGCCCCCGCCGATGCCGATGCGATCGGCTACCAGCGCGTCTATGCCTCCGACGAGCGGCCGATCGATGTTGCCGCAGAGGTCCGCACCGGCGACGTGGTTCTGGTTCCGTACGGCTGGCACGGACCGGCGATGGCGGCACCGGGGTATGACCTGTACTACCTGAACGTCATGGCCGGACCGGGCCCGGTCCGCGAATGGCTGATCAGCGATGACCCGCACCACGGCTGGGTCCGTCAGAGCTGGGAAGGCCAGGACGTGGATCCCCGTCTGCCCTTCGGCGGCTGAGCCGGCTCCCCCCACTCGCGCGGGAGGGCCACCCTGGCCTCGCACGCACAGGACTTCAATCCGTCCGGCAGCAATGGCGACCTTCGTCGAATGAAGGTCGCCATAGCTGCCGGATCGATTCCGGAGCGACCACGCGGGGCGTCCCTTCGGGCAGCAGCAGCGCAATGTAGTCGCTCAACGCCGCTTCCCCGGCCTTATCGGCCCGCCCGCTCGAGGTAGCCGCCGATGGTGGCCAGCTGGTACCGGGAAACTTCCTCCGCCCGGTCGTCCTCGGCAAAAACGCTGGACACCATGACGGTCTCCTCGCTGTCCAGGAAGCCGATTTCGGACAGGCCGCCGAAAAACTCGTTCCAGTTCACGTCGCCGTCGCCGATCTTCAGGTGCTGGTGCACCCGCACCGCGTTGCCGGGCGGGTTGGTGATGTAGCGCAGTCCGTGCGACGCGAGGTGGTTCATCGTGTCGGAGACGTGGACGACGCGCAGCCGGTCCCCGGCCGCCTGCATGATCGCTTCCGGACGGTCCTTCATGTGGAAGGTGTGCGAGGCCACGTAGACCATGCCGATGTTCGGCGAGTTGACGCCGCGGATCACGCGCAGGGCGGCGAGGCCATGTTCGACGAAGTCGTCCGGGTGGGGGTCGATGGCCACATTCAGCCCTTCGCGCTCGATGATCGGCAGCAGTTCCTCCATCGAACGGTAGAACGCCCGCTCGGACTCCTCGGCCTGCTCCGGGCGGCCGCTGAATTCGGTATTCATCTGCTGGACCCCCAGATCCACAGTGATCCGGATGGCGCGCTTCCAGTAGCGGACGGCTGCCTCACGGGCGTCCTCATCCGGTCCGGACCAGCGCAGCACGGGCAGTACTGAGGCGATCCCAATGCCCGCATCGGTGCAGGCATTCTTCAACTGGCGCACCAGCGCGTCGTCGGCCGTAGGATGGTTGTAGAACGGGATGAAGTCCGGATGCGGGGTTAGCTGCATGTACTTGTACCCGAGGTCGGCCACCATTCGGGGGAACTCCAGCAGGCTGTGGCTGTGGTGGAACGGCGTGGGGTCGAGCGCAATTTTCACGGTGTCACTCGCTGTAAAGGTCAGGCTTGGCGTTCAGCGTCACGGCCACCTTCCGGCCGCTCTTCTGCGCCTCGACACCGGCCTCGCAGCAGGCGGCCGTCGCATAGCCATCCCAGGTGGTGGGACCGCCGATTTCGCCGCGCAGCGCGGCGTCGACCCAGGCCTGGACCTCGACGTCGTAGGCCGCACTGAAGCGCTCCTCAAAGCCGGGCGTCACCGCTCCTCCCCAGCTGCCGGCGGTGCGGATGTAAGGGCCGCCGTCGCCGCCGATGTTGACGATTCCGTCCTCGAAGGAGGCCTGCGTGGCGACCTGGTAGCCGAACTTGGCGTTGACGTAGATCTCCACATCGGCCAGCACCCCGGACCCGGTCTCGATCAGCACATGCTGCGGGTCATGCTGTCCGCCGGGAGCGTTCCGGGTGGCCTTGCCCAGGCGCACCTGGACCGAGGTGATCTCCTCGCCGGTGAAGTAGCGGATGGCGTCGAACTCGTGGACCACCGAGTCGTTGATCAGCATCTCGTTGGTGAAGCCGGCCGGGGTGCTGGGGTTGCGGTGCTGGTGGTGCAGCATGAGCAGCTCGCCGAGTTCGCGGTTGCGGATGATGCCCCCAAGTGCGGCATACTCGGCATCGAAGCGGCGCATGAAACCGACCTGGACGCGCTTGTGGCCCAGGGACACCTCGGCCTGGACAACCTTCCAGGCGCTTTCGGCCTCCGGGGTGAGCGGCTTTTCGCACAGGATCGGAAAATCCTTCGCCAGTGCCTTGTACAGGATGTCTTCATGCAGGAAGCCGGGAGTGGCAATCAGCACGGCGTTGACGTCGCCGTTGTTGAGGGCCTCCTCCGCGTCGGCCAGGGCCACCGCGCCGGGGATGCCTTCGATGGCGGCCCGGGCACGTGCCAGGTCGACGTCGACGACGGCGGCGACCTCAGCTCCGTGGATGCGGGTGTTCAGGCGCCTGATGTGGTCCGCACCCATGCGTCCGGCACCGATGACAGCTACGCGCAGGGTCTGTGTCATTGTCATTCTTCTTTCCATTGCTGGTCGTTTGTCGCTGGTCGAGCCTGTCGAGACCGCATTTGCTGTTGTTACTTGACGGTGGTGCGGGAGCCGCAGGAGAGCAGGTAGTTCCGGGTGCGCTTGGCGATCGGCATCGGAACGCCGAAATCCACCGGGTACATATCCTGCTCCACAATGCCGAAGACCGGGCGGTTGAGCCCCTCGACGGCCTCAATCACCTCGCGCAGGTCCGGCAGGCCGCCGGGAGGCTCGCTCATGACGCCGGCCAGGTTGGCCGCCGCCCAGGTCATGTTTTCCGCATTGACCCTGGCCAGGATCTCCGGGTTGATCTGCTTCAGGTGCAGGTAGCCGATGCGTTCCGGGTACTTGCGGATCAGGTCCAGGCTGCTGGCGCCGCAGTATTCGGCATGGCCCGTGTCCAGGCACAGGTTCAGCAGGTCCGGATCCGTCTCGGCCAGCAGGCGTTCGATGTCCGACTGCGTGCCGACATGGGAGTCGGCGTGCGAGTGGAACTGCTGCTTCAGGCCGAAGTCCTCGGCCAGCACCTTGCCCAGCCTGTTGTGGCCGCTGAAGAGGTCGCTCCACTGCCCCTCGTCCAGGGTGCCGCTTTCCACCGCCTCGCCGGTGACGTCGTCGCGCCACATCGCGGGGATGACGACGATGTGCTCGCCGCCCATGGCAGCGGTCAGTTCCGCTACCTTGCGGGCGGGCTCCCAGGCGATGTCCCACTGCTCGACGCCGCGGTGGAAGGCGGTGAAAACGGTGCCTGCGGTGACCTTCAGGTCGCGTGCCTTCAGCTCTTCGGCCAGACGCGCCGGATCGTTGGGCAGGTAGCCGTAGGGTCCCAGTTCGATCCATTTGTAGCCGGACTCCGCCACCTCGTCCAGGAAGCGCTCCCACGGGGTCTGCCGGGGATCATCGGCGAACCAGACGCCCCAGGAGTCCGGCGCGGTGCCGATGATCAGTTTGTTCTCCATCTCGCTCATTGTGTTCCTTCTTAGCCTGCGGAGACCCTAGTTGGACGGGAAGTTGTAGGACGCGCCGGAGGCGTGCGTCGGCTCGGGCCAGCGGGACGTGACAACCTTGCCGCGCGTGTAGAACGCAACACCCTCTTCACCGTAAATGTGCTTGTCGCCGAACAGGGAGTTCTTCCAGCCGCCGAAGGAGTGGTACGCCACCGGAACCGGGATCGGCACGTTGATGCCGATCATGCCCACGTGCACCCCGCGCTGGAACTTGCGCGCATTCGCGCCCGAGGAGGTAAAGATGGAAGTTCCGTTGCCGTACGGGTTTGAGTTGATCAGCGCGATGCCTTCCTCAACGGTATCGACCCGGACCACAGCCAGCACGGGTCCGAAGATTTCCTCCGTATAGGCGCTCATCCCGGTGGTCACCTTGTCAATCACGGTCGGGCCCACCCAGTAGCCGTCTTCCTTGCCGGGGACGGTGAAGTCCCGGCCGTCGACGACTAGGGAGGCACCGTCGTCGGCCGCTTCGCCGACAATCCTGATCACCCGCGCCTTCGAGGCCGCGGTGATGACCGGGCCCATTTCCGCGTCCGGGTCGGTGCCCTCGGCCACCTTGATGGCGCGGGCACGGTCCTGGATCTTGCCCACCAATGCATCGGCGGCGTCGCCGACGGCCACGGCCACCGAGATCGCCATGCACCGTTCGCCGGCCGAGCCGAAAGCGGCGGCGGAAAGGTGGTCCGCCGCGTTGTCCAGGTCCGCATCGGGCAGGATGATGGCGTGGTTCTTCGCCCCGCCCAGGGCCTGGACGCGCTTGCCGTGGGCCGTCGCCGTCTCATGCACATACTTCGCAATCGGCGTGGAACCAACAAAGGAGATGGCATCAACGTCCGGGTGCCTCAGCAGGCCATCCACGGTCTCCTTGTCCCCGTGCAGCACCTGGAAGACGCCGTCCGGCAGGCCCGCGTCCTTCCAAAGCTTGGCCAGCAGCAGCGAGGCCGAGGGGTCCCGTTCGGAGGGCTTGAGGATGAAAGCGTTGCCGGTGGCAATCGCGATCGGGCACATCCACAACGGCACCATCACCGGGAAGTTGAAGGGGGTGATACCGGCGACCACGCCGACCGGCTGGCGGAAGGAAAACACGTCGATGCCGGTGGAAGCCTGGTCCGAGTAGTCGCCCTTGAGCAGCTGCGGGATACCGCAGGCGAACTCGATGACCTCCAGGCCGCGGCCGATCTCCCCCTTGGCGTCGGAGAGGACCTTGCCGTGCTCGGCGGTGATCAGCGCCGCCAGCTCGTCAATGTGCGCCGCCACCAGCTCACGGAACTTGAACAGCACGTTGGTGCGCCTGGACAGGGAGAATTCCCCCCAACTCTCCGCTGCCTTGCGGGCTGCGGCGACGGTGGTCTCCAGGTCCACCCTGTTGGCCAGCCGCAACTCGCCGGTGACCGCGCCCATGGCGGGGTTGTAGACCGGCTGGGTCCGCTCGCCCACGCCGGCAGTCTCGGCGCCGTTGATGAAATGGTTGATCGTCTTTGTCATGCTGACTCCTTGATATAAACGTCGTTGATGACCCGGTGGTCGACTGAGGCCGTCCGCGGCCGCGTGGAGACCTACAGATACGGGCGCTGACGGTTCTTGTTTTCGGTGTAGGTGGTGAAGGCCCGCCGGGTGGATTCCAGTTCGGAGACCTGCGAAACCGGTACATCCCACCAGGACTCGGAGCCGGGTGCATCGAGCAAGGGATCGGATTCCAGGTGGATCAGGATCGGACCGCCCTCTTCCGGCGCGGCCTTTGCGGTTTTGATGGCGGCCTCAAGATCGGCGATGACATGGTCGCCGGGCTCAACCCGGATGACCTTGACGCCGAGGCTTTCCGCGTTGGTGGCAAGATCAATCGGCAGTTTCTCACCGTCGTCGAAGGTATGGTGCCCCCGGTCCAGCGTGCGGTACTTGGTGCCGAAGCGCTGGGACCCGAGCGACTCGGAGAGGGCACCGATCGAGGCATATCCGTGGTTCTGGATGAGGACCACGATCAGTTTGATCCGCTCCGCCACGGCCGTGACCAGCTCGGTGTGCATCATCAGATAGGAGCCATCCCCCACCATGACGACGACGTCGCGGCTGGTTCCGCCGCGGGCCACCTCGTCGCGCACCGCCCGCTTGACACCCAGTCCGCCGGGGATCTCGTAGCCCATGCAGGAGAAGGCGTACTCGACGTGGTAACCGAAGGCGTCGCGGACCCGCCACATCTTGTGCAGGTCACCGGGCAGCGAACCCGCGGCGCAGATCACCACATCCTGGGGTTCCATGGCCCGATTAGCCGCGCCGATGATCTCATTCTGCGACGGGAGCGGACTGAAGCGGGTATGAAAGGCCTCATCAACGGTGCCGTTCCAGCGATGCTTTTCAGCTTCGATGCTGCGCTGAAGGTCCGCGCCGACGCGGTAGCCGCCCAGAGCCTGGTTCAGTTTGACCAAAGCCTTGCGGGCATCCGCCACGATCGGCAGCGTGGTGCCGTGCTTGTAGGCGTCCAGGGCTGCGACGTTGATGTTGATGAACTTCACGTCCGGGTTCGCGAACGCGGTCCGGGACGCCGTCGTGAAGTCCTCGTACCTGGTTCCGATGCCGATGACCAGGTCCGCCCCAGCGGCGATGGCGTTGGCCGCCGTCGTGCCGGTGGAGCCGATGGCCCCCAGCGAGAACGGGTGGTCCCAGGGCAGCACACCGACGCCGGCCTGGGTGTTGCCGACTGGGATGCCGGTGAGCTCGGCAAGGCGGGCCAGTTCCCCGTTGGCGAAAGCGTAGAGCACGCCGCCGCCGGCGATGATCAGCGGGCGCTTGGCCCCGCGGATCGCCTCGGCCGCCCGGCGGATGTCCTCATCCTCCGGTTCCGGGCGGCGGATCCGCCATTCGCGCTCGGCCAGGAATTCCTCCGGGACGTCAAACGCCTCGGCCTGGACATCCTGGGGCAGCGAAATGGTGACGGCGCCCGTCTCCGCTGGATCGGTCAGCACCCGCAGGCCGCCGTACAGCGCGGAGAACAGCTGCTCCGGTCGGGACACCCGGTCAAAGAAGCGGGACACCGGACGGAGCGCGTCATTGACGGTGATGTCATAGGCGTCCGGGCGTTCCAGCTGCTGCAGCACCGGGTCCGCGGCGCGGGTGGCGAAAGTGTCGCTGGGCAGCAGCAGCACCGGCAGCCGGTTGGTGGTGGCCAGGGCGGCACCGGTCAACAGGTTGGTGGAACCCGGCCCGATCGAGGTGCTCACCGCAAAGGTGGCACGGCGCCGGGTGTGGCGGGCATACCCGACGGACTGGTGCACCTGGGCCTGCTCGTTGCGGCCCTGATAGTAAGGCATCACACTGGGGTCGCTGACCTGGTACTGCTTCAGGGCCTGGCCTACGCCGGCAACATTGCCATGACCGAAGATGCCGAACATCCCCGGGATCAGCCGTTCGCGGTACTCCTCGTTGCCGATCCGATCCACGGTGAATTGCTGGCCCAGGAACCCGACGAGGGCCTGGGCCACCGTCATTCTGCCGGTAGTGGTCATTCTGCGTGCAGTCATAGCTTACTCCGATACTTCTGCGGTGCTGCGGACGAGCAGCGACGCGGCGCTGGCAACGGCACCCGCGACATCGCCATCCTGCGGGTAGAGCAGCGTGCGGCCCACGGTCAGCCCCTGCACACCGGGCAGGGCAAGGGCTGCCTCCCAGCTGGACAGGACCTCATCCTGGGAGCTGTCCGGGTCTCCGCCCAGCAGCACCGTGGGCAAAGTGGTCGCGGCCATCACCCGTTCCATCTCCGCCACCACGGGCAGCTTCATCCAGGTATAGGCGCTGGTTGAGCCCAGGCCCTGGGCAATCGCGACGGACCTGATCACGGCATCGGTGGACAGGTCGTTACGGACCCGGCCGTCTATCCGTACCGAGAGGAACGGCTCCACCATGGCAATCAGCTTGCGCTCGGCCAGCGAGTCAATGGCTTTCGCCGTTGCCTCGAGCATGGAGACCGTGTCCGGGTCGCCCAGGCAGATCCGGGTCAGCATCTTGCCGCCGTCGGCCCCCAGCTCCGCCAGCGCCTCGGCAGTGTGGCCGGTGAAGCGGTCATCGAATTCGTTGACCAGCCCGGAGAGCCCGCCGCGGTTCATGGACCCGAAGATCAGCTTGCCCTCCAGCGCGCCGAGCAGCAGCAGATCGTCCATGACATCCGGGGAGGCCAGGACGCCATCGACGGCGGGATTGGCCAGGGCAATCTGCAGCCGGTCCAGCAGGTCCCGCCGGTCAGCCATCGCCACCGGATCCGCGCCCACGGCAAGGGCGCCGCGGGCCGGGTGGTCAGCCGCGACGATGAAGTTCTGTTTGCCGTACTTCAGGCCGGGATGCCGCTTCCGTGCGCGCGCGGCCCGGGCGACGGCGTCGGGGTCTTCCAGCCGGAGGGCGCTCAGGTGTTGGTAGCGGCGCGGATCGTCGTTGAGGTTCGCTGGGCTGAGATTCACCGGGTTGAGCTTCACTGGGCTGCTCCTTCAGGGACCAGGCGGCCGCGCTCCGAGAGCAGCGAGGTGACTTCTTCCGGCGTCGGCATGGCGTCAGCGCAGGACAGGCGGGAGGCGACGATGGCGCCGGCCGCGTTTGCATAATCGAGGACCTGGGCCAGCGGCCAGCCGGAGAGCAGTCCGTGGCAGAAGGCGCCGCCGAACGAGTCGCCTGCCCCCAGCCCGTTAATTGTCTGGACGGGTACCGGTGCGGACACAACGCGTTCGGTGCGCGTCTTCGCCATCACCCCTTCGGGGCCAAGCTTGACGACGGCTATTTCCACACCCGCTTCGAGCAGGCGATCGGCTTGTTCATCCGGGGTGCCCTCTCCGACTGCAACAGCACACTCCTTGTCATTACCGATCGCCACCGTGACGTGCGGAAGAATCGCGGCGACCTCGCGGCGGGCTTCGGCTTCGGAGTTCCAGAACATCGGTCGGTAGTCCAGATCCAGCACGGTGAACTGGCCGTCCCGGAGCTCGGCCCGGGGGCGCGCTTCATGGGCTTTGATGTGCGCCCGGCGGCTGGGTTCCTGGCAGAGGCCGGTAACCGTGGACCAGAAGATCTTCGCGTCTCTGATGGCTTCCAGATCCAGCTCCTCCGCCGTGATCTGCAGATCCGGGGCGGTGGGGAAACGGTAGAAGTAGAGCGGGAAGTCATCCGGCGGCTTGATCGCGCAGAAGGTCACCGGCGTCGGCCATTCCTTGACCGCGGCGACGAAGCGGTCGTCCACGTTGAACTTGCGCAGCTCGCGGTGCAGGTAGTTACCGAACGGATCGTCGCCGGTGCGCGTAATGACGGCGGCCCGGCGCCCGTGGCGGGCGGCTGCCACGGCGACGTTGGAAGGGGATCCGCCAAGGTATTTGCCGAAGGACGTGACGTCTTCCAAATCGACCCCAATGTCATTGGGGTATATATCGACGCTGATACGCCCGATGGTGAGCACTTCGTGGGTCACGGTGATCGTGGACCTTTCTCTGTCTTGAACTCTTCCCTCAACCCAGCTGGAGCTCCGGTGCCCGATGGGCCTCTCCTGTGAGCGCGGCCACAACCACTACTTTGCACCAGATTTCATGTCCTGTCAAAGGTTTGTACTGACATATTTACAACACGGCATGGGGCTCACTGCGCGCACTACCTCCCGGGAACGGCCAGTTCTCCCGTGACGTATTGCGCCCGGCCGAAACCGAACGACCAATCCCCCGCGGTGTTTTCCACGCAGCCAACAAAAACATCCTCGCCAGCCACGCCAACCTCTGCCAGGTTGGCCGAAATCGCCGCAAACAGCGACTGCTTGGCCTCCTGACTGCGTCCACCCTGCGTAAAGATCTGGATCATCACCACGTCCGAGGTCCGCTCAAAGCCGAGCCCGGCGTCCTGGGCAACGATCTGACCGAGCGGATGCTCGGTGACAATGTGGAAGTAGTCCCGCTCCGGGATCCGGTATTCGGCGAGGATCGCATCATGGATCCGCTGGCTAACCTCGAGTAAACCCTCGCGGCCGCGGCCTTGGTTGACATCAATTCGAACGAGTGGCATCCGCATCTCCCTTGCTAGTTTGTCCTGTCATACTAACAAAGCACAGACGGCACTACAAGACTCTGATCGTTACGAGGCCCAGCCGCAACCAGCGCTAGGCCCTTGGCCGTAGTGCCTTGGCGATGTCATGGATTGAGTGGATCAGGGCATTCCCGTACCCGGTCATCGTCACTTCCATGTTCTCCAGATCGCTGTCCTTTTTGACCAACACTCCTTTGAAATCGAGCCCGTCAACGGTGAAGGTAATCGTCACGGTCCATATGCGTCCCCTGTTGTAGCCGCCCCCAGCATCTTCGAACCGTTCATCCGCGAGCGTGAACAGTGGCACTGACTCAACTCGCATCCCGGTGCACCATGCCTCCAGCACGTCCGGAATTTTTTCCTCGACCTCCACGAACCCTGCGGCCGTCATCTCGGCGAAGGCCTTATCTTCTTCGGCGATAATTCGCTCGGCTTCCTCGCGTAGTCCCATATGTCCTCCCGGTCCCGTTCGGTCCGTTCTACGCCGCCCCCTGCCGACCGTCAATGGCCGAAACGGATCAAAAGCACGGCGCGAAGAAGGGACCGCACAAAGGGCGGGGCACAAAACCTGGAGCGCACCGACTGCGGCAATTCCGTGCGCTGAAAGTAGCGGCAAATATTCGCAGATTTGCGCCGGCGAAAAATACGATCCAACTCAGACACACAGGCAGTTGAGCCGCCGACTGACATACTGTCTGCCATGGCTATCGGACTGAAACTGGATATCGAGTTCTCTGGACCTGAAGGGCAACGTGCCACATTCGGGGATCTCAAGCGCTTTGTGAAGCGCGCAGAAACTGGCGGTTGCGCAGACGAGGACGAGCTGCACATCGAGATGAACGAAAACGACGAAATCACGGGCTTTTCGCTTTACCTCGATCCAAGCTCCTGAAACTGCCGTGCAAGGCCACGTCCCGTTCCGTTGCCCACACGCTGACATCGGGTCATAGCTGGTTAGCCGGCGACCGGCATCCGCACGGCCAGCGCCTCGTCCAGAACGAGGCCCAGGTTGGCCGGTTGGTGGGCAAACCGGCCCAGAAACAACCCGTCCACCTCGGTCAGCCGCGGCAGCAACCCCGGCCCGGCGCTGCCCCCGTAGATCACCGGGATGCCGGGGCCGAGCGCGGCCCGGAGTTGGGCGACGACGTCATTGACGTAGCCGGCCGGAGCGGGTTCGGGGGCACCGATGGCCCAGACGGGTTCATAGGCCAGGATCGTGTTCGGGATGTCCGCGCCGCCCCCAATGGCAGCACAGACCTGGCTGAGGCAGAACGCCGCGGCCTCGGCCGGCGTGCCGGCTTCCCTTTCTCCGATGCACAGCAGGGGTGCCAGTCCCGCCACGGCTGCGGCGCGCACCTTGCGGGCCACGACGTCGTCGTGCTCGCCAAAGTGGCGTCGGCGCTCGGCGTGCCCGAGTTCGACGAGGCCCACACCCATTTCGGCCAGCATGCCTGCGCCGACCTCGCCGGTGAATGGACCGTCGGACCAGCCGCAGTTCTGGGCGCCGAGAATGACCGGCAGGCCCGCAAAAATGCGCCGGGCGCTTTCCAGCACCGGGAAGGAGGGGACGATGAAGACCCGGACCGGGCCGGACGGGGTGATCATGGGCCGGGTTCGGATCTCCCCTGCCACCAGGTCCAGCCATTCAAGGCTGGCGGCATAGCCAAGGTACATCTTGGTGCTGACCCCGACGTACAGCGCACGATCTTGTGGAGCGGCCATCTGCGGTTTCCTCCTTGCGCTCCTGCCCTACACGTCCAGCCGGTCGCATGGCCGGCTGGACGTGTAGGGTCAGTGATCCAGTGGACCAGCCGGGCTGATCAGTCGTCCAGCAGTTCGTCGGCCTTGTTGCTCCTGAACAGCTTGGTGCCGAACATCATCAGCGCCGCCAGGAACGGCAGCACGCCCAGGGCGTAAATGCCGGCGGTGCTGGTGGCAGAGTTGGCGACATCGTTCACCCAGGTGCGCAGCAGAGGCGCGACAAAGCCGCCCAGGTTGCCCAATGAGTTGATCAGCCCGATACCGGCCGCGGCGGCTGTCCCTGTCAGGAAGGCCGACGGGTAGGACCACGAGATCGGGCCGACGGACAGGAAGCTGCACACGGCCAGGGTGATCAGGATGATTCCCACTACGGGCAGGTGGTTGGCGCCAGCCCAGGCGGAACCGAAGATGCACACTCCGGTGGAGACAAACAGCCAGGTGCCCCAGAGCCGCCGGCGTACCACGGTGGTGGCGTGGCGGCCGATGAAGTAGCACGCGAAGATGCCGAAGAACCACGGGATGGCCGCGAGCATGCCAACGGCGAAGCCCACTTTCTGTCCGGTCAGCTGGGCTACCTGCTGCGGCAGGTAGAAGGTGACGCCGTAGACGGCGACCTGCAGGCAGAAGTAGATGACGGTGAAGTACCAGACCTTGCCATTGCGCATCGCGGCGACCACGCCGGTGGGACCGGATTCAACCCGTGCCGTGTCCTCCAGTGCCATGACCTCGCTGAGTGCGTCCTTCTCCTCGACTGTGAGGAATTTCGCGTCCTTGGGGCCGTTGGTGAGCAGGAATAGGGCGGCGATGCCGGCCAGCACGGCCAGGATTCCTTCGACGAAGAACATGGCCTGCCAGCCGTGGATGCCGGGGACCTTGTCGCCGACGCCGATCAGCCAGCCGGAGATGGGCGAACCGATCAGCTGGGAGAACGGCTGGGCCAGGTAGAAAATGGCGAACATCTTCACCCGGACCTTATTGGGGAACCATTCCGAGAGGTACATGATCACACCCGGGAACAGGCCCGCTTCGGTGACACCGAGCAGGAATCGCATGAGCACGAATGACGTGTCGCCGCCGATGAACGCGAAGCATGCCTCGACGATGCCCCACGTAATCGCGATGCGGGCCAGCCAGACCTTGGCTCCGACCTTTTTCAGCGCCAGGTTGCTGGGGATTTCAAATATGGCATAGCCGATGAAGAAGATACCCGCGCCCAGGGCGAAAGCCCCGGCGGAGATGCCCTTGTCCGCCTGCAGCGCCGATTGGGCGAAACCGACATTGGTGCGGTCGAGGAAAGCCACGACATAGAGAATGACCAGCATCGGCAGCAATCTGCGCGATGCCTTGGAGATGCCCGATTTCAGGACCGGGGTCTCGAGAAGTTCTTTAGCGGTTACAACAGACACGAACTCGCCTCCTTGGGAGATTCATGAAGGATTGCCGGGTGGCAACCCCAAGGGGAAATGAGCCGCCGGCGGCGGTTTGACAGGGTCAGCCCAGGATCATCATCACGACGCCGACGAGGCAGACAACGATTCCGGCGGCCAGATACAGCAGCCGCTCGCGGCTCCATTTGGTTGCTCCTGGGGTAGCTGAGGGCATGGTTTCTCCTTTGTATAAGGGTGAATTCTCGGTTGTGCGCGTGCTGGAATCAGTGCATGTACAGGCCCCCGTCGACGTTGAGGGTCTGGCCGGAGATGTAGCCGGCGTCCTCCCCGATCAGGAAGCTGATTGCGGCTGCAATGTCGCGGACGGTGCCCACGCGGTTGACCACCAGGTCCGCAGCCAGCTCGGTTTTGCGTTCCTCGCTCAGGGTTCCGCCCATGATGTCCGTGTCGATCGGGCCGGGCGAGATCGCATTGACCGTGATGTCGTAGGGACCCAGCTCACGGGCGGTGGCACGGGTCAGGCCGATCACGCCGGCCTTCGCCACCGAGTACGGGGTCTTGCTGAAGGTTCCGCCGCCGCGCTGGGCGGAGACGGAGGAGATGTTCACTATCCGGCCAATCCGGTTCCTGACCATAGTCTCGGCTGCGCGCCGGGTGGCGTAGTGCACGCCGTTGAGGTTGATGTTCAGCACCCGGTCCCATTCGGCGGACTCCAGCTCCAGGTACGGTGTGGGCGAGCTGACCCCGGCCACGTTGGCCAGCGCGACGATCTGTGGCAGCGCCGCCTCGATCGCGTCTATCGCGGCGCGGACCGAGGCCTCGTCCGCGATGTTGGCCCCCACACCGAAGGTCCGGACGTTGTACTTGTCCGCGACCTCGGCGGCGACAGCCTTGCTGGCGGCGTCATCGAGGTCGATCACCCCGATGTTCCAGCCATCCTCGGCGAGGTAGTTGACGGTGGCGCGGCCAATGCCGCGCGGAGATACGGCGCCGGTAACGATGGCGGTGCGGTCGGCGGGGAAGATTGTCATGTCGGTCTCCTGAAGTCGGTAGGTGTAGGTGGGGTGCCGCTGCGCTGCCCTGGGAGGCGCACGGCCTAGTTGACGGGTGCCGGGCCCAGTTCCTGAACCAGCTTCTGCATCAGGACATACGCCTTGTTGCGGTAGGCGACCAGCTCGGCCGTCCGCTCCGCCGGGACGTCCAGGAAGCCGGCGCCGGTCTTGGTACCCAGCTGGCCGGCGTCGACCTTGTCCTGCAGGATCTTCGGAGTGGCGAAGCGCTCCGGGAAGCCGGTCTGCAGGGACTTGTAGCAGAAGGCGTACACGTCCAGCCCGGCCATATCCGCGATCGCGAAGGGGCCGAAGAACGGCAGCCGGAAGCCGAAGGTCGTGCGGACCAGGGTATCCACGTCCTCCGGCGTCGCGATGCCCTCCTCAACCACCTGCGCGGCCTCGTGGAAGAGCGCATACTGCAGCCGGTTGAGCACGAAGCCGGTCACGTCCTTGACGGTGGCGGTCTCCTTGCCGGTCTCCGCCACGATCTCCCGGACCGCCTGCGTGGTGGCCTCGGCGGTGCCGGCGTGCGGAATGACCTCCACGCCCGGAATGAACGGCGCGGGGTTGGAAAAATGCACACCCAGGAACCGTTCGGGATTCGCCACGGCCACGGCCAGGTCCGCTATGGAGATGGTCGAAGTGTTGGAACCGATGATCGCGTCGGGGCGGGCGGCGCCGCTGATCCGGGCCAGCGTTGCATGCTTGATCTCGATGACCTCCGGGACGGCCTCCTCGATGAATTCCGCGTCCGCGACGGCCTCTTCGATGGTCGTCGCGGCCCACAGGTTGGTCTTGAGTGTTTCCACCGCCCCAGCCGGAAAGAGCCCGTCAGCGACAAAGTCCGCGGCCTCCGCCAGCAGCCGGTCATAATTCTTCTGCGCTATCTCGGCGGAAACATCCGCCAGGGCTACCTTGGCCCCCGCGAGCGCGAGCACCTGGGCGATTCCCCCGCCCATGTAGCCGGATCCGACGACGGCAATCTTGCGTTCTGTCATTTGCTTAGCGTCCCTTCCGGGGATTCTTCGTAGGAGCAGATTGCCGCGACCTTTTCGGCGGAGGCGGATGATTCATCGAAACGGTAATCCAGCCATTCGGACACCAGCCGCTTGGCCAATTCCAGGCCCACCACGCGCTGGCCCATGGTCAGGACCTGGGCATTGTTGCTCAGCACCGAGCGCTCCACCGAGTAGCTGTCGTGGGCTGTCACGGCCCGGATTCCCGGAACCTTGTTCGCAGCGATGGCCACGCCCAGCCCGGTGCCGCAGATCAGCAACGCCCGGTCGGCGGCACCGGCGGCCACTTTGCGGGCCGCCGAGACGGCCAGGTGCGGATAGGCGGTTGTGTCGTTGGCCCCCACGCCAACGTCCTCGACCGAGGCGACGCGCGGATCAGCCTCCAGCAGGTCCCGCAGGGCATTCTTATACTCCACGCCGGCCTCGTCATTGCCGACGACTATGCGCCATCCTTCACTCATGGCTGTACTCCTGACTGGTTGAAACGCTACGGGTTGGAATACTGCTTGGAATACTGCTTGGAATACTGCTTGGAATCGGCTGGTTGGCTCCAACCGGATCCGGAGGTATCTTCGCCGGGCCCGCCAGGTAGTCGGCCACGGCCTCGGCGATCAGGCCGAAGGAGACCGCTCCCGGATCCGGGTGGCCGATGCTCTTCTCGGCCAGCGGGCGGGCCCGGCCCTTCTTCGGCCTCAGCGAGGCAGTGGCCGCGGCGGCCTCACCTGCGGCCGTGGCCGCGGTGTTCGCGGCCTCGGCGACGGTGGCGCCGCCGTCGAGCGCTGCCCTGAATGCCGCCGCGAACGGTACCAGCGCATCCACCATGGTCTTGTCTCCGAGCTCGGCCTTGCCCAGGGTGAGGATGGCGTCCCGGAGCGCATCCACCGCAACCGCGGCATCGGTGCGCCGGTAAGCCTCCCGGTTGCCCAGGGTCTGCCCGACGGCGGAGACGGCCGCACCCCAGAGCGCGCCGGACGTGCCGCCGGCCCGCTCGGACCACTGCTCGCCCGCGGATACAAGGATTTCGTGGACGCCTGCGCCCGCGGAGTGAGCCTGGCTGGCGGCGGCGACGGCGGCGTCCACGCCGCGCCGCATGCCGATCCCGTGGTCGCCGTCGCCCGCGATCGCATCCAGGCGGCCAAATTCAGCCTCGTGGCGGACGACGACGGCCTGCGTCGCGCGCAGGGCACCGACGGCACCGCGGCCCAGAGCCGCCGCAGCGGGGGTGGAGGTAAGTGCGGCGGACTCTTCGGCGGCAACCAGCTCCGCCGGGTCGCGGTGCGCCCGGGGAGCCAGGTTTCCTTTGCGGTAGGCCGGGGTGTCAGCCGGCGCGGCCCAGTACTGCTCAAGTTCGGCGTCAAGCCAGAACAGGGTCAGGGACAGCCCGGACATGTCAAGACTGGTGACCAGCTCGCCGCATTCGGGCTCGACCAGTTCCAGGCCGGCGCCGGTCAGCAGCTTTTCGATCTTGCCGTAGAGCAGGAACAGCTCGTCGTACTTAACCGTGCCCAAGCCATTGAGGATCGGCACCACGCGGGTACCGGCGCCGGCGGGCTTGTCCTCCAGCAGGCGCCCGACGAGCAGCAGGGCCAGTTCGGAAGCGGTCGGCATATCGTGCTCGGAGATGCCTGGCTCGCCGTGGATTCCCAAACCCAGGGACAGCTGCCCGGCGGGAACCGTGAACAGCGGCTGGTCCGCACCGGGCAGGGTGCAGCCGGCGAACGCGACGCCCAGGGACCGGGTGCGGTCGTTGGCCTTCCGGGCCAGCCGCTCCACCTCATCCAGGTCCAGGCCCGCATCTGCAGCTGCCCCGGCGATCTTGAAGACGGTCAGGTCCCCGGCGATACCACGCCGTTTTTCGATTTCGGCCCCCGGGGCGCTGGCGATGTCGTCCGTGACGAGGACGGTGCGGGCGTCGATGCCTTCGGCCCGCAGCCGTTCCTGGGCCTGACCGAAATGCAGCACGTCGCCGGCATAGTTCCCGTAGCTGAGCAGCACCCCGCCGCCCAGCTCGGCAGCCTTGGCCACCCGGTAGATCTGCCCGGCGGAGGGCGAAGCAAAGATGTTTCCGCAGGCGCTGCCGGCCGCGAGGCCGGCTCCCACCAGCCCGGCGAACGCCGGATAGTGCCCGGAGCCGCCGCCGATCACCAGTGCCACCTGGCCAGCTGGGGTCTGGGTGGAACGGACGACTCCGCCGTCGATCCGTGCCACATAGTTGCCGTTGGCGGCGGCGAAGCCGTCGAGGGCCTCGTCGGCGAAGGCCGCGGGATCATCGAATATGCGTGTCATGAATCCTCGATTCGGGCCGCACTGCGGGTGCGCAGCAGGCGTCGGGTGGCTGAATGGCTGTACGGGTCAGCGTGCGGCAGCGGCGGCGGGAACCTGGCGGCCCTGGGCGACCAGGCTTGTGCCAAGGGCGTACCCGTCCGTCTTCGGCAGGATCTGGCCACGCAGGTACGCCTGGTTGGCGGCGGTGACGCTGAGGCCGTCGCCGCCGTAGTGCTCGGTGCAGATGACACCCTGGAAGCCAAAGGAGATCGCGGTCCGGAACGCTTCCCGGTAGCTGATCAGCCCGGATTCCATCGGGGCGGGCACCGCAAAGTAGCGCCCGGTGGCCCGATCCTCGTCCCGGTAGTAGTTCTTGACGTGCCAGTAGTTGGCGTAGGGCACCGTCTTGGCGATCATTTCGTGCACGTCCTCGATGGGCCGGTGCAGGCGGATCAGGTTCCCCAGGTCCGGGTTCAGCCCCACGTTCGCCAACCCGATGTCCTGCACCAGCCGGACCGACGAATCCGCGGTTCCCAGGTAGGTGTCCTCGTACATTTCCAGCGAGAGCAGGACGCCGACCTCGGCCGCGTGCCGGCCAAGGTCCTGGAAGCGTGCCACGGCCTGGTTCCAGGAATCCGTGTCCGCCGGCGAATCCTTATGACCTTCCACGGTCCAGAACCACAGCTGTTCCTGCTGCTCCGGCGTCAACGCCTGGTGCAGGCCGAGCGAGACGACCTCGCTGCCGAGCCGGGCTGCTGCATCGATGGTGCGGTGGCTGTAGGCCAGGTTGTCTTCCCAATTGCGCGCGTCAATCACGGAGCGGCGGATGGCCGAGATGGCGGGCAGCCCGACGCCGACATTGACGGCCGCCTGGGCCAGCTCGTCCAGGCGGTCCGCGGAAAGGTCTCCGGGCCGGACCCAGCTGTCGGTCAGGTCGATATTGCTGAAGCCTGCGTCCGCGACCCGCTGGAAGACGTCCTGCCATTCTGCGGCCGGAGAGTCCTGGACTGTGCTGCCGTCCGGCTTCGTTCCCGGGAACTGCAGCAGCGCTGCGGAGATGGGCCAGTTTTCGGCGGTGTATGACATGGTGGCTCCTGTTTCCGTACATCCTGTTTCCTATAGGATTTACGATAGCCGAGGGAATGTCAAGCGTTTTTGTGAACTGGCGCACATAC
>JALYYI010000117.1 GCA_030946705.1 Actinomycetota bacterium | reverse complement strand
CGGGCCTGCGCCGCGGACGCCGCGGCCTTGAGGTCCTCCAGGACCCGGATCTGATCGATCCGGCCGGCATCATCAACACCCCGGTCCATGAAAGCCAGGGCCGCCACGAACCGGCTCACCGTCGCGGCATCCGGTTCACCCAAGGAGGCCGGAGCCGCGGACACGGCCGGGCCGACAACTGTCGCCGGCTGTCCCTGCGCAGGTTCCGGAGCCCGTCCGCTGCCCCTATTGATGTCCATAACCCCACTCTTCCAGAGGGCACCGACAATTTAGCCGCGGGACCAAAAGCCCGGCGGCGCGGTCTCTGATCGGCCGCAGGCGGCTTCCGTCGACCACCTGGAATCCGTCATTCGCGTCCATGACCCCACTCTTCCAGAGGGCACCGACAATTTCGGGGATGGATCAAAGTGCTGAGGGTATGGTCTCTACTCGGCCGAAAGCGGCCTCCATCGACCACCGGGATTTCCGTCGCCTCGCCGGGACCAGCCTGGCCGTGACCATCGGGAGCCGGGACCAGCCTCGCCGGGACCAGCCTGGCCGTGACCATCGGGAGCCGGCCATGCAAGGGTGACCGTCGCCGTCGTCGGCTGCCCTGCGAAGTTCACGGGCCCGTCGCGGCTCCTCAATCTCTTTCGGCAGGACGCCGTGCTTGGTCGTGCCTACTCGTGCAGATCCTGGTCCAGCAGTTCCACGGCGTCCTTATCCGCCTGGAGCTCATCCTGGAACCGGGTGTAGCGGGCCAGGTGCTGGGGCCGGCGCCGGATGACGAGCCAGGCGATGCCCAGTATCACGAACCAGAGCGGCGTCACGAGGAGGGCCTGGAGGGTGTCCTGCTTTTGGGTCAGCGCCCAGACCAGGAAGGCGAAGAAAGCCAGCACCAGGTAGCACATCCTCACGCCGCCTGGCATTTTGAACTTTGACGCGGCGTGGAGCTGGGGACGCCGCTTACGGTAAACGATGTAGCTGATGAGGATGATGGTCCATACGAACATGAACAGCAGCGCCGAGATGGTGGTCACCACGGTGAAGGCCTCGATGATGGACTGGCCGGCGTAGAGCAGGACGACGGCGGCCAGCAGGAAGGTGCAGGAGAACATCAGGGCGTTGGCCGGCACGTGGTTGCGGGTGAGCCTGCCGAATTTCCGGGGGGCGTTCCCCTCCTGCGCCAGGCCGTAGACCATTCTGGAGGTCGAATAGATTCCTGAGTTGGCGGAGGAGGTGGCACTGGTCAGGACGACGAAGTTGATGGCTGCGGCGGCTATCCCCAGCCCCGCTAGGGTGAACATGGCCACGAAGGGGCTCTTGCCCGCGGTGATCTCCCGCCAGGGCGTCACAGCGATAATCACGATCAGGGCGACGACGTAGAAAAGCATCACGCGCACCGGGATGGAGTTGATGGCCTTGGGCAGGTTCCTTTCCGGGTCCTTGGCCTCGGCCGCCGTCGTGCCGACCAGTTCGATGCCGACGAAGGCAAAGACGGCGATCTGGAAACCGGCAACGAAGCCCATCGGTCCGGTCGGGAAGAGGCCGCCGTCATTCCACAGATTCGTGAAGCTGGCCTGCGCGCCGTTGGGTGCATGGAAGGCCGTGAAGACCATGATGAGGCCGACGATGATGAGGGTGACGATGGCGACGATCTTCACCAGGGCGAACCAGAATTCTGTTTCGCCAAAGGCCTTCACGGTGGGAAGGTTCAGGCCCAGCAGGAGGCCAATTGCGGCCAGGGCCGGGATCCACAGCGGCAGGTCCGGCCACCAGAATTTCACGTAGCCGGAAATGGCGATGATGTCCGCGATGCCCGTCACGATCCAGCAGAACCAGTAGGTCCATCCGGTGAAGAACCCCGCCCAGGGTCCCAGCAGGTCCGCGGCGAAGTCGCTGAAGGACTTGTATTTCAGATTGGACAGCAGGAGTTCGCCCATGGCGCGCATGACGAAGAACAGCATGAAGCCGATGATCATGTAGACGAAAATGACCGACGGGCCAGCCAGGCTGATGGTCTTGCCCGACCCCATGAACAGTCCGGTGCCGATGGCCCCGCCGATGGCGATCAGCTGGATGTGGCGGTTGGACAACGAGCGGGAAAGGTGCGGGTCCGGCGACGTTCGGGAGCTGGTTTGGCTGGCGGCTGGGGCCAATGTGTCTTCAGACATGGGACTACTTTCAGGCGGCCGGGCAGGCTTGAATGGACCGTCGTGGCGACGGCCTTCGTGAAACGATGGGGGGATGTCTCGGTGGCCGGCCCTCCCCGAGGGTGGCCACCGGACCAGTGTGAAAGGGATCACGGTCAAAAGTCAAACCAGGCGTGATCGTGCAGGCATGCGCCCTCCCGGTTGCCGCGGCGAGGCTGGTTCGGCGCACCCAATGTTGTTCGGCCAGGGCATTGCGTGTAGTCTGTGAGCCGAATCACCCACAATTTAACATGCCTTTCGAACCGTGGCGGGAGAGTCCTCCCGAACCATCAACCGGGCAGGCGCCGTAGGAGCAAATCCTCCCCAGGAATCTCTCAGGCCCCCGTACCGCCGCGGCGAGGCAACTCTGGAAAGCAGTCAGGCGAAGGCCCGGACTCACCGACGGTGCAAGCGACCCCCCCCTAACAGCAGGGGACGCGGAATCTCTCAGGTCCCATACAGAGCGGGGAGGAACTCGGTCCATTCCGGCGCCAACGGCGTCGGCCATACCTTGGAGTTCCTCATGACGGTTCAACCATTCAGCACATCCTTCACCGACCGGCACATCGGCGCCCGCCGCCAGGCCGACGTCGAGACCATGCTCAAGGCCATCGGCTACGACAGCGTCGACGGCCTCGTGGACACCGCCCTGCCGGCCAGCATCCGCCAGGAACGGCCGCTGGCGCTGCAGCCGGCGCTGAGCGAGGTCGAGGCGCTGGCCGCCCTGCGTTCCCTCGCAGCGAAGAACAAGACCGCGGTCCAGATGATCGGCCAGGGCTACTACGACACCGTGACTCCGCCGGTGATCCGCCGCAACATTCTGGAAAACCCGGCCTGGTACACCGCCTACACGCCGTACCAGCCGGAAATCTCCCAGGGCCGGCTGGAGGCGCTGCTGAACTTCCAGACCATGGTCGAGGATCTCACCGCTTTGCCGGTGGCCAACGCCTCGCTGCTGGATGAAGCCACGGCCGTGGCCGAGGCCGTGCTGCTGATGCGCCGGGCCAATAAGAAAACAGCCGCGGCCAACGGCAAGACCGTGCTGGATGCGGATCTGCTGCCGCAGACCATCGCCATCGTGAGGGGACGGGCGGAGGCGCTGGGCTTCGAGGTGGAGGTCGCGGACCTTTCCGCAGGTCTTCCGGAAGGTGCGATCAACGGCGTCGTGCTGCAGCAGCCTGGCGTCTCCGGCCGGGTCTACGACCATGCTCCGGTGATCGCCGCGGCCAAGGACCGCGGTGCGATGGTCACCGTCGCGGCCGACCTGCTGGCGCTGACGCTGGTCACGCCGCCGGGGGAGCAGGGCGCGGACATCGCCGTCGGCACCGCCCAGCGCTTCGGCGTCCCGCTGTTCTTCGGCGGCCCGCACGCGGCCTACATGGCCGTGCGCAACGGATTGGAACGCGCCCTTCCCGGCCGCCTGGTCGGCGTCTCGGTGGATGACACCGGCGCCACCGCGTACCGGCTGGCGCTGCAGACCCGGGAGCAGCATATCCGCCGCGAGAAGGCGACCTCGAACATCTGCACCGCCCAGGCCCTGCTGGCCATTGTGGCCAGCATGTACGCGGTTTACCACGGGCCCGAAGGCCTCAAGGCCATCGCCCTGACCGCGCACAACCATGCCCGGGATCTGGCGGCCGCGCTGCACAATGCCGGGCTGGAACTGCTCAGCGATGCCTTCTTCGACACCATCACCGTGAAGGTTCCAGGCCGGGCCGCCGGGATCATCGCCGCCGCCGAGGCCCGCGGCATCAACCTGCGCGGCATCGATGCGGACCACGTCGGCGTCTCCGCCGATGAGACCACGACGGCGCACACCATCGCCGCGGTCGCGGAGGTTTTTGGGGCCACTCCGATCGCCGGGACGGGAAGCTTCGTCCTGCCGGCCGCCGTCGTGCGTACCTCCGGCTACCTGGGCCACCCGGTCTTTCACAGCCACCGGTCCGAAACGCAGCTGATGCGCTACCTGCGCAGGCTCAGCGACCGGGACCTTGCCCTGGACCGCACCATGATCCCGCTGGGCTCGTGCACCATGAAGCTGAACGCCACGGTGGAAATGGAGGCCATTTCCTGGCCGGAATTCGCCTCCATCCACCCCCTCGCCCCGGATTCGCAGACCGCGGGCTGGCGTGAACTGATCGAGGACCTGGAGCGGGACCTGGCCGAGATCACCGGCTATGACCAGGTTTCCATCCAGCCCAACGCCGGTTCGCAGGGCGAGCTCGCCGGGCTGCTGGCCATTCGCGGCTACCACCTCTCGCGCGGCGACGCGCAGCGCACCATCTGCCTGATCCCCGCGTCCGCGCACGGCACCAACGCCGCCTCCGCGGTACTGGCCGGCATGTCCGTCGTCGTCGTCGCCACGGCCGCGGACGGCAGCATCGACCACGCGGACCTGGCGGCCAAGATCGAGGCCCACCGGGACCGGCTGGCCGCGATCATGATCACCTACCCGTCCACGCACGGCGTGTACGACGACGACGTCCGCCTGGTCTGCGATTCGGTGCACGCCGCCGGCGGCCAGGTCTACATTGACGGTGCCAACCTGAACGCCCTCGTCGGCCTGGCCCAGCCGGGCCGGTTCGGCGGCGACGTCAGCCACCTGAACCTGCACAAAACCTTCTGCATTCCGCACGGCGGCGGCGGACCCGGAGTCGGCCCGGTCGCCGCAAAAGCGCACCTGGCACCGTTCATGCCCTCGGACGCCGCGGTCTCGACCAGCTCGACCACCGGAGCCCCGGTGTCGGCGACCCGCTACGGCTCCGCCGGTGTGCTGCCGATCTCCTGGGCCTATGTGAAGCTGATGGGAGCCGACGGTCTGACCGAGGCCACCAGGTCCGCCCTGCTGGCGGCGAACTACGTGGCCACGCGGCTGAACGAACATTTCCCGGTTCTTTACACCGGCACCGGAGGCCTGGTCGCGCACGAGTGCATCCTGGACCTGCGCGAGCTCACCGCCCGCACCGGCGTCACCGCCGAGGATGTGGCCAAGCGCCTCATCGACTACGGCTTCCACGCCCCGACGCTGGCCTTCCCGGTGGCCGGCACCCTGATGGTGGAGCCCACCGAGTCCGAGGATCTGCGGGAGATTGACCGGTTCATTGCGGCGATGATTTCCATCAGGGGCGAAATCGACCAGGTCGCCGCGGGCGACTTCGGGCCGGCGGACAGCCCGCTGCGCCGCGCCCCGCACACGGCCACCGCCGTGGTGAGCAGCAGCTGGGACCGCCCGTACAGCCGGGAACAGGCCGCCTTCCCGCTGACCGGGATGGGCGCTGACAAGTACTTCCCGCCCGTGGGCCGGATCGACGGCGCCAACGGTGACCGCAATCTGGTCTGCTCCTGCCCGCCCATCGAAGCCTTCGAGGACAACACAGAAGCCTTCGAGGACAACACAGAAGCCTTCGAGGAAAACTGAATTCGCCAACTGACCGCTGGCCTATCAGAGAAACGACGATCATGACTGACTCCGCGCGTTACCGCCATACCGCCCTGTACGCAGAGCACGAAAAGCTGGGTGCCTCCTTCACCGACTTCGGCGGCTGGCAGATGCCCCTCAAATACAGCAGCGAGCTGGCCGAGCACCACGCCGTCCGCCGGTCCGCAGGGCTGTTTGACCTCTCCCACATGGGCGAGATCTGGGTCACCGGGCCCGATGCCGGCCGGTTCCTGGACTACGCGCTGGTGGGCAGGATCTCCGCGATCGCGGACGGAAAGGCCAAATACTCGCTGATCTGCAACGAGGAGGGCGGCATCATCGATGACCTGATCAGCTACCGCCGCTCCGCGGAGAAGTATCTGGTGGTGCCCAACGCCGGCAACGCCGCCGTGGTTGCCGCCGAGCTGGCCGGCCGGGCGGACGGCTTCGAAGTGGTGGTGGACGACCAGTCCGCGAGCATCTCGCTGATTGCCGTCCAGGGCCCGGACGCCGAGGCCATCCTGCTGACCCTGGTCCCTACCGGGCAGGCCGACTCCGTGCGCAGCCTGAAGTACTACTCCGCCATCGACGTCGAGGTCCAGGCCGAAGGCTCCCGGCTGGAGGTGCTGCTGGCGCGTACCGGGTACACCGGCGAGGACGGATTCGAGTTGTTCGTTCCGAACTCCGGCGCCGCCGCCCTGTGGTGCGCCCTGCGGCGGGCCGGGGGCGACAAGCTGGTGCCGGCCGGGCTGGCCAGCCGCGACTCGCTGCGGCTGGAGGCCGGCATGCCGCTTTACGGCAACGAGCTTGGCCTCCACGGGGATCCGTTTTCCGCCGGCCTCGGTGCCGTGGTGGCCCTGTCCAAGGATGGCGATTTTGTCGGCCGCCGCGCGTTGGAGGCCAGGAGGGCATCCGGTGCGGGGCACAGTTCGGGCCGCAGGCTGGTTGGCCTCAGGGGGCTGGGCCGGCGTGCCGGACGGGCGCACTACCCCGTCACCCTGGATGGCGCCGTCATCGGCGAGCTGACCTCCGGCGCGCCCAGCCCGACCCTGGGCTATCCGGTGGCGATGGCCTACGTCGACGTCGCCCACGCCGAGCCCGGCACCGAACTCCAGGTGGACCTGCGGGGCAGGGCCGAACCGTTCACGGTGGTGGCGCGGCCGTTCTACAAGCGGGAGAAGACGTCATGAGCACCGTTGTTCCCGAACTGCGTTACTCCGCCGAGCACGAGTGGGTCGCCCGCGACGGGTCCGGCCCGGCCGGCATCGGCATCACCGCCGTCGCCGCTGAGGCCCTCGGCGACATCGTCCACGTCGAACTTCCGGAGGTTGGGTCCACCATCACCGCCGGCGAGAGCTGCGGCGAAGTCGAGTCCACGAAATCCGTCTCCGATCTGTACGCCCCCGTCAGCGGCGAGATCACCGAGGTCAACGGCGCCGTCGTCGCCGATCCCTCCCTGATCAACAGCGACCCGTACGGCGCCGGCTGGCTGTTCCGGGTCAGTGTCAGCGAGGCCGGTCCGCTGCTGAGCGCGAAGGAATACGCCGCCGCCACCGGGGGCCAGCTGTGAGCCCATCCCGCACCAACAAATAGAAGGGGAACCAGCCATGGCAGTTGGCGTCTTTGATCTTTTTTCCGTCGGCATCGGCCCGTCCAGCTCACACACGGTGGGTCCGATGCGCGCCGCCGCCGTGTTCGCCGCGGAGCTGGTCACCCGCCAGATCCTGGACACGGTGGCCGGTCTGCGGGTGGACCTCTACGGTTCGCTGGCAGCCACCGGCAAGGGCCACGGGACAATGACCGCTGTGCTGCTGGGGCTGGAGGGCCGGGAACCCGAGCTGATCCTGCCCGAGGAGGTGCAGGCCCGGCTGGCCGCGTTCGACGACGGGGCGGACCTGCTGCTGGGCGGATCCCTGCCCCTTCCATACAGCGCCGCAGACATGGTGCTGCACCCGCTGACCGTGCTGCCGCGCCACACCAACGGGGTGAAGTTCCAGGTCACCGACGGCGCCGGCGCGGTGCTGCACGAGGCAACGTTCTTTTCCGTTGGCGGCGGTTTCATCGTCCGCGAAGGCGCCCACGAGGCGGCGGTGCAGGAGCTGGAGAGCTCCAAGGAGTTGCTGCCTTTCCCGTTCCGCACCGCGGTGCAGCTGCTCGCGCACTGTAAGGCCACCGGCCTGGGATTCAGCGGCGTCATGTTGGCCAATGAAAAGCTTGCCCGGTCCGAAGAGGATATCCGCGCCGGCCTGCTGCACATCCGCGACGTGATGGAGGACTGCAAGAACGCCAGCCTCGAGCGCACCGGGCTGCTCCCCGGCGGACTGAAGGTCCGCCGTCGGGCACCGGACTGGCATGCCCGGCTGCGGGCCGAGGACCCGGACCGGGACCCGAAATTCTGGCAGGAATGGGTCAACCTCGTCGCGCTGGCCGTGAACGAGGAGAACGCCTCCGGCGGCCGCGTCGTCACGGCCCCCACCAACGGCGCCGCCGGCATCATCCCCGCGGTGATGTTCTACGCCACGCACTACACCGACGGGATGCGGGCGGCGACCGCCCAGGCGCGCGACGACGTCGTCGTCCGTTACCTGCTGGCCGCCGGCGCCGTCGGCGTCCTGTACAAGGAGCAGGCATCCATTTCCGGTGCCGAGGTGGGCTGTCAGGGCGAGGTCGGCTCCGCGTCCTCGATGGCCGCGGCCGGTCTTGCCGAAATTATGGGAGGTACCCCGGAGCAGGTGGAAAACGCTGCGGAGATCGCGATGGAGCACAATCTGGGCCTGACCTGCGATCCGATCGGGGGCCTGGTCCAGGTGCCCTGCATCGAACGCAACGCGATTGCCGCGGCGAAGGCGATCAACGCGGCCAAGATGGCTCTCTGGGGCGACGGCCAGCACCGGGTCTCGCTGGACGAGGTGATCATCACCATGCGCGAAACCGGCAAGGACATGAGCTCGAAGTACAAAGAGACCGCGATGGGCGGCCTGGCCGTCAACGTCGTCGAATGCTAGGACGGCGCGGGCGGGTTACGCGTAGGCGTTGACCAGCCGGACCGCGCCGCCGTCGACGCCCTTGGCGCCCTGGACATAGTCCGGGCCGGCCTGGAGGGAGGCGCCGGAGGACAGGCCGTCGTCGTCGGCGGTAACGGTGCCCATCACCCAGGCGGGCAGTCCCCGCTCGGCCAGCCGGGCGACGGCGGCATCGGCGGCGTCGGCCGAAACGATGGCCACCATGCCGACACCCAGGTTCAGCGTGCGCTCCAGATCCGGCAGCGGGACGTTGCCCAGCTGGGCAACCAGCTTGAAGATGGCAGGCAGCTCCCAGCTGGAGCGGTCCACCGTGGCCAGCAGGCCCTTGGGCAGCACACGGGCCAGGTTGGCGGCCAGTCCGCCGCCGGTAATGTGGCTGAAACCGTGCACCGCCGCTGCGGCCTCCACCGGCAGGTGGCGGGTGAGGTCCAGGCAGTCCGCGGCGTAGACCCGCGTGGGCTCCAACAGCTCCTCGCCCAGGGTGCGTCCCAGTTCCGAGACCTGGCGGTCCAGCGCCCAGCCGGCGTGGTTAATCACGCGGCGGACCAGCGAGTAGCCGTTGGAGTGCAGCCCGGAGGAGGCCATGCCGATCACCACATCGCCGGCGCGCACACGCTCCGGACCGAGCAGCCGGCTGGCCTCGACCACGCCGGTGGCGGCACCGGCGACGTCGTATTCGCTTTCGCCCAGCAGCCCCGGGTGCTCCGCGGTTTCCCCGCCCACCAGGGCCGTGCCGGCCACCTGGCAGGCGGCCGCAATTCCGCTCACAATTGCGGCGATCCGCTCCGGAACCACCTTGCCGCAGGCGATATAGTCCGTCATGAAGAGCGGCTCGGCCCCGACCACCACAATGTCGTCAACCACCATGCCCACCAGATCGAAGCCGATGGTGTCATGGATGTCCAGGGCCTGGGCGATGGCCACCTTCGTGCCGACGCCGTCGGTGGAGGTGGCCAGCAGCGGCCGGCGGTAGCGCAGCAGCGTGGAAACGTCATACAAACCCGCGAAACCGCCCACACCGCCCAGCACTTGGGGGCCCTGGGTTGCCCTGACGGCCTCCTTCATCAGCTCGACGGCCCTGTCGCCGGCCTCGACGTCGACGCCGGCACTGGCATAGGTGATCCCGGCCGTGCCGGGGGAAACGGAATTGCGGGCGGCGGAAGTCATACCGTCCCTTTCTTGTTGGCACCTACACGGTCATCATCCGTCAGCAGAATTTCGAGCTCGGCGCCCGGCCCCGGATCGCAGCCCGTGGCCGCGGCGTCGTCCGCCGGGTTCACCCGCTCCAGCAGGTTCTTGCCCAGCCGGTCCGCGGCGGGCAATTCAATCGGGTAGTCGCCCGTGAAGCAGGCCGTGCAGAGCCGTTCGCGCGGCTGCAGGGTGGCATCGATCATGCCGTCCTCGGAGATGTACGCGAGCGAATCGGCGCCGATTGACTTGCTGATCTCATCGACGGCGGCACCGTTGGCAATCAGCTCCGCCCGGGAGGCAAAATCGATGCCGTAGAAGCAGGGCCAGCGCACCGGCGGGGAGGAAATCTTCACATGGACCTCGGCGGCGCCGGCCTCGCGGAGCATCCGCACCACCGCGCGCTGGGTGTTCCCGCGCACGATCGAATCGTCGACGACGACGATGCGTTTGCCCCGGATCACGGATTCCAGCGCGTTCAGTTTCAGCCGGATGCCCAGCTGGCGCAGTGTCTCGCTGGGCTGGATGAACGTGCGGCCCACGTAGGCGTTCTTGACGAAACCGTGCGCAAACGGGATGCCGGATTCCTCCGCGTACCCTACGGCGGCGGGGGTGCCGGACTCCGGCACCGGAATGACGACGTCGGCCTCGACCCGGTTTTCGCGGGCCAGCTGCCGGCCCATCTCCACCCGCGCGTCGTAGACCGAGCGGCCGGAAATCGTGGCGTCCGGGCGGGCCAGGTAGACGTATTCAAAGACGCAGCCGGCGGGCGTTGCGGGGGCGAAGCGCTGGCTCCGCACGCCCTCCTCGTCGATGGCGATAAATTCGCCGGGCTCAATTTCACGGATGAAGCTGGCGCCCACCGTGGCCAGGGCCGAGGCCTCGGAGGCGACAACCCAGCCGCGCTGCAGCCGGCCGAGCACCAGCGGTCGCACGCCATAGCTGTCCCGCGCCGCGTACAGGGTGCCTTCATCCATGAACACGAAGCAGAAGGCACCGCGGATCTTGGGCAGCAGCTCCATGGCCGTCGCCTCAAGGGACCGCCCGTCGTCGCCCTTGAGCAGAGTGGTAATCAGTGCGGTGTCCGAGGTGTTGCCCTGCGCCATTTCGCCCGAGGTTGGCTTGCCGTGGTCGGCAAGCACCATCTCATACAGCTCGGCGGTGTTGGTCAGGTTGCCGTTGTGGGCCAGGGCCACGGTGCCGGAGCCGGTGGCTCCCAGCGTCGGCTGGGCGTTGGCCCAATTGGAGGAGCCGGTGGTGGAATAGCGGCAATGGCCGACGGCGATGTGCCCGACGAGCGTGTTCAGCGTCGTCTCATCGAAGACCTGGGACACCAGCCCCATGTCCTTGTAGACATTGATGCGGCTGCCGTCACTGGTCGCGATGCCGGCCGATTCCTGCCCGCGATGCTGCAGCGCGTACAGCCCGTAGTAGGTAAGTTTTGCGACCTCTTCACCGGGTGCCCAGACTCCGAAGACGCCACAGGCATCTTGGGGGCCTTTTTCGCCGGGTAATAGATCGTGGGAAAGTTTTCCGTCTCCGCGTGCCACCCGATAATTATCTCACGTATTGGTGGGCCGGATTTAACGCCGTGATTGTGGCCCTATTTGGCGTTGTCCGCCGGGCCCGCGGATGAGTCCGGTTCCGTGCCGGGCGCCGGTTGTTCCGGACCGGCCTTTCCGGCCCGCTTCGCGTCCGGGCCGGGGGCCGTTTCAGCGGCCGTTTCCGGGGCGCGTTCGACGACGGCCCGCTCCATCCGCCTGATGCTCACCCGGTCCAGGATAAGGGCCACGATCCCGCCGAACACAACGCCGGGCACCGCAAGCAGGACCGCAAAGAACCCGAAGATCGTGCTGCGGTCATACTCCGCATTGCCGGGAGCACCCCAGGCTACGGCTGCCGCCGCCAGCACCCCCAGGATGCCGCCCGCCACCAGGAACGGGACGAACTTGGGTGCCCGGCGCACAATGATTTCACGGCGTTCGGGCACCCCCGGCTGTCCGGCGGAGGAGTCGCGTGCGGGCTTTGAAGTCATGCCTCAAAGCCTACCTGCGACCGCTGGCCGAGCCGAACCCTCGCTGACCGGGCCGAGCCGAACCCGCTGGTCGAGCCCGTCAAGACCGGACGCGTCGGGTCGGCGGGTCAGAGCGGGAGGAGATGCGAGAGGTCGGCGCGCAGGCCCGAGGCGGCCACGGACCCGGCGGCGACGGCGTCCGCCCAGCGCAACCCGCCGGTCACCAGCCCAAGCCAGGTGCCGGCGTCGCACTCGATTACATTCGGCGGCGTGCCGCGGGTATGGCGCGGACCCGGCACACATTGCGCAACTCCATAGGGCGGCACCCTGACTTCCACGGAGTTCCCCGGCGCGCGGGCCGCAACCTCCTCAAGCGTGAAGCGGACTGCGGTTGCCAGCGTTGCACGGTCCGCGGCGCCGTCCCGCCAGGCCGCCAGCGCGGAGTGGCCGTCGGCAATCTCGATCCTCCGCCGTGCCACCATGGTTCAGTCCGGCAGCGGTTCAGTCCAGCAGCGCGGAAACGGCAGAACCGAGCCGCAGGCTGCCCACCGGCCGGCCGCCACCGGTAATGGGATCCACCACTCGTTCCAGCACCCCGGCAACATCCGGCACGTCGACGGCGCCCGCGGCAGCCAGCAGGGTCAGCCCCACCAGGGTGGCCGCACGACCGTTGCCGTCCAGCATCTTCACTGCCACGGCCGCCCCGGTGCGAGTGGCCATGGCCAGCACACCCTCGGCGCCCAGCTTGGCCAGGATGCCCAGCTCCTCCATCACGACCGTGTTCGGCTTGCCGTGGCCCTGGACGGCCCACGGATAGTCCAGCATGGAGGTGGCAATCGTCGCGGCGCGGGCGTTCGCGTTGCTGTCCGAGGGCGCCTTGCCCAGTTTGGAGAAGGCCCGGGCCAGGCCGGTCAGGGACACCGCGGTGACCGGGGATCCGCAGCCGTCCACACCCGTGTGCGCTACCTGCTCGCCCGTGTATTCCTCGATCACGGAGAGCACGCGCTGCTGCAGCGGGTGGTTCGGTTCCAGGTAGGAGTGCAGGTCCCAGCCGTTTTCCTTGCAGGCCCACAGGAAGGCGGCGTGCTTGCCGGAGCAGTTCATCGCCAGCTTGTTCTTGGGACGGCCGTTGCGGATCATCCAGAACCGCGCCTCTTCGTCCTGCGGCCAGTCCGTGGGGCAGCCCAGGTCCTGTTCCGTCAGATGGGCCGCCTTCAACATCCCCTCCACAACGTCCATGTGGGCGTGCGAGGCGACGTGGCTGGCGGAGGCCAATGCCACCTGGGCGCCGCGCAGCGGCACGCCGGCCTGCATCGAGGCCAGCGCCTGCAGCGGCTTCAGGCAGGAACGCGGGTAGACCGGCGTCTTGATGTCGCCCAGCGTGGTCACCACCGAGCCATCGCCGGCCAGCACGACCGCGGAACCGATGTGGCGGGATTCGACGAAGCCGCTGCGTTCCAGCACGGCAAGTTCTACGGCGGCTGCCGCGGAGAAAGTTTGGGGCATGCCGCCAGTCTATGCAAGGACGGGGCATTTCCGTGCCCGGAAACGTCTGTGCCGCCGCCGCTTCACGGGTTGAGCCGCCGGGGCCGGGGCAAAGTACCCTTGGAGCGTGAAGGTTCTTGTGATTGGCCCCGGCGGCCGCGAACACGCAATTGTCCGTTCCCTGCTCAGCGACCCGAATGTTTCGGAGGTCCATGCAGCCCCGGGGAACGCCGGCATCGGCAAACTTGTCCCGACGCATCCCATCGACGCCAACGACCCCGCCGCGGTGACCGCGCTGGCCGTCAAGCTCGCGGTGGACCTGGTGGTGGTGGGGCCGGAGGCGCCGCTGGCCGCCGGCGTCAGCGACGCGGTCCGCGCGGCCGGCATCGCCGTGTTCGGACCCAGCCGGGCCGCGGCGCAGCTGGAAGCCTCCAAGGCCTTCGCCAAGCAGGTCATGGCGGAGGCGGGCGTACCCACGGCGATGGCCCGCGTGGCGAGCAACATGGACGAAGCCGCGGATGCCCTGGATGCTTTCGGCGCCCCCTACGTGGTCAAGGACGACGGTCTGGCCGCGGGCAAGGGCGTGGTGGTCACCTCCGACCGCGGGGAAGCGCTGACCCACGCCAAGAGCTGTTTCGACGCCGGCGGCGACGTGGTGATCGAGGAATTCCTGGACGGCCCCGAAGTGTCCCTGTTCGTGCTCTCCGACGGGCGCACAGTGGTTCCGCTGGCCCCGGCGCAGGACTTCAAACGCATCTTCGACGGCGACAGGGGCCCGAACACCGGCGGCATGGGCGCCTACTCGCCGCTGGACTGGGCCCCGCCCGGACTGGTGGAGGAGGTCATTACCCGCGTCGCGCAGCCCACGGTGGACGAGATGGCGCACCGCGGGACGCCGTTTACCGGTGTGCTCTACTGCGGCCTGGCCCTGACCGCGCGCGGCACGCGCGTCATCGAATTCAACGCGCGCTTTGGTGATCCGGAAACCCAGGCGGTGCTGGCCCGGCTGAAAACGCCGCTGGGCGGACTGCTGCTGGCCGCCGCCAAGGGCCAGCTGGACGAGGTGGATGACCTGCGCTGGACCCCGCAAAGCGCGGTCGCCGTCGTCGTCGCCTCCGAAAACTATCCGGACACCCCCCGCACCGGGGACCGGGTCCGCGGCCTGCGCAAGGCCAACGCGCTGGAGGGCGTGCACGTCCTGCACGCGGGGACCCGGCTCGACGACGACGGCAAAACCGTCAGCGCGGGGGGCCGGGTGCTCGCTGTGGTCGGTCTGGGACAGGACCTGGAGGAGGCCCGCGAGCGGGCCTACGAGGGCGTGGAGCTGATCCACCTGGACGGCGGGCAGCACCGGACGGACATTGGCGCCAAGGCAGCCCGCGGGGAGATCGCCGTCCCGGATCCGCATGCCGGGGCTAATCCGGCGCAGGCCGGCCAGGCATGAGCGCGCCGGAGCTGCCCGGCTGGAAGCACATCTACTCCGGCAAGGTCCGCGATCTCTACGTGCCCGCTCCGTGGGGCGGCGCGGCCGGCGCGGGCGGCGCCGCCGGCGACGTGGTGCTGGTGGTGGCCAGCGACCGGATCAGCGCCTATGACCACATTCTGGCCACCGAAATTCCGGACAAGGGGCGCATCCTGACGCAGCTGAGCCTGTGGTGGTTCGAGCAGCTGGAGGTGCCCAACCATGTGCTGGGCAGCACCGTCGCGGAGGGCGTTCCGGCGCAGGTGGCGGGCCGGGCCATGATCTGCAAAAAGCTGGACATGTTCCCGGTGGAATGCATTGCCCGCGGCTACCTGACCGGATCCGGACTGCTGGAATACAAACAAAGCCAGACCGTCTGCAGCCTGCCGCTGCCGCCGGGACTGGTGGACGGATCACGGCTGGAGCGGCCCATCTTCACGCCCTCCGCGAAGGCCGAGGTGGGCGAGCACGACGAAAACATCACCTTCGCCGCCGTCGTTTCCACCGTGGGGGCGGATAACGCCGCGCGGCTGCGGGATCTGACGTTGGCCATTTACTCGCGCGCCGAGCAGATTGCGCGCGGGCGCGGCATCATCCTGGCGGACACCAAGGTGGAGTTCGGCCTCGACCCAGCCACCCGCACGATCACGCTGGGCGATGAGGTGCTGACACCGGATTCGTCACGGTTCTGGGACGCCGAGTTGTGGCAGCCGGGCAGGCCGCAGGCCAGCTTCGACAAGCAGTACGTCCGCAACTGGCTGACCGGACCCGCGTCCGGCTGGGACCGCGCCACGGACATGCCGCCGCCCGCCCTGCCGGCCGACGTCGTCGAACGCACCCGTGCACGCTACGTGGAGGCCTACGAACAGCTCACCGGGCGCACGTTTATCTAGCCGTCCCGGGCCCCGCCCTACTTCTTCCGGCCGATAGTGAAATAGGCGATCGGGCCCACGAAGTTAATGAAGGAACCGGCCACCCAGGCGGCCTTTGGACCGTTCACCTGGGCGGCGGGCCGCTTTTTGAGGTCCTTCAGCGCCGCGGCCTGCAGCGAAATCTGCACGGCCGCCAAGACCATAATTCCAAACCGTTGCCCGCCGGACATGTCCCGCCAGGATTTCTTCCGCTTTCGTGCCACCGCAATCTCCAATCGTCGGAAAGCCGCTATTGGGCCAGT
>JALYYI010000102.1 GCA_030946705.1 Actinomycetota bacterium | reverse complement strand
TGAACCTTCGTAGCCGCTGACGCCGACCAGCCGCAGGCTTCTGGAGCCGGCGACCGCGCGCGCCACCTCGAGAGCGGCGTCGAACCCGCGGGCACCGGTGCGGCCGCCCAGTCCGCCCACCTCGACCAGCACATCCAGGACGGCCGGATGCTCCAGCGTCCCAAGGACATGTTCCAGCAGGCGGACGGTCTGCACGGAGTCCACCCAGGACAGGATCGGCGCTTCTGGGGATGACCCGGTGGCAACCCAGGCAATCGCGTGCGGATCGGTCAGGCTGTTGGCCAGCATCAGCCGGCGGACGCCGAAGGCCCGGGCCACCCGCAGCTGGGCGAAATTCGCCAGGCTGATTCCCCAGGCGCCGCGGCCGAGCTGTTCGGCCCAGAGCTGCGGTGCCATTGTGGTCTTGCCGTGCGGGGCCAGCAGTATTCCGCGCTCGCCGCACCAGGACGCCAGCCGGTCCACATTCCCGTGCAGGGCACCGGCATCCAGGGTCAGCAGCGGTGTCTGAAGGTCCGCCAGAGTCGGTCCGGAGCTCAGGAATTCCCGTGCCGACGTCCCGGAGGCCGTGGCAGGGGCGGCTTTGTGGCGCCAGTCCAGCACGATGTCCTGCAGCCGTGCCACGGCCTCGGTCGAGATGGGGGCCTTGGCGTCGTCCTCCCGGATATCGGCCACTTCGGCGGCGCCGGCGGTGTTGGTGGTGCTGCCGGCGCCGGTGCCTGTCTTGGAGGTGCCAGTCGTGGAGGTGTTCAAAGGTGATTCATCCCTTCGGCGAAGACTAATGGTCCCATTGCCGCCGATCCCGCTGCGGGTGTCCGATCAAGCGTTGCGTATGTTGCAATGCTGGTTGCAAACGTGTTAGAAATATGTCTAACATGGGGCCTATTCCGGAGTCAAGGCTTGCCGAAACCGGCCGCCCGGCGCCGGATCCGTCCGCTGGCCGGCCCCGCAAAACGCGTGCCGCAGATTTGCGGAATTTGCTGAGAGAGAGGGCATCCGATGCTTTCAGCCGTTTGCCTCGGTGAGACCATGGCGATGCTGACCCCGGCACAGTCCGCGCCGCTCCACCAGGCAACGGAGCTGTTGTTCGGCATCGGCGGAGCCGAGTCCAACGTCGCCATGGGGCTTGCGGCAACGGGGCTGGACGCGCACTGGATAGGGCGGGTCGGCCGGGATGGCTTCGGTACCCGCATCCTCAACGACCTTCAGGCGCACGGCGTCGGGACGTCCGGAGTTGAGATCGACCCGGACCGGCCCACCGGGCTCTACGTCAAGATCCCGGCTGCGGAAATCCCCTCCCCGGGCGGAAGCTCGGTGCTGTACTACCGGCAGGGATCGGCGGCCTCGGCGATGGGGCCCGCCACGCTGCTTAACCCGGTGGTGGCGTCGCTGATCAGGGATGCCTCCCTGATCCATCTCAGCGGCATTACGGCCGCACTTTCGCCCGGATGCGCGGAGCTGTCCCGGAGCATCCTGGGCGCGCCCCGGCAAGGGCGCACGGTCAGCTTCGATGTGAACTGGCGCCCGGCCCTGTGGGCGGACAAGGACCCATCCATCCTGGTGGAGCTGGCCAACCTGGCCGACGTCGTCCTGATGGGAAGCGATGAGGCCGCGCTCGCCTTCGGCACGGACGACGAGACGGAACTGCGCCGGCTGCTGCCGGATCCGGCCGTCCTGGTCATCAAGAATGCCGACATCAGCGCCGTCGCCCTGAACCGGGACGGAAGCCGCGTGGAGGTCCCGGCCCTCGCCGTCGAGGTCCTGGAACCGGTCGGGGCGGGCGACGCCTTCGCGGCCGGATACCTCAGCGGCCTGCTCATGGGGCTGGATCAGAAGTCCTGCCTGCGCCGCGGGCACATCAGCGCGGCCGCGACCCTGACCGTCCGCGGCGACCGTGGGCCGCTCCCGGCGGATGAGGTGATGTCCACCGTGCTGGCCTGCAGTGACCGGGACTGGGCGATGATCCGGGTGGCGGCCGGCCAGGTCGTGACCCCCGCGCCTGTTGCCCCCGCCCCCGCGCCCGTTGCCCCCGCCCCCGGGGCAGTCAGGCCATGAGCCAGAGCCTGGGACGAGCCCTGGACCTGCTGGCCGAACTGGCCAAGCAGCCCGCCACCCTCAATGAGCTCGCGGCCAAGGCCACCGTGCACAAGACCACCATCATGCGGCTGCTGCACGCACTGGAGGAGAAGCGGTTCGTGGTGCGCGACGACGGCCAGCGTTTCCGGCTCGGCTCCAAATTTTTCGAGCTGTCCTCCAAGGCACTGGAGCAGCGTGACATCCGGACGATTGCCCACCCGCACCTTGCAGAGCTCAATGCCCGGACCGGACACACCGTGCACCTGGCCGCCTTCGAGGGAAATGAGGTGGTGTACATCGACAAATTCGAGTCCAACCATCCGGTCCGGATGTACTCCCGCGTAGGCCTGACCGCGGCACTGCACTCCGCCGCCGTCGCCAAGGTGCTGCTCGCGGATATGCCGCGCGTCCGGCAGGAACACATCGCGGAAGGCCTGGACTACGTCAAACTCACCGGGAATACCATCAGCACTCCCGCCCAGCTGCTTGCCGAACTTGATCTGGTGAAGCAGCAGGGCTGGGCCCACGACAATGCGGAGCACGAAGCCTTTGTGCACTGTATTGCCGCGCCCATCCGGGAAGCCAGCGGACGGGTGATTGCCGCCGCCTCCTTCTCCGTGCCCGTGGTGCTGCTCAGCTACGACGGCCTGCTGGAACTGCTGCCAGACCTGAAAGCCGGAACCGAGGCGATCTCCGAGGACCTCGGCTGGGTCAACCCCGAAAGGACCACACAGTGAGTGAAGAAACACCGGACGTAGAAACACCCAACGAAAAAACGGTTGTGCTGACAGCCAACGCCCCCGCCCCCGCGCACGTCTTCTCCCAGGGGATCCGGAAAGGCGGATTCTTCCAGGTCTCCGGCCAGGGGCCGATGGATCCGGCCACCAACCAGTACATCGGCGAGGGCGATGTGCGGGCACAGACACGGCGGACGTTGGAGAACATCAAGGCGATCCTGGTTGCCGGCGGATCATCGGTGGAGGACGTGCTGATGTTCCGGGTCTACCTGGCCACCCGCTCGGACTTTCCCGCCATGAACGAGGTGTACGGCGAATTCGTCCGGGAAAACGTGCCCAGCGGCGCGCTGCCCAGCCGGACCACGGTCTTCGTTGACCTGCCGCACGAGGTCATGCTGGTGGAAATCGATGCCCTGGCCGTCACCTCCTGAGCACTGACCTCCTGAGCACTGACCTCCTGACCAGTGACCTCGTGACCAGTGACCAATCACGCCATTGACCAATCACGCGGCAAGGACTCCAATGGAGGTATAGGAAAGTGACGGGGCCACAGAGTGGGCGGGGGCAGGCCGTACCGGGCCAGCCACGGCGGCTGGCCCGGGCGGTCGCGGCGCACCAGTCGTGAGTGCCCCGGGAGGTGGTGACATGCCGGCCATGGTGGCGGTAATCCTGCAGCTCGGAGGCTGTGCCGTCATCGTCGTCTGCGCGGCCGCGGCAACGGTGTACAGCCTGCGTCCCCGGACCGTTCATGGCCGGGGTGGGCGTGCAGATTCCGTATTTTGGAATCTCTTCCTGGGCCTGGTGGTCCTGCTTCCGGCCGTGCTGATCCCCGCGGTTTTCCATCCGCTGGCCGGAGCGGCGATGGCCCTGCTGGCAATTACCGCGGCGGTCGCCACACATCTGGGCCGCCCGGCAATTGACGTTCGACGGCGGCAGCGGCGGCTGAGGCGGACGGCGGCGCAGTCCTTTGCCGGGGCCGCGGCCCGCCACGCTTGCATCCTGTCGCACTGGCAGCGGTACGAGCTGGATGTTGCCCGCACCATTGATTACCCCTCCATGTGCGACGTCCGCCAACCCTCGACGGCCGCCCTGATGCGCGCCATGCGGGAGGCCGAGCTGGCCAGCCTCACGGCGGACCCGGATCACGGCGGAACGGTTACCGCCACCGCCTACGGACATGCGGTGGCGCGGCTGGAGCAGCTTCTGGCTCTGGCCGAGCGGGCCGCCGGGGTGCCGGCCGCGGAGCAATGGCTGCCGCCCGTGGCAACTGCCCCGCGCTATGTGCACGAAACGCGTCGTTTTGATGCACTTGGTGCGGGGTAGTTGAGGTCAGGAATGGGCGGCCCGGTACGGGATCCGGCCGCCGGCAAGCACCATGGCAACCTGGCGCGGCGAGAGCCGGTGCCGGAACGTGAGTTCCCGCTGGGCGTGTGTGGGCGGGGCCGCCGGAGCCGGAGCGCCTGTCCCAGAGTCGCCATCGGGGGGACGGAGGACGGCGGTGACGTCGCCGTGACTGACGACGGCGGTGCCTTCGGCGGGACGGGCGTCGGCCGCGACGTCGCCGGGACGGGCGTCGGCCGCGACGTCGCCGGGGCGGACGACGGCGGTGACGCCGCTGCCGTCGGACAGGGCCTGGCGCAGTCCCGAAAAGGTGAGCACATCCCCCTGCTGCAGCCCGTCATAGTCCTCCGGATGAGTGAATTCCAGCGCAAGCACGCCGAAATTGGCCAGGTTCTGCCAGTGGATCCGGGCAAAGGACTTCGCCACCACTATCCGCAGGCCCAGGTAGCGCGGGGCGATCACGGCGTGTTCACGCGACGAGCCCTGGCCGTAGTTGGAGCCGCCCGCTATCAGGTGGCCGCCCTTGGTGTCCCGGGCCCGGCCGGCATAGCTGGGATCCACCTGGACGTAGACAAACTCGGAGATTTTGGGGATGTTGCTGCGGTAGGGCAGCACTCGGGCGCCGGCGGGCATGATCTCATCCGTGGAGACGTTGTCCCCGACCTTCAGCAGCACCGGCAGCTCGATGCTCTCCGGCAAGGGGTCAAACTCCGGCAGGGAGGCAATATTGGGTCCCTTGACCAGCTGCACCTTGAGCGCTTCCTCCGGCGGCAGCGGGGCCAGAAGCATGGCGGTGTTGACGGTGCTGTGGACAGGAAGCTGCGGCCGCGGATAGTCCATGTCCAGCGTCCGCGGATCCGTGATGACCCCGGTCAGGGCGGCGGCCGCGGCGGTCTCCGGCGAGCACAGCCAGACGGAATCCTCGTCATTGCCGGATCGGCCGGGGAAATTGCGGGGCATGGTGCGCAGACTGTTGCGCCCGGTGGCCGGGGCCTGGCCCATCCCGATGCAGCCCATACACCCGGACTGGTGGATCCGGGCGCCGGACTGGATCAGGTCCAGCAGCCAGCCGCCCTTGGTCAGATCCGCCAGGATTTCCCGGGAGGTCGGGTTGATGTCCAGTGAGACACCGCTGTCCGCCTGCCGGCCACGCAGGATTTCGGCGACGACGGCGAAATCGCGCAGCCCGGGGTTGGCGGAGGAGCCGACCACCACCTGGGAGACCGGCTCGCCGGCCACTTCGCTCACGGGAACCACGTTGCCGGGCGAGGAGGGTTTGGCGATCAGCGGCACCAGCTGATCCAGCGCGATGGTCTCCTCGACGTCGTAGGAGGCACCGTCGTCGGCCAGCAGCTCGCTGTAGTCCCCGGGCCGGCCCACCGATTCCAGGTAGTTCCGCACCGCGGGATCGGCCGGGAACACACTCGCCGTGGCGCCCAGCTCGGCGCCCATGTTGGCAATCACGTGCCGGTCCATCGCGGTGAGCCCGGCCAGCCCCGGACCGTGGTATTCGATGATCCGGCCGACGCCGCCCTTGACGTCGTGCCGGCGCAGCAGCTCCAGGATGACGTCCTTGGCGGAGACCCACGGCGGCAGTCCGCCGGTAAGTTCCACACCCCAGATCTGCGGCATGGCGATATACAGCGGCTCGCCGGCCATCGCCATCGCCACCTCCAGGCCGCCGACGCCGATGGCGAGCATGCCCAGCGCGCCCGCGGAGCAGGTGTGCGAATCGGAGCCGATCAGGGTGCTGCCGGGGATGCCGAAGCGCGCCTGGTGGACCGGGTGCGAGACGCCGTTGCCCGGTTTGGAGAACCACAGGCCAAAGCGCTGCGCCGCGGACTGCAGGAAAAGATGGTCATCCGGGTTCTTCTCATCCGCCTGGAGCAAGTTGTGGTCCACATACTGCGCGGAGAGCGAGGTCCGGATCCGGTCAAGGCCCAGTGCCTCCAGCTCCAGCATGACCATGGTCCCGGTGGCATCCTGGGTGAGTGTCTGGTCTATGGACAGGCCGATCTCGGCGCCCGCCTCCGTGCTGCCGCTGACCAGATGGCTGGAGATCAGCTTTTGTGCGGCATTCTGCCGCGGATTCTGTGCCACGCCCGCCTCCTGCGCGGACCCGCCCGGACGTCGATGCCCGCGCTTCCACTGTAGGCAGAGTGGGGGGCAATGGCCAGTGTCCGGGAGGTTTGTGCCGTCGAAGGCTATCCGGGTGAGGGTGCGGCTGGGTCGGCGCCCGTCGCGGGGCGGATGTTGGCGTTGCGGTGGAAGATGTTCTCGGGATCCCAGATGGCCTTGATCCGGGCGAGCCTGCCGTACTTTTCGGGCCCGTACGAATTGCGGATGCGGTCCTGATCGGCGTCGGAGAGGAAATTGACGTAACTGCCGGACCCGGCCGCGAGCGGGCGCATGGCGCTCCAGAAGTCCCGGACCCAGGCCCGCTCCGTGGCCAGCAGTTCGGGGGTGGGGCAGGTCGCCGAGATGTTGAAGACCCATTTTCCGGACCTGCTGCCGCCGAATGCCGTGTCCGCATCGGCGGTCCGCGCGAACGCACCGGAGAGCGGGAAGACGGGGACGAACGACAGGGGCGAGGATTTCCGCGGCAGATGGTCGACGAAGACGTCAATCGCCTCATCGCTCAGCTCATCCAGGTACAGCGCTTTTTCGTAGGAGTAAAAACCCCAGGGGGCGCTCCCGTTGAACATCTGCTGCAGCTGAACGTACGGGATCGGGGTGATGAGCTGCCATTGGGGTGCCGGGCTCATCCGCAGGACCGGCTCGATGACGGCCGCGTGTTCCTCGGCGGTGCCCCAGCCGGCAACGAGCAGGGCGAATCCGGGCTGTCCGTGGTACTCGGGGGGCACGAACGGCTCCGGCGGTGCGCTCAGTCCGGCAATCAGTGCGCCCATCTGATCGGGCAGGGATCCGACCAGGTCGCGGCTGAACCGCAGACCCTCACGGCCGTGCTCGGGAGCCCAGAAGAAGATACCCAGCTGGGCCAGCTGCGGGACCTCCTGCAGTGCGAATTCGAAGGTTGTGACGATCCCGAAGTTGCCGCCGCCGCCGCGCAGCGCCCAGAAAAGATCGGCGTGGCTCTGCTGCGAGGCGGTGACCATCCTTCCGTCCGCGGTGACGACCTCCGCCCCCACAAGGTTGTCGATGCTGAGTCCGGCGCGTGCCGTGAGCCAGCCGATGCCGCCGCCCAGTGTCAGACCGGCCACCCCGGTTGTACTGACGAAGCCGCCGGTGACACCAAGTCCGTGTTCCTGGGCCGCCGCGTCCAACTGTGCCCAGGTGGTGCCTCCGCCGCAGCGCGCCCGGCGTGCCGGCGCATCCACCGTGACCTGGTTCAGCCGGCTGAGGTCGATCATCAGCCCGCCGTCGCAGACAGCGTGGCCGGCATAGTTGTGCCCGCCGCCGCGGACGGATATTTCGAGCTCCTGGCCGCGCGCGAAGGTGACCGCCGCGGCGACGTGGGCGGCGTCGGCCGGACGCACAATGAGGGCCGGGCGGCGGTCAATGTCGGCGTTCCATACCGAGCGTGCCTGATCGTAGCCCGCATCGCCGGGGGCGATCACCTCCCCGCCGAACGCTTCCCGAAACGCGGACACTGCATTCTCAGAAACGGTCATGGCCGTCCTCCTACGCCGGTGGGGGTATGAGTACAGTACACCCGCGTCCCGGGCCCAGGACAGGGGAGCGCGGGAGGTGTCAGGGGAGGTGTCAGGCCTGCCGGGCGCGGACGACGACGGCGGCGGTTGCGTCGGCGATGGCCCGCTCCTCGTCGGTGGGAACCACCAGGACCCGGACGGCGGAGCCTGGGGTGCTGATAACGCGAGGCTCCTTGCTCGGGGAGCGGTTGGCGCCGTCGTCGAGCGTTATGCCCAGCGCCGCCAGGCGGTCTGCGACAAGGGCGCGGAACTGCCAGGAATTTTCACCTATACCGGCCGTGAAGACCAGCGCCTGCGCGCCGCCGACCGCCACGTGGTAGCCGCCGATGTACTTGGCCAGCCGGTAGGAGGCGATGGCGAGGGCCAGCTGCGCCGTCGCGTCGCCCGCGTCCGCGGCCGCCACGACGGAGCGCATGTCATTGTTGCCGGCGAGGGCCTTCAGGCCGGAATCCCGGTTGAGCAGCTGGTCCAGCGCGTCCGCGTCCATGCCCTGGCGCTGCAGGAAGAGAAGGATGGACGGGTCGATGTCGCCGGACCGGGTGCCCATGACCAGCCCCTCCAGCGGGGTGAAGCCCATCGAGGTGTCGATGCTGGCGCCGCCGCGGATGGCCGTAATGGAGGCGCCGTTGCCCAGGTGCGCGATGACGGCGTTGAACTCGTGCCGGGGGATGGACAGGAAATCCGCCGCGTGCTGGGAGACGTATTCGTGCGAGGTGCCGTGGAAGCCGTAGCGCCGGATGCCGTAATTGCGGTACAGCGAATCCGGGACGGCGTAGCGCCAGGCGTGCTCGGGCAGGGTGCGGTGGAAGGCCGTATCGAAAACCGCGACCTGCGGCATCTGCGGCCAATTCTCGGCAATGGCGCGGATTCCCAGGACATTGGCGGGATTGTGCAGCGGCGCCAGCGGATTGAGCCGTTCGATGGCGCGGGTGATCTCATTGTTGATCAGTACCGGCTCACTGAAGCGCTCGCCGCCGTGGACCACACGGTGGCCGACGGCGTCGAGCTCCCTGCCTGCCAGCTCCCGGTTCAGGTCCCGGGTCACCTGCTCGATGGCCTCCGTATGGTCCGCCGGACCACCCTGCTCGCCGATGTGCTCCAGCAGACCCTGGGTCAGCACGCCGCCGGCCCGGACATCTCGGACCTGGTATTTCAGCGAGGAGGAGCCGGAGTTGATGACGAGAATGAGCATGGGGTCCTAGCCGCCGGGAATCGTGTGGGCCTGTACCGCGGTGATGGCCACGGTGTTGACGATGTCCTCCACGGTGCACCCCCGGGACAGGTCATTGACGGGTTTGCGCAGGCCCTGCAGGACGGGCCCGACGGCGACGGCGCCGGAGGACTGCTGCACCGCCTTGTAGGTGTTGTTGCCGGTGTTCAGATCCGGGAAGTTGAACACCGTCGCCTGCCCTGCCACCGAGGACTCCGGCATTTTGGATGCCGCAATCGCGGCGTCCACCGCCGCGTCGTACTGGATGGGCCCCTCCACGGGAAGATCGGGGCGGCGCCGGCGGACCAGTTCGGTGGCGCGGCGCACCTTGTCCACAGCCTCGCCGGAGCTGGAGCCGCCGGTGGAGTAGGAGAGCATGGCAATGCGCGGCTGCACACCGAACTGGGCCGCCGTCCCCGCCGAGGCGATGGCAATGTCCGCCAGCTGCTCCTCGTCCGGGTCCGGGTTAACGGCGCAGTCGCCGTAGACCAGCGCGCGGTCCGCCAGCAGCATGATGAAAACGGAGGAAACAATCTTCACGCCCTCGCGGGTCCTTACGAATTCCAGCGCCGGCCGGATGGTGTTGGCGGTGGTGTGCGCAGCCCCGGAGACCATGCCGTCCACCCTGCCCAGCTGGACCATCATGGTGCCGAAGTAGGCGCCCTCCAGCATCACCTCGCGCGCCGTTTCCAGCGTCACGCCCTTGTGCGCGCGCAGCCGCACGTACTCGGCCGCGAATTCCTCGCGCAGCGGGCTGCCGGCGGGATCCACGATGGACAGTCCGGCCAGGTCGATGCCGTGCGCGGCGGCGAGTTCGCGGATCTGCTTCGCCGGCCCCAGCAGGGTCAGCTCGCAGACATCGCGCCGGTGCAGGATCTCCGCCGCGCGCAGGATCCGCACGTCCAGGCCCTCCGGAAGCACGATGTGCTTGCGCTGCTCCCGGGCGCGCTCAATCAGCTCATGCAGGAAGCGCAGCGGAGTCATCTTCTCCGGCCGGGGCAGCGTCAGTCGCTCCAGCAGTTCGGATTCATCTACGGCGTTGACCCAGGCGCCCAGCGCGGCGGCCGCCTTGCGGCGCTCGCCGGTGGTGATTTCCCCGCGTACCTCGCTGATCCGCCGCGCCACCTGGTACGTATCGTCCGGGACGGCGAACACGGGGAACGGCGCCTGCGCCAGCAGCGGATAGATATGTGCGTCGGGGGAGAGGCCGCCGGTGAGGACCAACCCGGAAGGGACCGGGAATTCGGAGGACAGCGCCGAAGCCATCGTCGCCACCATCACATCGGCGCGGTCGCCCGGGGTGATGACCAGTTCGCCGTCGTTCAGCACGCGAAGGAAGTTGCCCACCGTCATGGCCGCCACCTTGACGGAGGTGACGTCGCGCTCCAGGTTGGGGCTGCCGGCAATCGGGCCGACGCCCAGCGCGGCGGCGATGGCGCCGACCGTGGGGCGCGAGATTTCCTCAAGTTCCGGAATGATGTAGACCGGCCGGCGCGAGGCGCCCGGCCGGACCGAGGCCGCGATCTCGGCGATGCTGGCCTCGTCGGCGCGGTTGATCATCATGGCCAGCAGCGAACAATGCGCCGCGTCCAGCTCGCGTCGGGCAACGTCGACGGCGTCCGCGGCCTCGGCGGGCGTCATGTCCTTCGCGCTGACCACGGCCACCACGACGGCGCCCAGGTTGTTGGCCAGCCGGGCGTTCAGGTCGAATTCGACGGCCGCGTCGTGGCCCACCAGATCCGTGCCCTCCACGATGACGACGTCGCAGTTGCGGGCGATCGCGCTGTAAATGGCCACGCACGCGGTATCAATGTCCTCGCGCCGGCCCGCGGCCAGCATGGCCCGCGCCTGCCGGTCCGTCAGGCCCCCGCCGCAGCGTTCCTCGTCCAGGCCGAAGGTCCGCCGCATCAGGGCAACCATCGGGTCCTGTGCCGGGTCCTCCACCTGCACGATCGGCCGGAAGAATCCGATCCGGTCCGCATGCCGGTGCAGCATGTCCGCCAGCCCCAGGGTGATCAGCGATTTGCCGGACCCCGGGCTGGTGGCGCTGACATAGATTCCGCGGGTCATCGGGCTAGGGCCTCCAGACCATCAGGATGACGACGACGAGCAGCAGCAGGGTCACCAGGCCGGACCCGGCGGCAATGCGGCCGTATTCCTTGCCCTGTTCCCTGCTTGCTAGGTCTGCGGCGGCGTCCCCGGGTGCTCCGGCGCCGCCGGTGGTCGCCGCGGCGGCGGTCACCTGCAGGCGTTCGGCCGCGGCCCGCAGACCGGGAACGACCAGCGTCAGGCTAATGACCAGCGCAATGACATAGAGAATGATGGAGATCAGAATCCAGGGTGTGGCGAAGGAAAGGTTGTCCTTTTTCTCCGCCATTCCCATCACGCCGAAGCCGAAAAAGACGACGACCAGCGACAGCAGGGTGAACACTCTGGCCGATTTCGCCAGCGTCGCCACCTGGCCGCCTTCACCGGCACGGATGGCGCGCAGGCCTGTCATCGGCAGGATCGCCATCGGACCCACAATGAAGACCGCCGCAACGACGTGCAGCACCTTAAGTACGGTTTCCATGAAGCTATTCCTGACGTTGAAGACGGATATCGGCGGAGGCGAGCCATGCCCCGCGGGCTTGCTGCCCGCGGCATGGGTTGGCCATCGACTCCACGGTAGCCCAAAATTATCCGGGGCGGCCGGAGGTGCCGGCTGCAGCCATTGCCAGCGCTCCGCCGTCGTGCCAAGCTCGAATCATGACCGAGACGGCAGAAAGCTTCCACACGGACGTCACGATGGCCCGCAACGACTCGGACCACCGCTACGAGCTGCGGGTATCCGGAAAACTCGCGTCCCGGGTGCTGTTCAGGGACCTGCCCGGCCATGTTGACCTGCTGCACACCGAGACCGAGGACGGCTACACCGGCAAGGGCCTGGCCAAGGTGCTGGCCCGCTACGCCCTCGACGATGTGGTGGCCTCCGGCAAGCGCATCATCCCGCATTGCCCGTTCATTGCCCGGTTCCTGAAACGGCATGACATGTACGTCCAGTGCACGGACTGGCCGGACTCCGCTGCCTGAGGAACGCGGCTTCAGCCGCGCGGCTGTGCGAGTCCTGCCGTGTCAGCCTCGCAGCGGAGGGACACGCCGATCCCAGAGCACGGCATGCAGGATCAAAAGACCAGCCAGGGTGAGCAGGCTGACGGGGACCAGCAAATACGCTAAGGGGGCCACCAGATAGAACCAGGCGGGGTGGACGTTCGTTTGGGTGGCGACGCTGGACGGCAACATGGTCAGGCTGTAGGAGGCGTAGAGCGCCACCGCGGACAGCCCGGTAAGCGCGGCGCAGAGCACCCACAGTGCGATGACGAACGGATTGGCGCGCCGGGCTTTCTCGTCCCGGGCCCGGCCGGATGTTCCCGTCGCTTCCCGGGCCCCGGCGTCAGCTGCCGTAGACGCGCCTATTTCCAGGATCTGTACCGGTTCGCCGTCGTCGTGGGCCATCCACGCGTGCGCGGTCTCGTACGTGCTCATCTGCTCCCCCTCAGTTTGATGCTGTAAGGATACTCCGGGATACTCCGGCGCCCGGACGTGCGTACCATGGGGACATGATGGCAGCAGCACACGGGATCGGATCAACCGGGGCGGAAGCGACGGGGACGGCACTCATCACGGGAGCCACGGCGGGGCTGGGCGCGGAGTTCGCGCAACAGCTGGCGGCCAGGGGGTTCAATCTGGTGCTGGTGGCCCGCGACTCCGCGCGGCTGGAGTCCAAGGCGGTTCGGCTGCGGCAGGATTTCGGCGTGGCGGTGGAGACCATCTCCGCGGATCTGCAAACGGACGACGGCGTTGCCTCCGTTGCGGCCCGGTTGCGGCAGGCCGCGGATCCGGTGACGATGCTGGTGAACAACGCCGGTTTTGGCCTGCCCGGGAATTTTGAACAGAACACCGTGGTGCAGGAGTCCGGTCTCCTGCGGATCCTGGTCACCACGCCGATGCAGCTGATGCACGCGGCGCTGGAGCAGATGCTGGCGCGCGGGCAGGGCCGGATCATCAATGTGGCCAGCATGGCCGGGTTCGTTTCGCGCGGCACGTACAGTGCGTCCAAGGCCTGGGTCATCAACTTCAGCAGGTGGGCCAACGTGCACTACGGTCCGCGCGGTGTGCAGGTCACGGCGGTTTGCCCGGGCTTTGTGCACACCGAGTTCCACCAGCGGATGGGTGCCTCCATGTCCGGGATTCCGCGCTGGATGTGGCTGGACCCGGACCAGGTGGTGCGCGAGGGCCTGGCCGACGCGTTCGCCGGCAAGGCCGTTTCCGTACCGTCGCGGCGCTACCGCGTCCTGGCGGTCTTCAGCCGGCTTGCCCCGGCCCGGCTCACCGCAGGTGCCCCCGGGCGGGCGCTGGGGAACTATCGGCGTTAGGCACGGCCGGCGCTTACTGCCGGAGAT
>JALYYI010000096.1 GCA_030946705.1 Actinomycetota bacterium | reverse complement strand
GGTCGAAGGCGACCTGCCCGCGGCGCTGCCACTGGGCATGGCGGACGACGGCGGCGAGCGCGGCCACCGCTGCGCCCGGGTTGGAAAAACAGGGCAGACCGGGTTCCAGCAGTCCCTCCACATAGATGGAGGAGTCCAGGATGCCGGTAAACGCGGCCACCACGGGTTTGCCCGCCAGCGCTGAACTTTCGTGCAGCACTGTGGCGATGGCCTGCACGCTCAGCCCTGGTGCGGGCAGCAGCGTCACCACCCCGGAATGTACGGTGTCCAGCCGAAGCGAGGCCAGCAGCCGGCGGCGCAGCTCGGGCAGCGCCACGGACTGCCCCGAATCCAGCTCCAGATCCGCCACCAGGGCACCGATTTTCAGCCCGTGCGCCTCGGCGGAGTCCGCCACCACCTTGCCCAGCGCCAGGGAGTTGCTGAACACCGCCACGGACGGGCCCGTCGGCAGCGGCTGGGCCACCACAATCTGCGCCACGTCCACCAGTTCCTCGATGGTCTCCACCCGGATCACCCCGGCCTGGCGCAGCATCGCGTCCAGCGCACCGGCGGGCGCCTGCGTGGTCCGCACGGAGTGCCCCGGGGGCAGCCGGAGCCCCATCACGTCCGACTTGGCGACGATGACGGGCTTGCTGCGTGCCAGCCGCCGGCAGATCCGGGAAAATTTCCGCGGATTCCCGATCGATTCCAGGTACAGCGCGCACGCCCTGGTGTCCGGGTCGTCCTCCCAGAACTGCATCAGGTCATTGCCGGAAACATCCGCGCGGTTGCCCGAGGAGAGCATGCTGGAAATGCCCATCCGCCGGCGGCTGGTGGCGGCGTAGAGCGACACGCCTATCGCTGCGGACTGGCTGAACAGCCCCAGTCCCCCGCGCCGCGGCAGCGCAGGGGCCATCGACGCATTCAGGGACACCTCCGGCCGGGTGTTCGCCAGCCCCAGGGAGGCCGGGCCGACCACCCGCATGCCGTTGGCACGGGCCTGCCGCACCAGGTCGCGCTGGCGTACCAAGCCGCGGACGCCGTCGTCGGCAAAACCCGCGGTGGCCACCAGCAGGCCCTTGACCCCGGCGGCCGCGCACTCCGCGGCGACCGCGGAGACCTCCTCGTACGGGACGGCGATGATGGCCAGGTCTACCGGCCCCGGGACCTCCGCGATCCGCTCATGGGAGATCAGGCCGGAGAGCTCCAGCGCCTCCGGATTGACGGCGTAGACCGAGCCGGCAAAGCGGCCCTCCATAATGTGTTCCAGCAGTTGGAAGCCCACCGTCCCGGCGCGCCGGCTGGCTCCTATCACGGCAATCGAGCGCGGCGCCAGCAGGCCGGCGACGCTGCGCGCCTCGGCACGGTGTTCGCGGGATTCCATCACGGCTCGCGACTTCGACGTCGGATCGATGTCGAACGCGAGGCTGATGACGCCGTCGTCGAAATGCCGGTGCACCTCATAGCCGGCCTCGGAGAAGACATTGAGCATCTTGCGGTTCTCCGGCAGGACTTCCGCGCTGAACTTGCGGATACCGTTTTCCCGCGCCGCGGCCGCCAGATGCTCCAGCAGGATGGAGCCGAGCCCGCGGCCCTGGTGCCGGTCCGCGATGTTGAACGCCACCTCCGCCTCGGTCCGGTTATCCAGCCGGTCATAACGGCCGATCCCGATGATTTCCGCGCCGATCGTCACCACAAAGGCCACGCGGTCCCGGTAGTCCACCTCGGTGAAGCGGTGCAGTTCCTTCTCGCTCAGCTGCGCCTTGTAAGTGAAGAAGCGCAGGTAGATGGAGTTCTGCGACTGGGCCTTGTGGAAGGCCTGGACCGCGTCCGCATCCCGGGGGGCGATGGGCCGCAGATGCGCCGTCCCGCCGTCCCGCAGCACGACATCGGCCTCCCAGTATTGGGGATATTCACTCGCCGGGGGCTGTTCCACCATAGACTCACTGTACCGATATGATTCCGGCAGGCCGGATTGCGGCTAGCCCCGGAATCCGGCCCTCCCCTCCCGCAGCAGTAAGGAACCCGCTTCACCATGGCCAAGCGCCAAGCACCGGCAGTACCCGAGGATTTCACCGAAAAGATCATCGACATCGATGTCTCCAGTGAAATGGAAGGGTCGTTCCTGGAGTACGCCTATTCGGTGATCTACTCCCGCGCGCTGCCCGATGCGCGCGACGGCCTCAAGCCGGTGCAGCGCCGCATCCTGTACATGATGAGCGAGATGGGCCTGCGCCCGGACCGCGGCCACGTCAAGAGCGCCCGCGTGGTGGGCGAGGTGATGGGCAAGCTGCATCCCCACGGCGACACGGCCATCTATGACGCCATGGTGCGCATGGCCCAGGACTTTTCGCTGCGGCTGCCGCTGATCGACGGGCACGGCAACTTCGGCTCGCTCGACGACGGTCCGGCCGCCCCGCGCTACACCGAGGCCCGGCTGGCCGCCGCCGCCCTGGCCCTGACGGACAACCTGGACGAGGACGTCGTCGACTTTGTCCCCAACTACGACAACCAGCTGACCCAGCCGGACGTACTCCCGGCCGCCTTCCCGAACCTTCTGGTCAACGGCACCACCGGCATCGCCGTCGGCATGGCCACCAATATGGCCCCGCACAACCTGGGCGAGGTGATTGCCGCCGCGCAGCACCTGATCGCCAACCCGGACGCGACGCTGGCGGACATCATGGCCTACATCCCCGGCCCGGACCTGCCCACCGGCGGCCGGATCGTGGGCCTGGACGGCATCCGGGACGCTTACGCCACCGGGCGCGGATCCTTCAAGACCCGGGCCAAGGTGGAGATTGAGCAGCTCTCCGCCCGGCGGATGGGCATCGTGGTCACCGAGCTGCCCTACCTGGTGGGGCCGGAAAAGGTCATTGAGAAGATCAAGGACGCCGTCACCTCCAAGAAGCTGCAGGGCATCAGCGACATTGTGGACCTGACGGACCGCACGCACGGACTGCGCCTGGTGATCGAGATCAAGAACGGCTTCAACCCGAACGCGGTGATCCAGCAGCTGTACCGCTATTCGCCGATGGAGGATTCCTTCGGCATCAACAACGTCACACTGGTGGACGGCCAGCCGCAGACGCTCGGACTGCTGGAGCTGCTGCGCGTCTATGTGGCGCACCGGCTCTCCGTGATCCGGCGCCGCACCGCCTTCCGGCTTGGCAAGAAGAAGGACCGGCTGCACCTGGTCGAGGGCCTGCTCATCGCCATCGTGGACATCGATGAGGTCATCCAGATCATCCGTTCCTCGGATGAGGTGGCCGCGGCCCGCGAACGCCTGATGGCCATCTACGACTTGAGCGAGATCCAGGCGAACTACATCCTGGAACTGCGGCTGCGCCAGCTGACCAAGTATTCGCGCGTCGAACTCGAAAAGGAACAGGAGCAGCTGCGCCGGGAGATCGCCGAGCTTGAGGCGATCCTGGGCTCGGAAACCCGGCTGCGCGGACTGGTCTCCAGCGAACTGGGTGAGATTGCGGCCAAGTACGCCACACCGCGCCGGACCGTGCTGCTGGAGTCCGAGGCCGTGGCACCGAGTGTGGCCAAGGCGCTGGCCGCTGGCGCCCCGGGCAACGGGAAAGCCGCTCCGCTGGCGCTGGAAATTGCCGACGATCCGTGCTGGGTCCTCCTGAGCACCTCCGGCCAGATTGCCCGCACCTCCAACCAGGATCCGCTGGCGGACAGCGGGCCGCGCAACAAGCACGATGCCTTCCTCTCCGTCGTCAGAACCAGCGCGCGGGCCGAGGTTGCAGCCATCACCTCGGCCGGCCGGATGATCCGCCTGCAGGTGGTGGACATGCCGGCGCTGCCGCCCACCTCGGGTCTGCCGAACCTTTCCGGCGGCGTGCCGGCCAAGGACTTCATCACGCTGGCCAAGGGCGAGGCCCTGGTCGCCTTCACCCCGCTCAACGCCGTCGTCGCCCTTGGCTCCGCGCAGGGCGTGGTCAAGCGCGTCATCCCCGAATACCCGCTGAACCGCGACGACTGGGAGATCATCGCGCTCAAGGACAAGGACCGGCTGGTGGCTGCCGCTCCGGCGGCCGACGACGACGAGCTGGTCTTCGTCACGGAACAGGCGCAGCTGCTGCGGTTTCCCGCCTCCAGCGTGCGCCCGCAGGGGCGCACCGCCGGCGGGATGGCCGGTATCAAACTCGGCCCCGGGGACGCCGTGCTCAGCTTCAACGTCGTCACCCCGGCCGACGAGGCCGCCGTCGTCGTAACCATCGCCGGCAGCTCCGATGCCCTACCCGGCACGGCTCCCGGCTCGGCCAAGGTCACCTCCTTTGCCGAATATCCCGCCAAGGGCCGCGCCACCGGAGGCGTCCGGGTACACCGTTTCCTCCGGGGGGAGGACGTGCTCCTGCTCGCCTGGGCCGGGCAAGGACCGGCCAAGGCAGCCTCCGCGGCCGGCGTGGCACGTGCCCTGCCCACCGAGCACGGACGACGCGACGGGTCCGGCATTCCCCTGAGCCAGGCCGTGGACGCCATCGGTCCCAGCCTGTAGGGCCGAGCTTCGGCGGTTCGCCTAGACTACTGACATGGCGATCACCCCGGATGACAAGGACTGGACATGGGTTCTGGAGCGGCCGTGCCCGGAGTGCGGATTTGAGGCCGCCAGCAGTACGCCCGCGACGGCGGCCAGCAGCCTGCCGGAACTGCTGCCGCGCTGGCAGGCCGTGCTCCGCCGTTCGGACGCAGCCGAGCGCCCGGACGAATCGACCTGGTCACCGCTGGAATACGCCTGCCATGTCCGCGACGTCTTTAGCCTGTTTGACCAGCGGCTGCACCTCATGCTGGACCGTCCCGACGCCGAATTCGCCAACTGGGACCAGGACCAGAGCGCCATCGACGAAGATTACGGCAACCAGGATCCGGCCATCGTCAGTGCGGAATTGGTGGAGTCCGGACTCGAGCTGGCCGACTCCTTTGCGGCTGTGGACCAAGACCAGTGGCAGCGCACCGGTCGGCGCAGCGACGGCATGGTTTTCACAGTCACGACCTTCTCCGGTTACTTCCTGCATGACATCGTCCACCATCTGCATGACGTGAACGGCTAAGGTCCGGCCAGCCCGCCCCCGCCGGCCGTCAGCCGGGCAGGCAGTCCCACGCCAGCGACCGGTGCGTCGCCCGGTAGCCCATCCGCTCGTAGATGCCCAGCGCGCCGGTCGGGTTTTCGGTGTCCACATCCAGGGCGGCGTAGCCCATGCCCGCCGCCCTGAAGCTGCGCATCGCATCCACGAGCAGCGCGGCGGCAATGCGGCGCCCGCGCCAGTTGCGGCGGACGCCCAGCAGCGCCGTGTAGCCTTCCTCCCGGCCCCGCGTGGTGCGCACCTCCGGATCGTAGCTGGCCAGCTGGTAGCCCACCACCGCGCCGCTGGCCGCTTCCACCGCCAGGGCGCTCCATTCCGGTTTGCTGTGCGGATGGTTGACCATGAATCCCCAGGCCTCCGCATCCCGCGGTTCGGAGCCCCAGTGGTCGCCGAAGGCCTCATTGTGCGCCCGCCGGGTGGCCTCGGACAGCTCGGCACTGTAGGGCGCAATTTCGATGCCCTCGTCCAGCTGAACGGTCGGCAGCTCGTGCTCCAGCGGACGGAGCATCTCAGTGAAGTACCGCACCACGGTGAAACCGGCACCGCTGTACAGCGCGCGCTGCGCGGCGTTGTCCTCTTCCGAATACACCCGCAACCTGGGTTCCGCCATGCCATCCTGGGCAAAGCGCCGCACGGTCTGGGCCTGCTGCCATCGCAGCACAGCCGTTCCGACGCCGCGGCGCTGCCACCGCGGATCCACCCCGCCTGAGCCGGCCGCCTTGGGTCCCTCCGGATTCTTGCTGATCCGGCCCCAGGCCCTCGCCGTGCCCGCACCATCGAATCCGATCACGGTGTTCTCCGCCGGGTCATTCTTGGTCGAGGCGAACACCTCCTCCAGATCCGCGCGCTGCTCGTGCCACGGAGGTTTTTCCGCCGCGGCAATGCGCCCGATCAGGGCAATCCACTGGTTGATGTCTATCTCGGCTATCGGCCGGAACCGAAGTCCGTCAATGCTGGGCAGGGAAACCCCGGGAAGTACCGTCATGACGAAATCCTAACCGCACACGGCCACGGCCACCGCAACAGGGTCTCCACGCACTCGCAGAGCTCGCTCGGCCGACCACCGGAACCAGGGTACCGGTCATCGAAGGAGGCCGCTTGCGGCCGAGCGGGGACCCCGGCCACGGTACGGTCACCTCGGGCCCAGGACCAGTTTCAGATCCCCGGGCTGCCGGGCTGCCTCGTCATGGGTCACCAGCACCACGGTCCTGGCGCGCAGCCCATGCCGGAGGTCGGCCATCAGGGACCCGGCGGAATCGCTGTCCAGGTGGGCCGTAGGTTCATCGAGCAGCAGCACCTCGGCACCCGTGAGCAGGGTCCGTGCCACAGCCACGCGTTGCCGCTGGCCGCCGGAGAGGTGGCTGCCCTCCGGGCCCAGCCGGGTATCCAGCCCCCGCGGCAGCTCCGCCAGCAGCGGGCCCAGTCCGACGTCGTCGAGTGCCTTCCGCAGCTCGGCTTCAGCGGGCGCCTCGGAGCGCGGCCTGGCGAGCAGCAGGTTGGCGCGCAGCGACGAGTCGAAGAGGTGGCCCTGCTGCGGGCACCAGGCAATGCGACCGCTGGCCCGGAACTGCCCGCTGACCGGTTTAAGGAAACCCAGCATCACCGCCAGCAGGGTGGACTTTCCGGACCCGGACGGCCCGGTGACGGTTAGCCACTCGCCGGGCCGGACCGTCGTGCTGAGTCGGCTGAAGACGGGCCGGACCGAGTCCGGCCACCCCGCAGTCACGCCCGACAGCTTCAAGGCAACCTGGTCCGGGGTGCCGGTGACGCACCCATCGGCCGGGGCAGCCGCGTCCGGGTTGCGGCCAAGGGGGCCCGGCCCGGGCCGGTCGTCGCCAAGCGGGTCAGGACTTACGGGGATGTCGGGACCGAGCAGGTCAGGGGCAAAGCGCATCAGCACGGTGTCCAGGGCGGGCCACAGCTGGACCGCGGCGCTCACCGCGGCAAAGGCGTCCGCCAGGGACAGATTGAGCAGCACCAGCGCGGCCAGCACCTCCGGACGCAGCGTTCCGGCGGCGACGGCGGGGGCGCCCACGGCCAGCGTGCCCAGGGCACCCAGACAGGAAAAAACCACCAGCAGCCCCTGGGACAGGCCCTGTGCCCGGACCGATCGTTTCACGGCCGCGGTGGCAGCGTGGTCCTCGCGGCGCAACCGGTCCAGCAGCCGGCCCTCCACCCGGTTGGCCCGCAGATCCCCCGCGGCGTTCAGCAGGGTGGCAACCGTCCGGATGACCGTGGACCGGTGCACCTGCTCGGCCCGGGCCGCGGACCGGTCGGCCAGCACGGCCGCGGCGGGGCTCAGCAGCAGGGCTCCGGCCAGCACCACCAGCTGCAGGGCTACGGCCTGCGGCAGCAGCAGCGCCGTCGTCGTCAGCACCGCCGCGGCAGCCAGCACCCCGGCCGCCGGCGGCAGCACTACCCGGGGAGCCAGATCCCGCACGGCGTCCAGGTCACCGATCAGG
>JALYYI010000077.1 GCA_030946705.1 Actinomycetota bacterium | reverse complement strand
GCCCTGCTGCGCTGGGCCCAGGAACTCGATGCCTTAGAGAAAGAGGTCACCTCCAGATGAGCGATCAGCAGACGCAGACCGGAGCACCGGGGCACCCGCCCGGACCCAGCGCCGTCGCCGAGGACCCGGTCCGCCAGGCGCTCCTGGACGTGCGCCGCGAAGTTGCCAAGGCCGTCGTCGGGCAGGATTCCACCGTCACCGGGATGCTCATTGCCCTGCTGGCCCGCGGTCATGTGTTGCTGGAGGGCGTGCCGGGCGTGGCCAAGACGCTGCTGGTGCGCACGCTGTCCGCCGCGCTCTCCCTGGACACCAAGCGGATCCAGTTCACACCGGACCTGATGCCCGGCGACGTGACCGGCTCGCTGGTCTACGACGCCCGCAGCTCCGAATTCACCTTCCGGCCCGGCCCGGTCTTCACGAATATCCTGCTGGCGGACGAAATCAACCGCACCCCGCCGAAGACGCAGGCCTCGCTGCTGGAGGCGATGGAGGAACATCAGGTCTCGGTGGACGGCGTCTCGCGGCCGCTCCCGGCGCCTTTCCTGGTCGCGGCCACGCAGAACCCGGTCGAATACGAGGGCACCTATCCCCTGCCGGAGGCGCAGCTGGACCGGTTCCTGCTTAAGCTGACCATGCCGCTGCCCGGCCGCGACGACGAAATCGAGGTGGTCCGCCGGCACAGCCTGGGTTTTGACCCGCGCGATCTGGCCGCCGCCGGCGTCCGGCCGGTGGCCGGGGTGGCGCAGCTGGAGGATGCCCGCACCGCCGTCAGCCGGGTGGCCATCTCCGCCGAGGTGATGGCGTACATCGTGGACCTTGTGCGCGCCACCCGTGCGGCGCCGTCGTTCCAGCTGGGCGTGTCGCCGCGCGGCGCGACCGCCCTGCTGAACACCTCGCGGGCCTGGGCCTGGATGTCCGGCCGGGATTTTGTCACCCCCGACGACGTCAAGGCGCTGACACTGCCGGCGCTGCGCCACCGCGTGGGGCTGCGCCCGGAGGCTCAGATGGACGGCGTGAACGTCGATGACGTGCTGGCCAGCATCCTTGCCACCGTCGCCGTACCGCGCTGAGCGGCCGCGGCCATGGCGATAACCGGGCGGCTGGTGCTGCTGGCGCTGGCCGGCGTGGTGCCCGTAATCCTCTTCCCCTCCGCCGCGACCATGCTGTACTGGCTGCTGCTCCTGCTGGCCGTCATCGCGGTGGATCTGGTCCTGGCTGCCTCCCCGCGCAAGGTGGTGCTGCGCCGCAGCCTGCCGGAGAGCGTCCGCCTCGGCGAGCCCGTCAGCTCCATCCTGACCATCAGCAACGGCTCCGGCCGGACGCTGCGGGCCCTGGTGCGGGAGGCATGGCAGCCCTCCGCCGGCGCCGCCAACCCCCGCCAGCGCGTTCGCGTCCCGGTGCGTGAACGCGAACGGATCACCGTCCGGCTGCAGCCCTCCCGCCGCGGAGACCTGCATATCCCGCACACCACCATCCGCTCCTTCGGTCCGCTGGGCCTGGCCGCGCGGCAGCTGACCATCAAGGCCCCGGGACGGATGCGCGTGCTGCCGCCCTTCCACTCCAAGCGGCAGCTGCCCTCCAAGCTGCGCAAACTGCGTGAACTGGACGGCAAGGCCGCCGTGCAGATCCGCGGAGCCGGCACCGAGTTCGACTCGCTCCGGGACTACGTCCGCGGCGACGACGTCCGCTCCATCGACTGGCGCGCCAGCGCCCGGCGGCAGGGCGTCGTCGTGCGCACCTGGCGTCCGGAGCGGGACCGGCGGGTGGTCATTGTGCTGGACACCTCGCGGACGTCGGCGGCCCGGATCGGCGACGAGCCGCGCCTGGACACCGGCATCGAGGCCGCGCTGCTGCTGGCGGTGCTGGCCGAGCGCGGCGGGGACCGGGTGGATTTCCTGGCCTACGACCGACGCGTCCGGGCCCGGGTCAGTTCCGGTGCCAAGGGCAACCTGCTGGCCGGGCTGGTCCAGGCGATGGCGCCCCTGGCATCCGAGCTGATCGAGATGGACTGGTCACAGCTCCCGGGCCAGATCCGTGCGGTCTCCGCGCACCGGTCCCTGCTGGTGCTACTGACCTCGCTGGATTCCGGCGCGCCGGAGGAGGGCCTGATCCCGATGGTCGCCCAGTTGGCGCAGCGCCACGTGGTGCTGGTGGCCTCGGTCCGCGATCCGCTGCTGGGCCGGCTGCGGGCCGAACGGAGCACGACGACGGCGGTCTACCGGGCCGCCGCCGCCGAGCGCGCGCTGCTGGACCGGGATGCCGTCGCCGCCGCACTCAAACAGCTGGGGGCGGAGGTGGTGGACGCCGAGCCGCACGAGCTGCCGGGCCGGCTCTGCGATATGTACATCCGGCTCAAGTCCGCCGGGCGGCTGTAGCCGCCGACGACGAGTGTGTGGTTGGTTGGTGTCTGCCTTCAGCTGCCGCTGCGCACCAGGTACGCCTCGATGCGGTCGAACGCGCCGACCCAGACCTGTTGGGTGAAGAAGTCGCGCACCTCGACGGCCGGGAAGCCGCTCTGCACGACGGTCATCAGGGTGCCCCCGTTGTGCTCCTCGAAGGTGATCTCGACCTCCGTGGTCATGGACATTCCGTCCGGACCGCTGCCGGTCGAGGTGGTCACGAGCCGATGGGGCCGGTCGATCACCGTGAAAACCTGCGTCTCCCGGAACAGCTCATCGCGGTTGGGACCCCAGACCGCCGTCTGTTCCCCGCCCACGCGCAGATCCACCTCGATCTCCACGATGCCGGGCTCGGAGTCGAGGATGCTGAACCAGATCTTCTGCTTCTCGGCGTCGGTATAGGCGTCGAAGACCTCTTCCGGTGTCGCGGGGAGGTGCCTCGACATCCTCATTTCGATGGTGCTGGTCTCTTCAGTCACTTGTCGGTTCCTTTCTTGAGGGTGAAGTAGGCCTCGAGGCCATCGAGTCGACGTTCCCAGAGGCGCTGGTAGAGCGCGATCCATTGCATGGCATCGTCCAATCGGTCGGTGCCCAGACGGCACTCTCTCGATCGCCCGACCTTCTCCGTGGTAACGAGCCCAGCATCCTCCAGCACCTGCACGTGCTTCTTGAGCCCGGTCAGGGTCATCCCGAACGGCTCTGCCAGCTCGCCAATTGTCGCCGGCCCTTCGCCGAGCCGGGTCAGGATGCCGCGCCGGGTCGGGTCGGACAGGGCCGCAAATGCGCGGTCGAGGGCGTGTTGCTGAACCATATAGATCACTATATGACACTGAACCGTTCAGTTCAATAAGCTGGGAGCAGAAAAGGGCGGCTACTACACTCAGGGTATGAGCGGAGAGACCAGCCTGCGCAGACTCATTGCCTCAATGCACCCAATGCTCCGAGAGGGAAGCTTCGTATTCGTTTCCGTTGAGGCGGAGGCCGCGAAGGCAATAAACGCGGAGGCCTTCGTCGCTGAGGCAGAGGGAATAACTCTGGTCCTAACCCAAGCTGAAGCGGATGCCCGTGGGCTTGCCTACGATTTCATCGCGAGTTGGATCACGCTTGAGGTTCATTCGTCACTTTCGGCTGTGGGGCTCACGGCGGCATTCAGCTCGGCTCTGGGCGAAGCGGGCATCAGTTGCAACGTCCTGGCTGGCTTCTATCATGACCATTTGCTCGTTCCGGAGCCGGAAGCCAAACGGGCCATCGAGATCCTTTCCCGGATGTCAGAGGCAGCCGCTGGCGGAAATCTTCAGTAGCTATAACGCGGCTTCACAGCACGGGAGCGGCGGCGTGCTCGATGGTCACCGTGCCGGCGTCGCCGTCGACGCGGATGTGCGGGCCGCTCGTCAGCCGCGGGGTCGCCACACCGGTGCCGAGCACGGCCGGGATGCCATATTCGCGGGCCACAATGGAGCTGTGGCTCAGGGGACCGCCCACGTCGGTGACCACGGCTGTTTAAATTTATAACAGCGACGTCCATTCG
>JALYYI010000072.1 GCA_030946705.1 Actinomycetota bacterium | reverse complement strand
GGACCACGAAAAGCATTCCGGAAAGGGAGACACCGTGGCACTCGACGTGCTTACCGACCTTAATAAGGTCCGCAACATCGGCATCATGGCCCATATTGATGCCGGCAAGACCACCACCACCGAGCGCATCCTGTTCTACACGGGCGTTAACCACAAAATTGGTGAGACCCATGACGGTGCCTCGACCATGGACTGGATGGCACAAGAGCAGGAACGTGGCATCACGATCACTTCCGCTGCCACCACCTGTTTCTGGGACAACAACCAGATCAACATCATTGACACCCCGGGCCACGTCGACTTCACCGTCGAGGTAGAGCGTTCGCTGCGCGTCCTGGACGGCGCGGTTGCGGTATTCGATGGCAAGGAAGGCGTGGAGCCGCAGTCCGAGACCGTCTGGCGCCAGGCGGACAAGTACGACGTCCCCCGCATCTGCTTCGTCAACAAGATGGACAAGCTCGGCGCGGACTTCTACTTCACCGTTGACACCATCATCAAGCGCCTCGGCGCCAAGCCGCTGGTCATCCAGCTGCCGATCGGTGCCGAGAACGACTTCGAGGGCGTCGTCGACCTGGTCGAAATGCGCGCCCTCACCTGGCGCGGCGAGACCGAAATGGGCGCCAAGTACGAAGTGGAGCCCATCCCGGCCGATCTGCAGGCGAAGGCCGAGGAGTACCGCCACGCCATGCTCGAGACCGTTGCCGAAGCCGACGACGTGCTGATGGAGAAATACCTCAGCGGCGAAGAGCTGACCGTGGCCGAGATCAAGTCGGGCATCCGCAAGCTGACCATCACGAGCCAGGTGTACCCGGTTCTCTGTGGGTCGGCGTTCAAGAATAAGGGCGTCCAGCCCATGCTTGATGCCGTGGTGTCCTACCTGCCGTCCCCGCTGGACGTCCCGGACATCCAGGGCCACGACGTGCGCGATAACGAGAAGATCATCACTCGTTCCGCCAACGCCGAGGCACCGTTCGCCGCACTCGCCTTCAAGGTTGTGACGCACCCGTTCTTCGGTCGTCTGACCTACATCCGCGTGTACTCCGGCCACGCCATGTCCGGTGCCCAGGTCATCAACTCGACCAAAGGCAAGAAGGAGCGCATCGGGAAGCTGTTCCAGATGCACGCCAACAAGGAAAACCCGGTTGACGGAATCACCACGGGCCACATCTACGCGGCGATCGGCCTGAAGGACACCACCACCGGTGATACCCTGTGCGATCCCGCGAACCCGATCGTGCTTGAGTCGATGAGTTTCCCGGAACCGGTGATCTCGGTTGCGATCGAGCCCAAGACCAAGGGTGACCAGGAGAAGCTCTCCACGGCCATCCAGAAGCTCTCCGAAGAGGACCCGACCTTCCAGGTCTCCCTCAATATTGACACCGGCCAGACCATCATCGCGGGTATGGGCGAGCTGCACCTGGATATCCTGGTTGACCGCATGCGCCGCGAATTCCGCGTCGAGGCAAACGTGGGCAAGCCCCAGGTTGCCTACCGTGAAACCATCAAGAACACGGTGGCGAAGCACGACTACACGCACAAGAAGCAGACCGGCGGGTCCGGCCAGTTTGCCAAGATCCAGATCGCGATCGAGCCGATGGCTGTTGAAGAGGGCGTCCTGTACACCTTCGAAAACAAGGTCAGCGGTGGCCGGATCCCGCGCGAGTACATCCCCAGTGTCGACGCTGGAATCCAGGATGCGCTCAACGACGGTGTGCTGGCCGGTTACCCGGTAGTCGGCATCAAGGCCACGCTGCTTGATGGCGCGTTCCACGACGTTGACTCCTCGGAGATGGCGTTCAAGATCGCCGGCCGGATGGCTTTCAAGGAAGCCGCCCGCAAGGCGAATCCGGTTCTGCTCGAACCGCTGATGGAAGTTGAGGTCCGCACCCCTGAGGAATACATGGGTGAAGTTATCGGTGACCTCAACTCCCGGCGCGGCCAGATGCAGTCCATGGAGGATGCAAGTGGCGTGAAGGTCATTCGCGCCTTCGTGCCGCTGTCCGGAATGTTCGGATATATCGGTGACCTTCGGTCCAAGACCCAGGGACGCGCCGTGTACTCCATGCAGTTCAACAGCTATGCCGAGGTCCCGAAGGCAGTCGCCGACGAGATCATCCAGAAGGCCCGCGGCGAGTAGCAGCAGTTATGGTTGGCATCCCTGTCAGTACGCCGGCGGAGGATGCCAGCCGCTACCGGCGGACTTCGGGCCAGATGCCTGAAGCCCGCAGCGGCCGACAATTTCATCAAATCACAAGCCCCCAGTAGACTTGATAAGGTTTCAGTGACGAAATGCGTCCCTGAAAGTAAGTTTTCTGAAAAACGTTCTAGGAGGAACCCGTGGCCAAGGCAAAGTTCGAGCGGACTAAGCCGCACGTTAACATCGGTACGATTGGTCACGTTGACCATGGAAAGACCACGTTGACGGCTGCCATTTCCAAGGTGCTTTACGAAAAGTACCCCACGATCAATGAGCAGCGTGACTTCGCTTCCATCGACTCGGCTCCCGAGGAGAAGCAGCGCGGTATCACGATCAACATCTCCCATGTTGAGTACCAGACCGAGAAGCGTCACTATGCACACGTTGACGCCCCCGGCCACGCTGACTACATCAAGAACATGATCACCGGTGCCGCCCAGATGGACGGCGCAATCCTGGTGGTTGCCGCGACTGACGGTCCGATGGCCCAGACCCGCGAGCACGTTCTGCTGGCCCGCCAGGTGGGTGTCCCCTACCTGCTGGTCGCGCTGAACAAGTCCGACATGGTCGACGACGAAGAGCTCCTGGACCTGGTTGAAATGGAAGTCCGCGAGCTGCTCAGCTCGCAGGGCTTCGACGGCGACGAGGCTCCGGTAGTGCGCGTTTCGGGCCTGAAGGCACTGGAAGGCGACCCGGTTTGGGTTAAGTCCGTTGAGGACCTGATGGACGCCGTCGACAACCACGTTCCGGATCCGATCCGCGACAAGGACAAGCCGTTCCTGATGCCGGTTGAAGATGTCTTCACCATCACCGGCCGCGGAACCGTTGTTACGGGCCGCGCCGAGCGCGGAACCCTGAAGCTGAACTCGGAAGTTGAGATCGTTGGCATCCGCCCGGTCCAGAAGACGACCGTCACGGGTATCGAAATGTTCCACAAGCAGCTCGACGAGGCCTGGGCCGGCGAGAACTGTGGCCTGCTGCTGCGCGGCATCAAGCGCGAAGACGTCGAGCGCGGCCAGGTCATCGTCAAGCCGGGTTCCATCACCCCGCACACCGATTTCGAGGCCAACGTCTACATCCTGGCCAAGGATGAGGGTGGACGCCACAACCCGTTCTACTCGAACTACCGTCCGCAGTTCTACTTCCGCACCACGGACGTCACCGGTGTCATCACGCTGCCCGAGGGCACGGAAATGGTTATGCCTGGCGACAACACCGAAATGACTGTCGCGCTGATCCAGCCGATCGCCATGGAAGAGGGCCTCGGCTTCGCGATCCGCGAAGGCGGCCGCACCGTTGGTTCGGGCCGTGTCACCAAGATCGTCAAGTAGCACTGGTCAAGTAGCACTGCTTAGGTAGCGCCTCTGATCGCCCAGAGGGCGTCCTGTCACTTCGGTGGCGGGGCGCCCTTTTTGCGTCAGGCGCGGAGCCGGATCAGTTCCCGGAGCCAGTAGAAGGAATCCTTGGGGGTGCGCTTGAGCGTGTCAAAGTCCACGTGCACCAGGCCGAAGCGCTGCGAGTAGCCGGCCGCCCATTCGAAGTTGTCCAGCAGCGACCAGACATAGAAGCCGCGCAGGTCCAGGCCCTCCGCGGGACCCCCGGGCCGGACGGCGTCCAGCGCGGCGGCCAGATGGTCGCCGATGTAACTGGAGCGTTCGCCGTCGGGCACGCGGCCCCCGTCCATGAGCTCGTCCGGATAGCTGGCCCCATTCTCGGTAATGAAGACCGGCGGCAGCGCGCTGCCGTAGCGCTCGTGCATCTGTGTCAGGGCCACGCCGAAATGGTCCGGGGCCACCGGCCAGCCGAAGCCCGTCTGCGGGTACTCGGGCCACTGTTCCAGCCGGAAGGGCAGTGAGCCCATCGCCTCGGCATGATCGTCCGACATGACTGAATCCCCCGGGCCGGCGGCGATGCGGGTGGGCGCGTAGTAATTCAGTCCGTAGAAGTCCAGCGGTGCGTTGATGGTCCGCAAGTCCGCCGTCGGCATCTCCATCAGTGGCTCAAAAATGGGCGCCAGGAATTCCGGCACCTCAGGGTAACCGCCCAGCAGGACCGGATCCGCAAAGACCCGGTTGTGGATCAGGTCGAAGAGCTCGGCGAAGAGATTGTCCGCCAGGTTGCCCGCATCGGCGGGCACCACGGGGGTGTGGACATTGGTGATGCCGATGCCGCCACGCACGCCGGCCGAGCGCAGCGCCTGGACCGCGAGGCCGTGGGCCAGCAGCTGGTGGTGGGCGGCACCCAGGCCCTCAAAAAGCAGGGCTTTGCCCGGCGCATGGATGCCCAGGCCGTAGCCGCTGAGCGTTACCGAGGCGGGCTCGTTGACGGTGACCCATTTCTCCACGCGGTCACCGAGCACCTGCCCGGCCAGGGCGGCGTAGTCGCCGAACCGCTCGGCGGTGTGGCGGTTCAGCCAGCCGCCGGCGTGCTCCAGCGGCAGGGGAGTATCCCAGTGGTAGAGCGTGACCATGGGTTTGATGCCCGCGGCGAGCAGCTGGTCCACCAGCCGGTCGTAGAACGCGATTCCTTCGGCATTGACCGGGCCGCTGCCGTCCGGCTGGATCCGGGACCAGGAGATTGAGAGCCGGTAGGAGTCCACGCCCAGGTCCTGCATCAGCGCGATGTCCTCCCCGAACCGGTGGTAGTGGTCGCAAGCCACGTCGGCGGTATCGCCGTTGTGGATCCGGCCGGGCTGGTGGCTGAAGTCATCCCAGCCGGAGGGGCCGCGGCCGCCGTCGTCCACTGCACCCTCGATCTGGAAGGCGGCCGTCGCCACGCCCAAAGAGAAGCCCTGCGGCAACCTCAGGGCCAGTTCCTGCGGTGTGAGCGTCATCAGCGGTCTCCCTCGACTTTGTCGACCCAGCATCAGCATCTCACAAGTCCGGCTGGGCTTAGAGGGGAAGGAGCGGGGGATTCGCGGGGAACAAGCGGCCGCGGCGGAGGCACCCTTATCACGCAAATTGGCTTTTGGTGCAGATATCCGGCATACTAGTTGAGTTGTTCAAGCGCTTCTTCGCGTCCCGATCGAGATAATGCTCGGTGCCAGGGTCCAGGTTGAAGCCCAAACATGACCCACCTTCCACTGGCTACACGGAAACGTGCGCGGAAAGATCGCGACACGCCCGAGCGCGGGGGTCGGAGCTTCGGCGGATCGAGGAACCCGGACATGTCCGGATTCAGTCCGTTGGGAGAGCGGCTGGAAGCGCCGCACGCTGGAAAGCAGAACAGAGTACGTAAATAGCGTTAGCCAACAGGACTGGTACGCCGGACGGTAAGCCGGCACAGCCCTAAGTCAGGAAAGAGAGTCACGACGCCATGGCGGGACAAAAAATCCGCATCCGGCTGAAGTCATATGACCACGAGGTCATTGACGTATCAGCCCGGAAGATCGTTGAGACGGTCACGCGCGCAGGCGCAACGGTCGTCGGCCCCGTGCCGCTGCCGACCGAGAAGAACGTGTACTGCGTTATCCGGTCGCCGCACAAGTACAAGGACAGCCGCGAGCACTTTGAAATGCGCACGCACAAGCGTCTGATCGACATTATCGACCCCACGCCGAAGGCTGTTGACTCGCTGATGCGTCTCGACCTGCCCGCCGACGTGAACATCGAAATCAAGCTGTAGGGAGGTGCTGAGAAAACTATGACCGCGATCCGTAATGTAAAGGGCATCCTGGGCACGAAGCTCGGCATGACCCAGGTCTGGGACGAAAACAGCCGCCTCGTGCCGGTGACCGTCGTCCAGGCTGACTCCAATGTCATCACCCAGCTGCGCAATGCGGCTGTTGATGGTTACACCGCCGTCCAGATCGGCTACGGCCAGATCGACCCCCGCAAGGTCACCAAGCCGCTGGCTGGTCACTTTGAAAAGGCCGGTGTCACCCCCCGCCGCCATGTCGTCGAGCTGCGAACCGCAGACGCCGACTCTTACACCCTCGGCCAGGAGCTTTCCGTGGAGATCTTCGAGGCCGGCCAGAAGGTGGACGTCGTCGGCACTTCAAAGGGTAAGGGCTTTGCTGGTGTCATGAAGCGTCACGGCTTCCATGGTGTCGGTGCCTCCCACGGTGCCCACAAGAACCACCGCAAGCCCGGTTCCATCGGTGGCGCATCCACCCCCAGCCGCGTTTTCAAGGGCGTGCGCATGGCCGGCCGTATGGGCGGCGTCCGCCACACCACGCTGAACCTCACGGTTCACGGCGTTGACGCCGAGAAGTCGCTGCTGCTCATCAAGGGCGCCGTTCCCGGCGCCCGCGGCCAGGTCGTCCTCGTACGCACCGCCGTGAAGGGAGCCTAGTCCAATGGCAAATACTGTCAAGGTTGATCTGCCTGCAGAGATCTTCGACGTTCAGACCAACGTGCCGCTGCTGCACCAGGTCGTCGTTGCCCAACTCGCGGCTGCCCGCCAGGGTACGCACAAGACCAAGACCCGCGCCGAGGTTTCCGGTGCCGGCCGCAAGCCGTTCAAGCAGAAGGGTACCGGCCGTGCCCGTCAGGGTTCCATCCGTGCCCCTCACATGACCGGTGGTGGCGTTGTCCACGGTCCAACCCCGCGTGACTACTCCCAGCGCACTCCCAAGAAGATGAAGGCCGCCGCCCTGCGCGGTGCCCTGTCCGACCGGGCACGCAACGGCCGGATCCATGTGATCGCCGAACTGGTTGCCGGCACCACGCCGTCCGCCAAGGAAGCACAGACGGCTCTTCGATCCCTCTCGGACCGCAAGAACCTGCTGGTCGTCATCGAACGCGCCAACGATGTTGCCGCATTGTCCGTGCGTAACCTCACGGATATTCATGTTCTGTACGCAGACCAGCTGAACACTTACGACGTGCTGGTTTCCGACGACGTCGTCTTCACCAAGGCTGCCTACGAGGCTTTCGTCTCCGGCAACGCAGCCCTGGAGGCTTTCGCTTCCGGTGCAGGTGTTCTCGAGGTTGACGCTGATGCTGCACAAGCCACCGAGGAGGACGCCAAGTGAGCGCCGCCACCATCAAGGATCCGCGCGACGTCGTCATTGCACCCGTCGTCTCGGAAAAGAGCTACGGCTTGATCGACGAAGGTAAGTACACCTTCCTGGTTGACCCTCGCTCGAACAAGACCGAGATCAAGCTGGCCGTGGAGAAAATCTTCTCCGTCAAGGTCGACTCGATCAACACCATCAACCGTGCCGGTAAGCGCAAGCGCACCAAATTCGGATGGGGACAGCGCAAGAACACCAAGCGCGCAATCGTGTCCCTCAAAGAAGGCACGATCGACATCTTCGGCGGTCCGCTTTCATAAGCGGAGACCACTTTAACGAGGAAATGAATCATGGGAATCCGTAAATACAAGCCGACAACCCCGGGCCGTCGCGGCTCGAGCGTTGCCGACTTCGCAGAAATCACGCGTACGACGCCGGAGAAGTCTCTGGTCCGTCCGCTCCCCAAAAAGGGTGGCCGTAACAACACCGGTCGTATCACGACGCGTCACAAGGGTGGTGGCCACAAGCGCCAGTACCGCCTGATTGACTTCCGTCGCCACGATAAGGACGGTGTCGACGCCCGCGTCGCAGAGATCGAATATGATCCCAACCGCACCGCGCGCATTGCGCTGCTGCACTACGTTGACGGCACCAAGCGTTACATCATCGCTCCGAACAAGCTTAAGCAGGGGGACTTCGTTGAGGCCGGCGCCAGCGCCGACATCAAGCCGGGGAACAACCTGCCGCTGCGCAACATCCCGGTGGGTACTGTTATCCACGCCGTGGAGCTGCGTCCCGGTGGCGGTGCCAAGATGGCCCGCTCCGCCGGAGCATCAACCCAGCTCGTTGCCAAGGAAGGCCGCTTCGCCCAGCTGCGACTGCCCTCCGGTGAAATCCGCAACGTCGACGTGCGCTGCCGCGCCACGATCGGCGAGGTCGGCAACGCTGAGCAGTCCAACATCAACTGGGGCAAGGCCGGCCGAAACCGCTGGAGGGGCATCCGCCCCACCGTGCGTGGTGTGGCCATGAACCCGGTTGACCACCCCCATGGTGGTGGTGAAGGTAAGACCTCCGGTGGTCGCCACCCGGTCAACCCGAACGGTAAGCCTGAAGGCCGTACCCGCCGCCCCAACAAAGAGAGCGACAAACTCATTGTGCGTCGCCGTCGTACTGGCAAGAACAAGCGATAGGAGCCTGGAGACATGCCACGCAGCCTCAAGAAGGGTCCTTTCGTTGACCAGCACCTCTTTGTCAAGGTAGCTAGGGAAAACGAAAAGGGCACCAAGAACGTCATCAAGACCTGGTCCCGCCGTTCGATGATCATCCCGGACATGCTGAACCACACGATCGCCGTGCACGATGGCCGCAAACACATCCCCGTGTTTGTGACCGAGTCGATGGTCGGGCACAAGCTCGGCGAATTCGCCCCCACGCGGACTTTCCGCGGCCATGTGAAGGACGACCGTAAGGGCAAGCGCCGCTAGGCGCCTGCAATTACGGCTAAGACGAGAGAAGGATAGCAATGGAAGCCAAGGCAATTGCGCGTCATATTCGCGTAACGCCTATGAAGGCCCGGCGCGTCGTCAACCTGATTCGTGGCAAACAGGCGAATGAGGCATTGGCGATCCTGAAGTTTGCCCCCCAGGCAGCTTCGGAGCCGGTATTCAAGGTAATCCAGTCCGCAGTGGCCAACGCCCGCGTACTGGCCGACCGCGACAGCGTCGCCTTCGATGAAGGCGATCTGTACATCAGCGAAGTATTTGTTGATGAAGGCCCCACGATGAAGCGGTTTCGGCCGCGGGCACAGGGCCGCGCGTTCCAGATCAAGAAGCGCACCAGCCACATCACCGTGGTCGTCGCAACGCCCGAGAAAGAGGAGGCTCGCTAAGTGGGACAGAAAGTAAACCCGCACGGGTTCCGACTCGGCATCACCACCGACCACGTTTCGCACTGGTTTGCGGACAGCACCAAGGTCGGGCAGCGTTACAAGGACTTCGTTCGCGAAGACATCAGGATCCGCCAGCTCATGTCCACGGGCATGGAGCGGGCCGGAATCGCCAAAGTTGAGATCGAGCGCACCCGCGATCGTGTCCGTGTGGATATCCACACTGCACGTCCGGGCATCGTGATCGGCCGGCGCGGCGCCGAGGCGGACCGCATCCGCGGCGAGCTGGAGAAGCTGACCGGCAAGCAGGTGCAGCTGAACATCCTGGAAGTAAAGAACCCGGAAGCGGACGCTCAGCTGGTTGCCCAGGGCATCGCCGAGCAGCTGACTTCCCGTGTGGCCTTCCGCCGCGCGATGAAGAAGGCCATGCAGTCCGCACAGCGCGCCGGCATCAAGGGCATTCGTGTCGCTTGTGCAGGCCGTCTGGGTGGCGCTGAAATGTCCCGCACGGAGTTCTACCGCGAGGGCCGTGTGCCTCTGCATACCCTGCGTGCCAACATCGACTACGGCTTCTTTGAAGCCAAGACGGTCTTCGGTCGCATTGGTGTCAAGGTCTGGATCTACAAGGGCGACGTCACGTCCAAGGAACTGGCTGCCCAGCAGGCCGCCGCTCCTTCCCGTGGCCGTGCCCCTCGTAGGGACGGCGACGGCGCGGACCGCGGACCGCGCGGCGGCGGCGCTCGTGGTGGCGCCGACGCACGTGGTGGCGACCGCCGTCGTCCTGACCGTCCGCAGGGCGACTCGGGTGAGGCTGCCGTTGCAGCCCCGGCCGCCGCTGTTGAGGTTGCTGCCCCGGCAGCAGAAGGAGGAGAGGCGTAAATGCTTATCCCACGTCGAGTCAAGTACCGCAAGCAGCACCACCCCGGCCGTACCGGCCAGGCAACCGGCGGCACCACCCTCAGCTTTGGGGAGTGGGGCATCCAGGCCCTGACGCCGGCTTACGTGACGAACCGTCAGATCGAGTCCGCGCGTATCGCCATGACGCGTCACATCAAGCGTGGTGGAAAGGTGTGGATCAACATCTACCCTGACCGTCCGCTGACCAAGAAGCCGGCTGAAACCCGCATGGGTTCCGGTAAGGGTTCACCCGAGTGGTGGGTGGCCAATGTCAAGCCGGGCCGGGTTCTCTTTGAACTCTCCGGTGTCAATGAAGAGGTAGCTCGCGAGGCCCTGCGCCTGGCAATCCACAAGCTCCCGTTGAAGGCACGCATTCTGCGTCGCGAAGGTGGTGAATAGAAATGGCAGTTGGGTCCAAGGAACTTGCACCAGTACAGCTGGACGGCTTCGATAACGAGCGTCTGGTCGAAGAACTCCGTAAGGCTAAGGAGGAACTGTTCAACCTCCGTTTCCAGTCCGCCACCGGTCAGCTGGAGAACCATGGCCGTCTGCGCGCCGTAAAGCGCGATATTGCCCGCATCTACACCGTGATGCGTGAGCGCGAGCTGGGCATCCGCTCGGCCGTTGCTCCCGTTCCGGTGGCAGAGGCTGCACCGGCCAAGAAGAAGGCCGCCAAGAAGGCTGACACGAAGGCTGAGGCCAAGGCTGTAGCGGAGACCGAGACGGTCCCTGCCAAGGCTGACGAGTCGCAGGAGGACGCCAAGTGAGCACCGAGAACGCGAAGGATGCAGCAGTGGCTGACAACTCAACAGTTGCCGATTCAAGGGCCGAGCGCGGTTACCGCAAGAAGCTCCGCGGCTACGTGGTCTCCGACAAGATGGAAAAGACAATCGTCGTCCAGGTCGAAGATCGTGTGAAGCACGCTTTGTACGGTAAGGTTATACGTCGCACCTCGAAGGTCAAGGTTCACGATGAGCAGAACAGCGCCGGCATCGGCGATCTGGTGCTGATCAGCGAGACCCGTCCGCTCTCCGCTACAAAGCGGTGGCGTCTGGTTGAGATCCTCGAAAAGGCCAAGTAGCACCGAAAAGCATCATCTTGCCTGCCCTCGCACGCGCCGTAAAGGCGGTAGGGCTCCCCGGACCCGCGCGGTTCGGGGACCCAATGCATGTCGCATCAGCGGCATGCATTGGGAGGCCGTGGGGACCATTCTGGACACCAGGTGGTCCACGAGACAAGTATCCGTTCCGCCAGGCTCGTATGAGAACCGGCGCGACGACAGGAGTAAATAAGTGATTCAGCAGGAGTCGCGGCTAAAGGTCGCCGACAACACGGGGGCCAAGGAAATCTTGACCATCCGCGTTCTCGGTGGATCCGGACGTCGCTACGCAGGCATCGGCGACGTAATTGTTGCCACCGTCAAGGATGCAATCCCGGGCGGCAACGTCAAGAAGGGCGACGTCGTCAAGGCTGTCATCGTCCGCACCAAGAAGGAACGCCGCCGCGCGGATGGTTCCTACATTAAGTTCGATGAGAACGCCGCGGTCATTCTGAAGAACGACGGCGACCCCCGCGGTACCCGTATCTTCGGCCCGGTGGGCCGCGAGCTGCGCGACAAGAAGTTCATGAAGATCATCTCGCTGGCTCCGGAGGTGCTGTAGTCCATGGCTAAGCTCAAAATCAAAAAGGGTGACCTGGTCCAGGTCATGTCAGGCGCCAAGCAGGATCGTGGCGGCGACCGCGGCAGGCAGGGCAAGGTCCTGCGTGTTCTGCCGGAAACCAACCGCGTGCTGGTGGAAGGCATCAACCGGATCACCAAGCACACCAAGGTCGGACAGTCGCAGCGCGGCACCAAGACCGGTGGCATCGAAACCGTTGAAGCCCCTATCCACATCTCCAACGTTGCGGTGGTGGACCCGTCCACCAAGAAGCCGACCCGCATTGGCTACCGCACCGAGACCGTTGAACGCGATGGCCGCCAGCGCGAGGTCCGCGTTCGTTTCGCCAAGAGCTCCGGGAAGGACCTGTCATGAGTGCAGCTGTGTCTGAGACCGCATCCGAAAGCGGTGCCCCGAAGATCGCACCCCGCCTGAAGGCCCGCTACGCCGCGGAGATCAAGAAGACCCTGCAGGAGGACTTCGGCTACGGAAACGTCAACCAGGTTCCCCGCCTGGTCAAGGTTGTCGTGAACATGGGTGTTGGAGATGCCGCCAAGGACTCCAAGCTGATCGACGGCGCTGTCCGTGATCTGACCCTGATCACCGGCCAGAAGCCGCTGGTGAATAAGGCCCGCAAGTCCATAGCCCAGTTCAAGCTGCGCGAAGGTATGCCGATCGGTGCCCACGCAACTCTGCGCGGGGACCGTATGTGGGAATTTGTGGACCGTCTGGTGTCGCTGGCTCTGCCGCGTATCCGTGACTTCCGCGGCCTCAGCGGCAGGCAGTTCGACGGTAACGGCAACTACACCTTCGGTCTGACCGAGCAGGTTATGTTCCACGAGATCGACCAGGATGCCATTGACCGCGTTCGCGGTATGGACATCACGGTTGTTACCACAGCAAAGACCGACGACGAGGGCCGCGCGCTGCTGAAAGCGCTTGGCTTCCCGTTCAAGACCGAAGATAAATAATCTACGTAACAGGTCCGTCGATGGAAACCGTTACGAGGAAGGGCTAGAGCCCACATGACAATGACAGATCCTGTCGCAGACATGCTTACGCGTCTGCGCAACGCAAACTCGGCATACCACGATTCCGTGACCATGCCTTACAGCAAGCTCAAGGGCCACGTCGCCGACATCCTCAAGGCTGAGGGTTACATCGCAGCCTGGAAGGTTGAAGACGCCGAGGTCGGCAAGAAGCTGACCATCGACCTGAAATTCGGTCCGGAGCGCCAGCGCTCCATCGCCGGTATCCGTCGTATCTCCAAGCCCGGTCTGCGCGTTTACGCGAAGTCCACCAACCTGCCTAAAGTGCTGGGTGGTTTGGGTGTCGCCATTCTGTCGACGTCGTCCGGTCTGCTGACCGACCGCCAGGCCGCCAAGAAAGGCGTGGGTGGGGAAGTCCTCGCCTACGTCTGGTAACAGGGAAGGGAAAGAATAATGTCACGTATTGGACGTCTCCCCATCTCCGTACCTGCCGGCGTGGAGGTCAAGATTGATGGAAGCCTCGTATCCGTCAAGGGCCCGAAGGGGGAGCTGAACCTCACGGTCGCCAACCCCATCGCGGTTGCCCTTGACGACGGTATGCTCAGCGTCTCCCGTCCCAACGACGAGCGCGCTTCGCGTTCGCTGCACGGCCTGACCCGTACCCTGATCTCCAACCTGATCGTTGGCGTCACACAGGGTTACGAGAAGAAGCTGGAAATCGTGGGTACCGGTTATCGCGTACAGGCCAAGGGCTCGGACCTCGAGTTCGCCCTGGGCTACAGCCACCCGGTTGCCGTCAAGGCTCCGGAAGGTATCACCCTGACCGTTGAGAGCGCCACCAAGCTCTCAGTCTCGGGTATCAACAAGCAGCAGGTGGGTGAGGTTGCGGCCATCATCCGCAAGCTCCGGAAACCGGACCCGTACAAGGGTAAGGGCATCCGCTACGCCGGCGAGGTTATCCGCCGCAAGGTCGGAAAGGCTGGTAAGTAATCATGGCACTGTCCGTAAAAGGCAAGTCCAAGTCCGCAGCACGCGGCCGTCGCCACCTGCGTGTCCGCAAGCGCATCACCGGTACCGCGGTCCGTCCGCGCCTGGTGGTCAACCGCTCCGCACGCCACATATTTGTCCAGATCGTGGACGATAGCCAGGGTCTGACCGTGGCTTCCGCTTCGACGCTTGAGGCTGATCTCCGCCAGTTTGACGGGGATAAGACCGCCAAGGCCAAGCGTGTTGGTGAACTGGTTGCGGAACGCGCCAAGAAGGCCGGTATTGAAGCCGTTGTCTTCGACCGCGGTGGCAACAAGTACCACGGACGCATCGCAGCCGTCGCTGACGGCGCACGCGAAGGTGGTCTGGCACTGTGAGCGAAAACATCAACAAGGAGAACACTGTGTCTGAAGCCAGCGCAGATGGCACCGCAACGGCCGCAGCGGCCACCAAGGTTGCTGCCCCGGAGACTGCCACCGCTACTGACGACCGCCGCGGCGGCCGTGGGGGCCGCGAAGGCGGCCGCGGTGGCCGTGACGGCGGCCGTGGCGGCCGCGATGGTGGCCGTGGCCGCGAGGCCGAGAAGAACCAGTTCATCGAGCGCGTCGTCAACATCAACCGTGTCGCCAAGGTGGTCAAGGGTGGCCGTCGCTTCAGCTTCACCGCCCTGGTCATCGTCGGTGACGGCAACGGCATGGTCGGCGTAGGTTACGGCAAGGCCAAGGAAGTTCCCGCCGCCATCGCTAAGGGCGTTGAAGAAG
>JALYYI010000058.1 GCA_030946705.1 Actinomycetota bacterium | reverse complement strand
CCGTATTCGTCCGCGCCGACGACGGCGTTGGCGGCGAACGCCTCGCTCGGCGGGAACTGCCGGTTCTCATGCAAAAGGTTCTCCAGCGCGTCGCCGGCGCGGCCGTCCCGGCCTTTCTGGCTGTTGGGCGCGTCGGTGTTCATGGCCGGAATGGCGTTGTCCTGGGACATCTAAAACCCCTTCATTTTCCCTGCGGATGCCGGCGGCCGGATGGTGCTCCAAAAACCAGGGATGCCGCCCGCACTGATTTTGGTTCCCCTGCCACCATAGCGGCAGCAGATCTGCGGCGTGTCTCTTGTCACACCGTGTGACGGCGCGGGGCGCCTGTTTTGCGGCCAACCGCCTGCCCGGCTGCGGGAAGGCGCAGCCGACGGGCAGGGTTCGCTAGAGTTGTACCTCCCGTTTCACTAGGCTGTAACAGAATCGTGACTATTACCAGTACCGTTACGCGCCATGATGGACGAGTACTAAGACAGACGTCCCGGCGGGTCGTTTTCAGGCCGTCCGGCGAGCGTCCGGCAAGGAGTATGCAATGACTGAGCATGAGTTTGGCCACGAGGATCAGGGATCAGGGACTGAGCGGGGGGCGATGCGTTCCGGAGCGCAGGCACTGCTCGGGCCCCTGACGCTGCGCGACGTCGTCGTGCTGGCCTCCGTCCTGGTGATGTTCATTGGTTCATTGCTGCCGATATTCCGCGGCCCGTCGGCGCCCAATCTGTGGAACGGCGCGTCACTGTTCTTTGTCGGCATCGGGATCCTGCTGCCGCTGGTGGTGGCGGCCCTGTTCCTTGCGCGGCGGCTGTCACCAAAGACCGGCCCGGCCGGACTTCGGGTGGGCTCCCTTTCCGTGGATCAGTTTGCCTCCGTAGTGGCCGCGTTCGCCACGGCCTTCTTCTTCCTTAGCACCGTTTCCGGCTACGCCCTCGGCTTCCTTGTCGCGCTCATTGGTTCGCTCGGTCTGCTGGCGGCAACAGTCGCGGCACCGCTGCTGCCCTTCTTTGCCGCCGATTTTGCCGGACGCCCGGAGGCGCCGGCCCACCCGGCGGCCCGCGAAGCGGTTCCGGCGCAGCCCAGGTTGGCGGCCCGGAAGCCGGCCGCCCGGAAATCGGACGCTGCGAAAGCCGGCGGCGCCCGCGAACCTGGCGGGCCCGCCGCTGCGCAGCGGCCCGGCGATTCCGGTGGCGCCACGGTGTCCCCCGCGGCCTGGGGTGAGCAGCCGCCGTCGTACCAGCAACCCGCCTCCGCGCCCGAGCTGGATCAATTCCTTGGTACCGCCGCCGCGGGCGGCGGGGTGACGGCCGCCGCAGCCTCGCTGCCCGCCGAGGAGCAGGCCGCCTGGGGCAACCAGGATGGTGCCGGTTTGCCGGCAGAGGCCGCGCGGCGCGATGCGTTGGGTCATTCGGAATCAGCCGCCGGGTATGATTCGAACACGGCGGAAGAAACCACGCTGCATCCGTCCGGTCCGGAGAAGTCCGCCCCGGAATCCGGGGCCGAGGCGGCAGCCGGACTCGCGGCGGAAGACGGTGGGGGACAGGAGACGGCTGGTCCGGAGGGGGCAGCATACGGCCACCCCGAGCCGGAGATCCCTGAGGCCGGGGTCCAAGAGGCGGGCCATGAACACGGCGGCTACGGGCCGGCCGCGTCCGGGCTGTCCGACGTGGAGGAGGGTGCCCAGATGCCGGCCCCGCCCGAACCTGCAGATCATGAGCCCGCCGGCCACGAGCCCTGGGCATCCGCAGCCGCCCCGGAGCAGGCGGCACCGTCGTCGCCCACCGGTCAGCCCGCCACCGCCATCCATGAAACGGTCCGAGCCCGGCCGGAGAGCATCGGCGCCACCGTGGATCCGGCGGCGCGCCAGCAGCGCGCCACCCAGGATCATGGGGCCGCGGCTGGGAGCGCCGACTATGACGCCTTCTGGTTTGCCGTGGACCGCCCTCGCGCCGTCGTCGATGAAAAAACCGGCGGCTTCCTGTACAACGTGCAGCCGGGCAACTGGATCCTGGCCCTGCAGGACCGCGGACACGATTTCCTGGTCCAGAACACGGATGGCCGGGTCGGGGTGCTGCGCGATTTGAGCAACATCGAGCGGGCTCCCGAGGGCGAGTAGAGAGTGCCCGCCAAACAGCCATCCCGGCCGCGCGCCGCCACCGTGTCCCCTAAGGCCGCCCCCGTCAAGGCCGCCCCTGTCCTGGCCGGCGGCGAATCGCTGTTGGCGCGGAAACGTCGTGCGCGGAAAATCAACCGGGGCCTGGCCGAGCTCTACCCGTATGCGCACGCCGAGCTGGACTTCCGGAATGCCTACGAACTGGTGGTGGCCACGGTCCTGTCGGCGCAGACCACGGACGTGCGGGTTAACATGACGACGCCGGCCCTGTTCGCCAAATACCCCGATGCGCGGGCCTTGGCGGAGGCGAATGTGGCGGAGCTGGAGACGATGATCAAGCCCACCGGTTTCTTCCGCGCGAAGACCCGGAGCCTGATGTCGCTGGCCAACCGGATTGTGGATGAGTATGACGGCGAGGTCCCGGCCACCCTGGAGGATCTGGTGACGCTGGCCGGCGTCGGGCGGAAAACGGCAAACGTGGTCCTCGGCAACGCCTTCGGAATCCCCGGCATCACCGTGGACACCCATTTCGGGCGGCTGGCCCGGCGCTTGGGATGGACCGATTCGGACGATCCGGTCAAGGTCGAGCAGGACGTCGGCGGACTTTTTGACCCGCAGGACTGGACCATGCTCTCGCACCGCGTCGTCTTCCACGGCCGGCGCGTCTGCCATGCGCGTAAGCCGGCCTGCGGGGCGTGCGCCATTGCAACCCTCTGCCCGTCCTACGGCGAGGGCGAAACCGACCCGGTCAAGGCCAAGAAGCTGCTCAAGTATGAGCTCGCCCCGGGACAGGAGGAGCTGTTGGCCCGAATGCTCGCCGACGTCTCCCGGGCGGCCGAGTACCGGCAGGAATCCCAACGGGCCGCACGGCAGCAACCGGGGGCCGCACCAACGGCGCCGGGGGATGAGGCATGACCGCATACCGGGACCTGGTCTCGCTGGCGAAAAGCGCTGCCGAAGGCACGCTCGCCGTCGACCCGGATCCGCGCTGGACGGTCAGGCTGGACCCGGACAAGTCCCGTAAGGCCGCGGTGCTGATGCTCTTCGGCGCACTTGATTCCGTCCCGGCCACTTCCGCCAAGCCACTGGCCCCGGCCCAGCTGGACGTGCTGCTGATCGAGCGGGCCGCAACCCTGGAGGACCATCCCGGACAGATCGCCTTTCCCGGCGGGACGGTGGATCCGGAGGATGATTCGGTGGTTGCAGCCGCGCTGCGCGAGGCGGTCGAGGAAACCGGGCTGGACTCCGCCGGCGTCGAAATCCTGGGGACGCTGCCCGAATTGCCGCTGACGGTCAGCAACTTCATGGTGACGCCCGTGCTGGCCTGGTGGGCGTCTCCGTCGCCCGTCGCCGTGGTGGACTACGGCGAATCCGCCCAGGTTTTCCGGGTCCCCGTGCGCGACCTGCTGGACCCGGACAACCGGTTCATGGCCACCGTCACCCGGGGCAACGAGACCTTCCGGAGTCCTGCCTTCAACGTCAACGGCGTCGTGGTCTGGGGCTTCACCGGGGCCATCCTGGACCGGCTGTTCGGCCAGCTGGGCTGGGCCGTGGCCTGGGACGCCGGCCGGACGATGGCTGCGCCGCTGTGAAGGACCCCGTCTCGGCTCCCGCCTCCTGGCAACTGGCCCGCAGATAACGCAGCAAAAACGCGTTTTTAGTGCACTTACCGCGGGGCAGTTGAGTGAGCGCGGCGGTTGGGTGAGCGGGGGTTCATTTGGCGTCGGCGTAGGAGTCGACGACGGTGATGTTCACCGGAATCTCGATGGGTATCTGGCCGAAGAGCAGCCGGGTGGCCGCCCGGGCCGAGTCTTCCACCAGCTGCCTGACCGCCTCCACCGACTCGTCCGGCGCGTGCACCATCACCTCGTCATGCAGGAACAGGACCAGTTCGGCAGCTCCTCCGGCTGGTGCCGGACCAGCCGGATCATCGGGACCAAGGTTGTTTCTGCGCGGCCCGGGGAGGGCACGCAGCCGCCGTCGTAATTCCGCCAGCCAGCAGGAGGCCCAGTCCGCGGCCGACCCCTGCACCACGAAATTCCGGGTGAACCGGCCACGGGAACGGGCAACATTGTCCGCCCAGCGCTGCTCCTCCGCCGTCGTGCTGCGCTGCGCCGCCAGCCAGCGCTCGGACGGCGGCGGGCAGCTGCGGCCCAGCCGGGTGGTCACCACGGCGCCCTTCTCGCCCGCGCGGGCCGCCTCCTCCACGAAACCCACCGCTCGCGGGTAGGTCCGCGCCAGCTGCGGCATCAGCCGGCCGGATTCACCGGTGGTGGCGCCGTAGATGGCCCCGAGCAGTGCGACCTTGGCCTTGGCACGGTCGCCGCCGAAGCCCTGCGCGGCAATGCCGGCGTAGAGGTCCTTGTCCCGGGCGGCTTCCGCCATACCGCTGTCCTGCGCCAGCGCGGCCAGTACGCGGGGCTCAAGCTGCGCGGCGTCGGCCACAATCAGCTTGTGGCCGGGATCCGCGTAGGCCGCTGCGCGGATCTGCCGGGGGATCTGCAGCGCGCCGCCGCCGCGCGAGGCCCACCGCCCGGAAACGACGCCGCCCACTACATACTCCGGCCGGAAGCGCCCGTCCTTGACCCACTGGTCCAGCCACGTCCAGCCGTTCGCAGCGTGCAGCCGGCTCAGCTTTTTGTAGGCCAGCAGCGGTGCGATGGCCGGGTGGGTGATCTGCTGCAGCTCCCACGAGCGCGTGGTTTTGACCTCGATTCCGGCCCGGTGCAGGGCGCGCATCAGTTCCTGCGGGGAATCGGGGTTCAGGGCCGGCGCGTTGAGCTGGTCGCGCAGTTCCCGGGCCAGGATCTCAAGTTTCTCGGGCCGCTGCAGACCCGACGGGCGGGGTCCCAGATGATCGTGCAGGATCTGCTGGTGCAGGTCCTCGCGCCAGGGCAGTCCGGCCTGCTGCATCTCGGCCGCAATCAGGGCGCCGGCGGATTCCGCGGCCAGCAGCAGGTTCAGCCGGGCGGGCTCGGTCGACCCGCGGACGGCTTGCAGCTGGAGGCGGAAGTCGACCTGCAGCTCGGCCGGCCCCGGGCCTCCCTGGCGGACCGGCTGGTCGAAGAGGCTGTCCTGGTTCGGGACCTCCGGGCGCGGTTCAAATCCGACTTCCACCGGCCTTGCGCGCGTGTCCCGGGCGTAGTCGGTGTGCGCGGTGAATTCGGAGAACACCAGGATGTTCCGGCAGAGCGAGAGGTCATGGCAGCGCTCCACGCTGACGCCGACGGCGAGCAGCTGCGGGTACCACTCCTGGGTGCGGTGCCAGACCCAGCGCGGCCGCCCCTTGGCCTCATAGCTGCGGACGACGGCGGGAAGGTCCCTGAGCGCGACCCTGACCTTTGCCTGGCTGGGGCTGCCGTCGGCGCCGAGGTGGAGTATGTCCACCGAAGGCACGTCCGCGGCAGCGGCGGTGGTTGCCGCACCCGGCGGGGGCCTGCTCTCCGAGCCAGCACCGAAACCCGCCGCCGCACCTGCCGAGGTCGCCGAGGCAGCATCGGAGGCGGCGGCCAGCAGCAGGTACATGCCTCCATTCTGCCCCGGCCGCGACGCTTGATCGGCTAATTGCGGACTACAACAGTCCCTGAAGCTTTCTCCGCCCGTTTTGGCGGGCAAAAGGAATGGTCCTCCCCAGGCCCATCGCGCCCGCCGTAGGCGCACATGGATCCCATAAGAGCTGGTGCCGGTCGTCGCAGCGGATCAGGCTGGTCCTATGTCAGGACTATCCGCCCCGTCCAGCCGCCGTGCAAAGCGTTCCCGGGTCCCGGCCGACTCTGTGGACGCGCGCCATTGGGTACCGGCCACGGGTGCCATCGTGCTGCTTATATCGGCGTCGGCGGTGCTTCAGGACGAGGTAGCCCGGATTGCGGCCGCAGCCGCCGTAGGCCTCGCCGTCGCTCTGACCATCCAGGATGCCGGAGGGGACTGGGACCGCGCAGCCGCCGTCCTGATTGGAAGTGACATAGCCGGCGGTTTGCCGCACCGGCGGGGCCCCATCGTCCTGGTCGGGCTCTCCTCCGACGGCGAGCTGTTGTGGCAGCAGGCCTCCGCATCCGGGGCGGACCGCGTGGCCGCGCTGCCCGAAGCCTCGGAATGGCTGGCGGAATTCCTGAGCAGGCTGCGGGATTCCGGATCAGCGGGCTTCGTCCTGGGCGTGATCGGCGGCTGCGGGGGCGCCGGCGCGTCAACGCTGGCCGTCATGCTGGCCGCCAACGCGTCCTCCCAAGGCATCCGCACGCTGCTGGCGGACGGGGACGAATGGGGCGGCGGGCTCGATATCGCCGTGGCGGCGGAGGAGGTGGCAGGCCTCCGCTGGCCCGATCTGCAGGCGGCGGCCGGAACGATCAGCCCGGGCCAGCTGGCCGCCGCGTTGCCGGTCGTCGCCGGATTCTCGCTGCTGTCTTGGGGACAGCATGCAGCCGACGGTCCCTTTCAGCTGCGGGCTGACGGGGTGGGCGTCGAAGTTCTCAAGGCGGCGCGCCGAGGATACGAGCTGTCGGTGGTGGATGTCGGCCGCAGCCGAGACGGACTCTCGTCCCTTGGCCAGCACTGCGACGAGTTGCTGGCTGTTGTGCCGGCACGGCTCCGCTGCGCCGTAGCGACCGCTCAGCTGATTGGTGAACTGCCGGGAATGCCGGTCTCCCTGGTGGTCCGGGGACCGATGCGGGACGGCCTGGACGCCGGCATGATCGCGGACTCGGTCGGCGTACCGCTGGCGGGGGTCATGCCGGCACTTCGCTCCGTGGCAGCGGCGACCGAGCACGGACAGCTGCTTTCGCTGGCCAGGAACCGGGACGTCAGGCGGCTGGCAGCATCCATCCTGGCGAACCCGCTGGAGCGGGCCGGATGAGTCGTCATGCTGCATGCCCGGAGTTAAAAGCCGGTGATGAGTCTCTGCTGACCGCCGTGCGGGAAACTGTGCTCTCACAGTCCGGACCGGTCACGCCCGTGCGCGTTGCAGCGGCCGTGCAGGCCAGCGGGCGGCTGTTGGGGACCGCCGGATCGCTGGCCGCCGTCGAGCGAATCAGCGCCGAACTCAGCGGCTTCGGACCACTTCAGCCGCTGCTGAAGAACCCGCAGGTGACGGATATCTTCGTCAACGGTCCGGACTCCGTCTGGGCGGACAGCGGCAACGGTCCGGAACGCACGAGCATCAGCTTCGCGGGTCAGCCGCAGATCCGCGCCCTCGCCGTCCGTTTGATATCTTCCGGGGGCCGCCGGCTGGACGACAGCTCGCCTTGCGTCGATGTCAGGCTCGACGGCGGATATCGGGTCCATGCGGTGTTGCCCCCTGTCTCGCCGGCCGGAACCATATTGTCCATCCGGGTCCGGCGGGCCGAGGTGTTTAGCCTGGACGAGCTGGTGGCAGCGGAATTCTTGGACCCGGCTCTCGCCTCACTGCTGCGCTCGGTGGTGGCCCGTCGGTTGAGCTTTTTGATCAGCGGTGCCACGGGATCGGGAAAGACAACTCTGCTTTCGACCCTGCTCGGTGTTTGCGGCAACACGGAGCGACTGGTCCTGATCGAGGATGCCGCCGAACTGGACCCGGATCACCCGCATGTGCTGACCCTTGAGAGCCGGCACGCCAATGCCGAAGGCGGCGGGACCGTGGACCTGGCCGAACTGGTCCGGCAGGCGCTGCGGATGAACCCCACCCGGCTGGTGGTCGGAGAATGCCGCGGCGCGGAGGTCCGGGAGCTGTTTTCGGCTCTCAACACCGGGCACCGGGGTGGTGGTTGCACCGTCCATGCCAATGGCGCCCGCGACATACCCGCCCGGCTCGCGGCCCTGGGTGCCTTGGCAGGACTGGGCGTCGAGGCTGTGGCACTGCAGGCCGCAAGTGCGCTGGATGTTGTGATCCATCTGGAGCGCGGACCTTCGGGACGCCGGGTGGCGGAAATAGCGGTGGTGGGACTCAACTCCGGCATGTTGTGCGTGGTTCCCGCCGTCAAAATCCCGGACCGGGCGAATGGACAGCCGGTTTCCCACGGCCCGGGGTGGGAAAGGCTGCAGCAGCTACTGGAAGGCGCCAGGGACGGATGAAGTCTTTTCTGGTGTTCACGGTTCTGGCCCTGGCCTTCTGGCTGCTGGTCCGGCCGGCGCCACGGTGGAAGCAATTGATCGGCCAGCGGATGGTCCACCCGGTCGTCGCCGCACGGCGGGGGCCGCTGCCAGATGGACCCCGGGGACAAACGGGCCTCGGCCTCACTGCCGACTCCAGACCGTCCCGGGCCGGCCGCTGGCGCAGGCCTCGACCCGGGCCCGCGGACGGGACCGAAATGGTGAGTCTGGTCCGTGAACTATCCGCGCTGCTGACCGCTGGCCGCTCGGGCACCCAACTGTGGGCGGATGTCATCAGAGCCCGAGCCGGGCCGGTGGGCACAACCGTCCCCGCGCAGGCGGGACGGGACGTGGTCCGCGACTTCCTCATGACCCAATTGCAGGCCGCACACCGCGCCGCCCAGATGGGCCTGAGTCCCAGCGAAGCCATCCGCGGCGGTTGCTCGGTGGCCCCATTCGCGCGTAACCGGGACGGCGAGCTGAGGGCCTGGCGGCGGCTGGCCGCGTGCCTGGACGTTGCGGAGGCCAGCGGTGCCCCGCTGGCCTCCGTCCTACAGCGGCTTGCGGTTCAGCTCGAGTCCGATCTCGATGCCGCCGCCATCAGGGAGACGGCGTTGGCGGGACCCAAGGCAACGGTCCGACTGCTGACCTGGCTCCCGGTTCTCGGCCTGGGGCTGGGCATGCTGATGGGTGTTGATCCGGTCTCCTTCCTCATCGGCGGCCCGGTGGGCTGGGCCGCCCTGACGAGCGGGACCGGGCTCATGATTGCCGGCCGGTACTGGTCCCGGACGCTAATATCCGCGGCCGCAGCTTCCGAACCGTGACCATGAATGGCCTGCTGCTTTTCACGCTGCTCGCCGTCGGAGCCATACTGCTCCTTGCCGCGGACACCCGGTGGCAGCGCGTGCTGTCGGACAGGCGGGCGATCCCGGCAGAAGCGGCTTCCCCGCGCGCCCAGGGAATCGATGATGCGCCGCTCATGCTGGAACTGCTGGCGACCTGTCTGGACGCGGGGCTGCCATTGGTGCGGGCCCTGGAACTGCTGGCAACCGTGGCCACGGACAGCGTCAGTCACGGGCTTACCGTGGCGGTGGCCGGCCTCAGCATCGGCGCGTCGTGGCAAAGCTCCTGGCATCCCGTCCTGCACGATCCGCCGCTGGCGCGACTCTACGGCTCCCTGACGTTCGCCGCCCTGACCGGCGCAGCGTCGTCGTCGCTCCTGTACGCGGAAGCCGCCCAGCTGCGACGTTCCTCCCAGCGTGCCGCGGAGAAGCGCGCGGCAGCCCTGGGTGTCAAACTCGTCATCCCGCTGGGGCTGTGTTCATTGCCGGCCTTCATCTGCCTGGGCGTGGTCCCTGTAGTGCTGGCACTGGTTCCGTCGTTCCATTGATGCGGAAACGGCCCCCGTGCGCTCCTCCACAACCGGCCCGGTGCGGCCGCAGCCCCACTTGGGGGAAGCCGGCACTCCCGGGGCCGCGGAAGGGACGGAAGAGTGGAGGCCAGCCGGCCATTGCGGCGGGATATTCATTGGATCGGGGAATCAGTTGAAAAAGCCCATACGTGCACGTGAAGTGAACTCCGGCGCTCCGGAGCAGGATGACGACCTGGCGGTGAAAGTCCGGGAGATCTTTCCTGGAGCCGCGAACCGGGCGCCCTACCGACCGCCTTCCAACGCCCGGCGACGGTGGCCCGCGGGATCGGAGCTGGGTATGGCCACGGCCGAATACGCGATAGCCACTCTCGCCGCGGTGGGCTTCGCCGGGCTGCTTGTGGTGATCCTGAAGAGCGATGAGGTCCGCGGATTCCTGCTCGGAATTATCCGCAGCGCCCTGAGTCTGCCGTGAGGCGGGGCACGGCCGGGAGGCCGGTCAGGTGGCCGTCCCGGCCACAGGCCGAGGCGACGTGCCCCGCCCGGACCGACAGCCAGGGATCGGTGACGGCGGAGCTGGCGATAACCCTGCCGGCGCTTACCGCCGTCCTGGCGCTCCTGCTGCTCGGGACGGTGGTAGGGGTGACGCAGCTGCGCCTGGAAGAAGCGGCCGGTTCCGCAGCCCGCTCCCTTGCCCGCGGTGATTCCGTGGCCACGGCCACGGCGGCGGCGCAGCAGATAGCCGGAGGCAGGGCCGAAACAACGGTGGTTTTTGAGTCGGGCTTTGTCCAGGTCCACGTGTCGTCGGCGATATCCGGCCCTCTGTCGGGACTGATCAGCTGGCCGCTGGCAGCATCGGCCATTGCCAGGGTGGAATCGGTTTCCGCGGCGACCGGCCGAGAGGCGCCGGGACACGGGCGACCGCCGTGACTCCTGCAGACGATAGGGGCGGCGCCCGCCCGCAGCGGGAGAGGGGATCAGGGACCGTGCTGGCCCTTGCGGTGGTGTTTGTTCTGCTGGCGCTGATGTCCGGGGTACTGCTGCTGGTCCAGGCTGCGGTGGGCGCCGAACGTGCTGCAACGTCTGCAGACCTGGCCGCGCTGGCTGGAGCCGATGCGGCCCGGGGCCTTGTGTCCGGGCAGCCGTGCGAAGTGGCCCTCGTCGTGGTCGTCCGGCACCAGGCGGCGCTGGTCAGCTGCACCATCAACGGGACGGATCGGGACATCGTGGAGATCGCAACGAGGGTCGAACTGCCCGGGCCGTGGGGGACGGCCACCGGTCGTGCACGAGCCGGCCCCCCGCCGTAGCCGCGTTGCCCCCTCTGTCAGCCTTGACCGCGTTGCCTGCCCTGAATGCCCCTGCGGTTTCGCGGCCACGGCGGTCACGGCTGCGTCAGACCGTGGTCCGAGCGGAAGCGGGGCCGGAGGCGGAAGCGGGAGTGGAGT
>JALYYI010000114.1 GCA_030946705.1 Actinomycetota bacterium | reverse complement strand
CCGGAGCCCCGCACACCGTGCGGGGCTCCCGGTCTTTAACCACCCAACCCCCCCCGGCCTTCCGGGAACTCCCGCCTCCACCGCCGGCGGCCACCTCCAAGGACCGGCGGCCACCGCCAAGGACCGGACGGTCAGTTTGCTTTATCGGCCGCCGGGGTGAAGGATGCGATGAGACCATTTTCGGTTCGTAGAGAACCGCCGTCGTCCCCCGGAGACCTATTTTGTACACTTTGTTGCGCACTATGGCCGCCAAAGGCCTGGCCATTTTCGCCGTCGCGTTCCTCGGGCTGAGCGCTGCGTTCCTGTTCGCCGGGTCCGCGAATGCTACCGGGCCCACAGTTTCCCCGCCGGCCGCGTGCGACCCGATTGCTGCGACCCCTTGCCCTGATCCGGCCGAGGCTTCCAAATCTGCCGACGCTTCTCGCTCGGCGGAGGCATCAAAGTCGGCGGAGGCTTCAAAGTCAGCATCTATGCAGGCGGCACAATCTGCGGCCGCAGCGGATGCGAAGGCAGCTGCGGACGCTCAGGCTCAAGCCTCGGCCGCAGCTGCATCAGCGGCCGCTGAGAGGGCCGCTGCGTCGGCCTCGGCCGCGATGACTGCCACCAGCGACGTCGCCGTAAGCACCTCGGAGTCGGCTTGGCCCACGTATACGGCCACATCGTCGGCGCCGATCAGCAACCCGATGACCGACTCGGCACAGGTCCAGCAGCAGGCGGACCTGAACAACGCCCAGCGCACTTCCGGCGGCACCAATATCATGACGCTGCTGCTGGTGATGGCTGCGGTAGTCGTGGTCGCCGGCGGTGCACTTGCGATCTTCGTGTTGAACCGCAGGCACGCCGGGCGCCACTAAGCTCCACCGCGTTCGGCAGTAACCTCCAACAAAGCGTCGCGGGACACATCCACATCCAGCAGTCCCGCGGACTCCAGCCCACGGACTAGGAACTAGGCGTCCGGATATCCCCGGGGGACGCCGTCGTCGTCCGCCATGACGTCCTGGAGATCCCCGTCCGGATCCGCACCCTCCAGGTCCTCGTCATCCGGGTCCCGGCCCATCGAGCCGCCGTCCAGGATCTTGAGCGTCTGGGTGTCCGCGGTGAGCATGATGGCGGCCTCATCGCGGCGGTGCCGCAGCACAGTATCCAGGTACGACTGCAAAGCCTCGGCCAGGGGGGCATTGCGGTCCTGCTTCTCCGACATGTACCAGCGGTGCTCCAGCACCTCGTGCACCACCTCGGCGGGCTCCAGTTTCCCGGAGAGCTCCCGCGGGATGGAGCGCACGATTGGCTCGAAGACGTGGCTGACCCACGAATGCGCGCTGATTTCCTGATCCAGGTCCGGATGGTTGTCCGCACGGTAGGAATCCATGTCATTGAGCAGCCGCCGGGCCTGGTTTTCCTGGGCATCGATGCCGGTCAGGCGCAGCAGCCGGCGCTGGTGGTGGCCGGCGTCGACCACCTTGGGCTGGAGCTGTATGGTGGAGCCGTCCGGCGTGGTCTTGATGGCGTACTCCTCCACATCGAAGCCCAGCTCGTTCAGCCGGCGGATCCGGGCACCGACGCGCCAGCGTTCCCCCAGCTCGAAGGACTCCTTGGCGGTCAGCTCCTCCCAGAGCCGGCGGTAGCTGTCCATGATGAGCTCGCTGGTGGCCACGGGATCCACCTTCTCCTCGATCAGGCCGCCCTCGAGCAGGTCCATCAGCTCGCCGGCGATGTTGACCCGGGCGATCTCCAGATCGTATTCGCGCTGGCCGTTGGAGAGGTCCGGGTAGAGCTCGCCGGTTTCCGCGTCCACCAGATACGCGGCGAAGGCGCCGGCGTCGCGGCGGAAAAGCGTGTTGGAGAGGGAAACGTCGCCCCAATAGAAGCCGATCAGGTGCAGGCGAACCAGCAGCAGGGCCTGTGCGTCGATCAGGCGGGTCAGGGTATCCCGGCGCAGCATCTGGGAGAACAGGGCGCGGTACGGCAGGGAGAACTTCAGGTGGCGGGTCACCAGCACCGGATCCAGCGGTGCGCCGGACAGGGTGGTGCGGCCGGTGATCACGGCGACGGGCTCGACGCAGGGCACATCCAGACGCTGCAGTCTGCGGAGCATGTGGTATTCGTGCCGGGCCACGTGCTCGCTGGTTTCCTTGATGGCGATGACAGAGCCGGCCATGTGGGCGAAGCGCACCACGTGCCGGGAGATGCCGCGCGGGAGGGCGGCCAGATTCTCGGCCGGCCAGTTCTCCAGCCTGATGTGCCACGGCAGGTCCAGCAGCTCCGGGGCCGCGGAGGCCGCTGTGATGTTCAGCGACCCCAGCACGCTGGCGGGCGGCGGCGTCTCGCGCGGCGCCGCGTCACGGGGCCGCTTGCCCTTCTGCTCAAAGTCGGTGGGCTCGTCCGTCCAGTTGGCACCTGCGGGTTCGGTCATGGCTCAATTCTTCCTTAAAAAGGGAAGCGCGGCGGCATCCCGTAGGT
>JALYYI010000055.1 GCA_030946705.1 Actinomycetota bacterium | reverse complement strand
GTTCAGGGTCGCCATCGCTGCCGGATCGATCAGGGCGGTGCTGTGAAGGGGGTCCGGGAGCGGCTTCGGGCGCCCGCGAAGCGGGCGGGCCACCTCACCGCACCGCACAACGGTCAGGCGAGGCGGGTCTTTAGCCCTTCGAGCTCGGCCAGCAGCTCGGTCGGCAGCGAACCGCCGAATTGCCGGTACCACTCGTCGATGCTGGCCACCTCCGCCGCCCACTCCAGCGGGTCTACCCGTACGGCCTCCTGCACGTCGGCCGGCGTCATGTCGAGCCCGGTCAGATCCAGCCCGTCGGCGGTCGGGACGAAGCCGATCGGTGTTTCGACGGCGTCGGCCTTGCCTTCGATGCGTTCAATGGCCCACTTGAGCACCCGGGAGTTGTCACCGAAGCCGGGCCAGGCGAAACCGCCGTCGGCCTTGCGTCGGAACCAGTTGACCAGGAAGATTTTCGGCAGCTTGTCCTGGTTGCCGGTCTTACTCAGGGTGACCCAGTGCTTGAGGTAGTCGCCGGCGTCGTAGCCGATGAAGGGCAGCATGGCCATCGGATCGCGCCGTACGACGCCCACCTCGCCGGAGGCAGCCGCCGTCGTCTCCGAGGACAGCGTGGAGCCCATGAAGATGCCGTGGGACCAGTCGCGGGCCTCGGTGACCAGCGGGATGGTGGTCTTGCGGCGTCCGCCGAAAAGGATGGCGGAAATCGGCACGCCGTTGGGCTCGTTGTACTCCGGTGCCAGCATGTCGATCTGGTCGATCGGGGTGCAGAAGCGGGAGTTCGGGTGCGCTGCCGGGTGGCCGGATTCGGGCGTCCAGGAATCGCCCAGCCAGTCCGTCAGGTGCGCCGGAGTCTGCTCCGTCATGCCCTCCCACCAGACGCCGCCGTCGTCGGTCAGCGCCACATTCGTGAAGATGGAGTTGCCCTTGGCGATGGCGCGCATGGCATTGGGGTTGGTCTGCCAGCCCGTGCCGGGGGCCACGCCGAACAGGCCGGATTCCGGGTTGACCGCCCGCAGCTGGCCGTCGGCACCGAACCTCAGCCAGGTGATGTCATCGCCGAGCGTCTCCACTTTCCAGCCCTCGACGGTGGGGTCCAGCAGGGCAAGGTTGGTCTTGCCACAGGCCGACGGGAAGGCGGCGGAGACGTAGTAGGTCTTCTGTTCGGGCGAGGTCAGCTTCAGGATGAGCATGTGCTCGGCCAGCCATCCCTCATCGCGTGCCATCACGGAGGCGATGCGCAGGGCATAGCATTTCTTGCCCAGCAGCGCATTGCCGCCGTAGCCGGACCCGTAGGACCAGATGGAGCGCTCCTGCGGGAAGTGCACGATCCACTTCTCCTCATTGCACGGCCAGGAAACATCCGCCTGGCCGGGCTGCAGCGGCGCGCCGACGGAATGCAGGGCCGGGACGAAAAAGGCGTCCAATTCCTCGATCTTGCGCAGCACATCGGTGCCGATGCGTGCCATGATCCGCATGGAGGCGACGACGTAGGCGCTGTCCGTGATCTCCACGCCGAACTTGGGATCGTCGGCGTCCAGGTGGCCCATCACAAAGGGAATGACGTACATGGTGCGGCCGCGCATGGAGCCGGAGAACAGGCCGCGCAGCTTATCCTTCATCAGCGCCGGCTCCATCCAGTTATTGGTGAAACCCGCATCGTGCTCGTTCTCCGAGCAGATGAAGGTCTGCTCTTCAACCCGGGCCACGTCTTTGGGGTCGGAGAAGGCGGCAAAAGAATTGGGGAACTTTTCCTCGTTCAGCCGGACCAGCGTTCCGGCATGGACCAGGGCGTCCGTGAGCTCTGTGTACTCCTGGGCGGAGCCATCCACCCAGTGAATGCTTTCCGGCTGCGTCAGCGAGGCCACCTCCGCAACCCAATCGAGCAAACGCTGATTTGTGGTGGGGGTATGCTCGACAACCTGCTGGGGCAAAGTGTGGCCCATGACTCTTCCCTTCGTTGGGTCAGTGGTGTGCCTAAATGTTATGGGCTTGCGAATGGCCCAACCCGGAGCCGGATGTCGGACGTCCGGGTCTACACTGGAATGAGTTCGCCGGAATTCCGGGGATTTTCCTCCCGGCGATCACCATTTGAAGTGATGTAAATCACGTAGACCGGTCTAGTTGCCGCGGATGCTTCGTCCGTAATTTGTAGCCCGGGCATGATTCAGGCTAGAGTTATTTACGGCCCGAGGGCCTGCTTGAAAATGCGTGCGTAGCTCAACGGATAGAGCATCTGACTACGGATCAGAAGGTTGGGGGTTCGAATCCCTTCGCGCGCACCAAAAAAAGAGTCCCTGACCCGCGGAAACGCTGGTCAGGGGCTCTTTTTAATGGGCCTAAAAGCTGCCAACGTCCACCGCAGCCGTCAGAGCGCGACAACCTCGGCAATTCGGTGCCGGATCCCGTCAAAGTGACGGTTCAGCAGTTCCGAGGACAGTGTCTTGTCCTTCAGCGCCACGGCATGGTAAATACTCCGGTGCACGGCAGCTATGGCGGTGAGATCGCCCGTCTCAGCGCCGATTTCAACATGGATCTTCCGGTATACCTTCCAGAAAACGTCCATCAGGCTGGTGAGCAGGTCATTGGCCAGCGGCTCAAAAAGCAGCGAGTGGAATTGCGCATCGGCTTCGGTGAAGCTCTCCCCCCGCGCCGCGAGCTGCTCCATCCGTGCTACGGCTGCTTCGATGCGGGCAAGCTGCTCCGCGGTCATCACGTCAATGGAGCTTCCGATCAGCCCGGATTCCAGGGCCTGGCGGACATCCACAAGCTGCAGTGCCTCGAGTCCCTCGTGCCGCAACGAGAGCCGGCCACGGAAAGTCAGACCGTCGGCCAGCGCCTCGAAGTTGCTGGGCGCGACAAACATGCCAAAGCCATGGCGGATTTCCAGCACGCCCAGGGCCTGCAGCACCTTCAGTGACTCTCGCAGCGTATTGCGGCCTACGCCCAGCGCCAAGGAGAGTTCACTTTCGGTCGGCAGCGGATCGCCGGCCTCCAGCTCCCGGTCCAAAATAAGCTCCATTATGTCCGCCTGCAGGGCGCGCAAGCGTGTCTGCGC
>JALYYI010000023.1 GCA_030946705.1 Actinomycetota bacterium | reverse complement strand
TCGCCACCGTCAAAGACGGCCCCACAGTCAAACAAAGCGACGCCTAACAGTGTGTCAAGGAAGTGAGACAGTCGGGTAGTTTCTTTTTTGGCTAAGCGGCAGCGGGAAGCTGCTGATTCTTAGGTGTGAAGTTGGCCATCGCGGTGGCCGGGGGAAGGCCCTGGTTGTTGCTGTGGGGCCGCCAGCGATTGTAGAACACCTCGATGTAGCGCATGGTGGCCCGTCTGGCGTCCTGGCGGGTGGCGAAGCCGTAGTGGTGGTAGAACTCGTTCTTCAGGGAAGAGAACAGCGATTCGGCCACGGCGTTATCCCAGCACACGCCGGTGGCTCCCATGGACTGGCGGATGCTGTTCCCAGTGCACCATTTGCCCATTTCCCTGGAGGTGTATTGCGTGCCTCGGTCGCTGTGGAAGATGGCGTCGGGCTGGAGGTGTCCGCGGTCCCGGGCCATGGTCAGGGCCCCTGTGACCAGGGAAGCGCGCATGTGCTCGGCCATCGCCCATCCGATAACCATGCGGGTGCACAGATCGATGACGGTGGCCAGGTACAGCCAGCCCTGATCGGTGCGCAGATAGGTGATGTCGCCGACCAGGCGGGTGCCCGGGGTGTCGGAGGTGAAGTCACGGCCGATCAGGTCCTGGAAGACCTTGTCCGGGTCCGAGGGGATGGTGGTGCGCTTGAAGGCCCGCATCCGCTTGGCCGCCCATCCGTTCTCGGCCATGATGGCCGCCACGGTGCCCACGGAAACGTCGATGCCGGCGGCGGTGAGTTTGTCGTGAACCATGCGGTGGCCGAAGATCCCGTCCGAGGAATCAAACATGGCCTTCACCTGACCGGTCAGCTCCTGATGCCGGTGGGCCGTCGCGGATTCCTCGTGATCCTGCCACCGGTAATACGAGGCCCTGGGCACGCCGAGCTGCTTGCACATCCACTGCACCGGGAAGTTGGCGCTCTCCTCCTGAACAAGGCGGTAGAAGTCTTCTACCGTTGCTCTTTGGCGAAGAACGCCGAAACTTTTTTTAGGAATTCGTTCTCCCGCTCGATTTCCCGCAGCTTGGCCTCCAGCGCCTTATATTTAGCGGCGTCGACGGGTTCATCGGACCTCACAGCGGCATCAGGGTGACCTTCCCGGTGGTAGCGGACCCACCGGCGCAGCGCCGTCACCGAGACCCCCAGATCAGAGGCAACGGTAGCTATTGGACGGCCGGAGGTCAGAACGAGATCAACGGCATCGGCCTTGAACTCTTCAGAAAACGTTGGACGGGTGGACATGGACACAATCCTTTCAAACTGTGTCTCACATCAGTAGTACACCTCAAGTTGGGAGGCACCGGCAGCACAATAGGTGCCAAATAACGCGCCTGTAACGCTCGGTGGCTAGGTTCTTCGTGGAAGTCTCGGTGGTATCCCCCAGCGCCATCGGGGCTTCCATCGACGCTTCGCAAGGCCGTAGCGGCGCAGCCGCTGCCCAAGCAGTAGCACCGGGAGGGTGCAGACGGTTCGGGGAGCCGGAGGCTTGCAGATACCAGGAAGTCGGATGGGTGGAACGGCTTACCCCGGGGAGGTCCTCGAGAACGACCTAATGAGTTGCTCGACGCTCGTAGCGGGACCTGGCGAGGTCGGATGCTTGATGTAGCAGCTCGCGGACTGCCGTTTCAGTTGTCGTTCCCGGGTTAACGACGGCGAGCCAGCCGAGGGAACCGTAGACAGGATGGGCGATCCAGGTGTCGGCACTGCTGGCGTCGGTATCTTCCGGCAGGTTGTGCGGTTCGTGACCGGTCGTTCGACGAACTCAGCCTTCCCCGCTTCGATGTTGATCCGATACGTTCCGGGACGTTCGAGACGCGACCGTTCGTCATCCGGGTAGTTCTTTGTCACGACGGTTGCGAAGGGCTGCGTTGTCGCGGGTATTTTTCCGTCGGGGGCGCCGTCGAAGCTTCTTACGAGTTCGAGGATGTCATCGATGGTCATGTTCTTCAGAGTTTCATTCAAGTACTTGTGGAGGCTTGTGGACGGGAAGCAAGCGACTTTTGACTGTGACATCGACATTCGGTGCTTTTCGCACTGTCGATGTGGCTCGCGGCGCCGGTTCAAGCCCGGTGATCCGCTCAGCCTTTGGAGAGATCTCCCAGAGTCGCGTGCAGTGTTTGCGACGTTTTACCGCGCTGGACCACTACGTCGACCTGCTTGCCCGGGTCCTGCTTACGAAGGGCCGCGAGCAGATCAGTAACATTGCCCACCGCCGTGCCGGCGAATTTGGTGATGATGTCCCCGACTTTCATCCCGGCCTTCGCTGCCGGCCCACCCGCCGTTACGTTGACCACCAGCGCACCCGTGGTCGCGGAAAGGCTGAAACGCTGGGCAATTTGGGCTGTGATGTCCGCTGGCACGACGCCCAGGGCTGCGTGCTTCACGGAACCGTTCGTGAGCAGCTGGTCGGCCACTTCGGTCACCGTCGATGCCGGAGTGACGAAGCCGATGGAAACCGCTCCGGAGCTGGGCGGCAGGTAGGCTTCGGAAAGGCCGATAATCTGGCCGTTTCCGTCGGCGACCGCGCCACCGGAATTCCCCGGCGAGATCGGGGCATCGGTCTGCAGCAGATCTATCGCCCCGTGCGGGGATTCCTTTGACGGCGGCATGTTCCGGTGCAGACCCGAGACGATGCCGGCGGTAACTGTGTCGGTCAGGCCCAACGGGCTCCCAATCACCACCGTCATGGACCCTACCTCGGGGGTAGTCGAGGCATACTTCGGGGCCGGAAGGTTCGTCCGGGAAACCTTCAGGACAGCCACGTCGCTGACGTCGTCGACGCCGGCCACCATGGCCAGGGCCTGTGACCCGTCAGCGAACTGCACGTGCACCGTCTTGTAGGGTTGTTTCTGTTTGTCCTCCACCACGTGCGCGTCGGTGACCAATGAACCGTCACTGTGGTAAACAACGCCGCTGCCCAGCCCGATCGGGGTGCTGACGGTGACAACTGAGGGTTCCACATCCTTCACGACCTCTGGAACCGCAGCCAATCCCACACCGGTGGGCGGGGCCGGACTGTTCGAAGCCGCCGGCGTCCCGCTGTTGGTGCAACCACTAAGCGCGAATGCGGCCACCGTCAGCACCGCTACAGTCCGGATAGGGAAGTGCGTCATCGGATCCTCCTCAGCCCACCGATCCGACACGGGACCGGGACTCTTCCAAGGTAGCCCCGCCGGACCCCGGAATCGACATTTCCACAGGATTCCTCTTTGGCACGGTTTGAGCCCCTCATACTGAGGCCATAGGCAAAGCGGCGGCCACCCTTCGGCAATTCGACCACGAAGGGTGTCATGAAACAGCGGAGTGCGGCGACCGGGAACCCTTCAAAGCTGGCACCAAGAACCCTTTGACTCCATTCATTACTGGCCGTTCGATGATCAAGGAATGATTCCTTGGACAAAAACAGTCGTGCCAGCTATTGCTGCCGGGGCAGCCGTCCTGCTGTGTGGTGCGGCCGCTACTGGGGTCGACGAGATGGCAAACGCCAGAATAATGCACCCCGCTCCCGTTACCTCACTGGCAGTGGCCGCAGATGGACATCCGCCCTGGCATCGCATTGCCCTGGCCGGTCTCGCCGAAGGCGCGCTACCGGGCGGCCTGCCTTACGACCAACCCCCGGTGGAAAAGCAGGACGAAAACCATCGGGACACATGGCCCGTCATAGGAAGCGTCTGGGTCTAAGGTGCATCCCACCCCAAAAGCATGGTGGCTAACGGACGTTGGCGTCAGGGCCCCGTTATGTCGAACACGGATGTGGTCCGCGCTTCCATCGAGGCCTACCTGGCGCGGGATCTGAATGCAGTCGAGCCGCTCATCGCAGAGGATTTCCGGTTCACGAGCCCGCAGGACGATCATATCGACAAGCCGGCTTACCTTGAGCGCTGTTTCCCCACAGCGGACCGTTTCACCGCCCACAAAATTCTCGAACTCGTCAGCGTAGGAGAGGAGAACGTGTTCCTTCTCTATGAGTACCAAATGCAGAACGGTGAGCAGTACCGCAATACCGAGTTCATCACGATCCGCGATGGCCAGCTCGTCGAAGCGCAGGTCTTCTTTGGAGGACGGGTCAAGTCCCCGTAAGGCGGCCCAGAAGATCGGGGCTTCTCTGCCGACGATGTCTCCTAAAGCCTGCAGACGCGCCCCGGAACCTTCGAGGAGTGGATCGCGTCCGCCCATCTCTCTTTCTCCCAGGGCGACCTGGTTGCCGCCCTGGACGGCATGACCCGAAGCACCACCGCAGCCGGCCTGTCGGCCCGCGACCGTGACTTCTGGGACACGAACTCGGGCATCACAGCCACAGACGCCGCTATTGCCGGTGCCTCTGCGGCGAACGCCGCGGCCCGGATCGTGTTCGATTCTTCCTCTGTCACGGCCGACGAGGTTGCCGGGCGCATGCAGCTGTCTGCCTCCACCGTCCGGCACTACAAAGCGGCCGGGAGACTCTACTCCTACCTCGTCAACGGAAAGCTGGCGTTCCCCGCCTGGCAGTTCAACGACGCGGGCGACAAGTCGGTCCCCTTCCTGGCAGACGTCCTCAATGTTCTGCCTGATGGCCTGCACCCGCAGGCTGTGGCCGGGTTCTTCCTGACGCCCCAGCCTGACCTGGTCCTGAACAGTGAGCCCGTGTCGGCCAAAGTCTGGCTGGAGGCCGGCGGCGGCAAGGACTTTGTCATCTCCCTTGCCGAGGGACTGGCGGCCGGCTACTGATGGCCGAGCAGTACCCGCCGGATGTGGCCACTCTGCGCGCCCTGGGACGCGCAACAAGGATCATTTCGGCCTCCACCGTGCTCTGGCGGATCCACTTCACCGCATCGGACCACATCGTGCCGTGGAACCGTCTGCGCACCTGGGAACCCGTTCCGGGTTCCCGCTGGGAGCCCCACCCGCTACCGCCGGGGGATGCCGCACCGCTGGGCGCCGCGTACCTCGGTGAGGATGTGCTGACATGCCTGGCTGAAGTCTTCCAGCTGACCCGGTTTGTCGATGTCGACCGCCAAGCCCCCTATGTGACCGCGTTCCGAACGACCCGTGATCTGTCGCTGATCGACCTTACCGGAGACTGGCTGCTGCCGGCCGGCGCCTCTGCACAAATCGCCTTCGGGGAGAAGGCGCGGACCCGCGCCTGGGCCCGGGCCATCCACGAGGCATGGCCGGACATCGATGGTGTGTACTCCCTGTCTGCCATGGCCCTGAGCCGAAAAGTGCTGACTCTCTGGACCGACGACGCCATCCCGGCGGCCCCCGAATTCTCCGCGCCGTTGAACGCCCCCGGCATCCTCCCTGAGGTCGTTGCAGCCGCAGCAAAGAATGGCTACTCGAGCAACATCATCCTCTGAGGGCCAGACGGCTTGGGCAGTGACACCGCGGCGTCCGCACACATGGTCACCATGGATACCCAGGAATCGTCGGACTTCGACATCAACCACCACCGCTACGTCGCCCAGCAGATCAGGTCGGGTCGGGCGCATGCCCACCTGGTTGAAGCCTCCCAGGAGATGCTTCTCGCCGAAGTGGAACGCCTGACGTACCTGATCTCCCCGGCCAAGGGTGAACCCGTGGAGGCCTACAACCTGGGCCCGATCATCGCGGCCCTCGCCAAACAGCCCCCCAATGCCTCCGTCGTTGTTGAACACCTCGGCAGCAAGCAACCCCCCGAGCCGGCCGGGTTTCATAGCCAAACGTGCTCTATGACTCGGTAGGCCCCAGATGGTCGATGCGTTCCCGCGACGAATCGGGCGCGGCTTCCTTGAGCTCAACAAAGAACGTGTGGGTGTCCGTGTCTCCGGTGTTCTCCCCGGAATGGTCCTGGTCCGGCATCCACCGAGCCACGCCGGACGGCAACTCTACGTCAATGTTTTTACCGTTTGAGGAAAGCCGGCGCCGGAACGCGCTGGCAGTAATCATCACACTGTCGGGATGATGGTGCTCCGTCGTCGTGTGCCCGGGGCCGTCCGTGTACTCAAGGACACGCACCCGATCGTTCTCAAATACCACCCGGTAATTCTCCGGGTTCGTCTCGACAGGATCCTTTGCCATGGCCGAACTCTACGCCTCACCCGCACCACTAAACCATAGGACAGGTGATACCCCGGTTCAGAGCGGCCCACCTGCGAATTGAATGCCGGAGGTGTAGATCACCTTAACTGCGCTGTTCCCCACCACATCCCGAGACCCCGCCCGGGCCCACACTCCATCCGCAGCCCGATTCCAGCCGGCTGGCGGACGAGTAAGAAGAGCCTGGGGACCTGTGTCGATCGCGTCCTCGGGCGGGACGGGACCAGTTGACAAAGAACATAGGGACCCCCCCGCTTAATGGCAAAGCAGCTTGGAACAATCTTCGCCTACCGTACATGGCACAAGAAGCGCGGCGAGGAGATGCTCTTTTGTAGCCGGTTCCCTCCCGTTCACCGGGGGCGGCTCGTTCTCGGTGCACGCCATCGGATTGCTCATTATCGGGTTGCGGCGCCCGGTGCCCTGAAGGGCGCCGGCAAGGGCGCAGCTTAAGGGTTGACTACCGCCCCGGGATTGGCCAAGGTGTATCAGTGCCTGCGAAAACTGAACAACACATGCCTGACCGGCCAATGCCGGGCGTCGGCCATCAGATCGTGGGGCTGCTGTCGTTCCTTGCGCTGTCCCACGCGGTGTCATTCCTAGGCTCGCTGGCGATCATCGCGAACGCCCACGGCTGGTACGCGGCAGCCAACAAGGCGCCTTGGACGCCACCGGGCTGGGTCTTCGGGACCGTGTGGACGGTGCTGTACACGGCTATGGCCGTAGCTGCCTGGCTCGTATGGCGTCAGCGCTCGGCCCGTGGCCGCGGCGCGTTGTTGGTCTACGGTGTCCAGCTGGCCCTGAATCTGGCCTGGGCACCGGCGTTCTTCGGCATGTATCCCATGATGGGAACGGCTGCCCTATGGCTGGCTTTCCTCGTCATCACAGCCCTGTTCCTAGGAGCAGGCATTACCGTTCTCCGCTTCGGCCCCATCAGCACGGCAGCAGGGCTGTTATTATTCCCGTACATTTCGTGGATCACATTCTCCGCCAGCCTGAACCTCTACGCGGCAACCACCAACTGACGCGCAGACAGCCCACCCAGGGACCGACGACATACCCGTGATTGTTGACGCCAGCCGAAAATAGGGCCACGGACCACTATGGAAGGTGATCTATTTAAGTGATTAGTGAAGCTACGCCACCTGTTTTCCTCGGGCAAACACTCGGACGCTCATCATGGTTTACTTCGGCTATGGGGCGGTCAGGTCGTTGGTGATGCCGAAGATGTACTCGATCTCGGCGGCGGGGGCTTCCCGCGAGGCGATGCGGGCCTTCAGCGCGGCGAGCTTCTCGTCGAATCGCACCAGTTCTTCGCGGTCCGCGGCCGAGGAAAGCAGGGTCCGGGTCCTTTCGGATGGAATTCGGTGCAGCAGCCATGCGTCGGCTTTCCAGGGGAGGCTGACCACTCCTCCTGTTCGGAGCGACTGGGATTCGCGCATCCGGTGGATGGCTTCGTCATCCGTGAGTCGCTCCAACGAGGGCCCTGGACGGGTGCGGTGTTTTTGCTGCGGATGACGGCGTAGCCCTTAAAGACCTCGACTCCGGAGACGGCGTTGAACTGCAGTTCGGTTGCGGGCTGCGCCCACATCGGCGTGTCGGGTGTGGCCACGAATTCGCCGATCCAGCCCTGGTAAAGTCGCCGGCGGAGCTTGTCCACGAGGCGGCTGACAGTCCATGACGACCCGGCCATGACGTGGATCGCGAGCCCCTCAGAATGGATGCGGTGCTGACCGATACCGAAGGGGGTGCTGGCGCCGCCGAAACCGGCCATGTGGACCGGCAACCGCTGTTCAAGGGCTTCGAGGGCGTCCAGGAGTCCGCCGAGGGTCAGCTGGTCAGCCATCAGAGGTTCCAACCATGTTCCCGGTAGTAGCGCAGTTCCTTGACGCCTTCGCGGATGTCTCGGTCTCCTAGGTTACGGGCCGGTGGTGATGGGGTCTGTGATGGCACGAAGATTTCGGCCGGCGGCATTGTCACAGGCATGGTATCCGCGCGTCCAGTCGCCCTCGTACGCGTCGTCGTTC
>JALYYI010000288.1 GCA_030946705.1 Actinomycetota bacterium | reverse complement strand
GGGCTGGGCCGTCCGGCGGCGGTGCCCGGCTCCGCAGCGCACGCCGCGGCGCCCGCGGCCGTGATGGTGGGCGACCGGGCGCAGGACGTCAACGGCGCCCGAGGCAACGCGCTGGACTGCGTCGGGGTTTCCTGGGGCTTCGGGCTTCCCGGCGAGCTGGAAGCGGCCGGTGCCGTCGCCGTCGTCGACCATGCCGATGCCCTGCTGGCGGAGATCCGCCACCGGCTCGCCAGCATGGGCAGGCTCCGGACCACCGGCCTGAGCGCCGGCAGGGGCATCGGGCAGCACGCAGGGGAGGGCTCTGGTGGCTCTCTATGATGCGACGCGGGGACTGACGCGCGCCCTGATCAGTGGACTCTGCCGGCCCACCGTCCTGGGCCTGGACCATGTGCCGGCCCAGGGGCCGTTCATCGTGGCGCCCAACCACCTCTCCTTCCTGGACAGCGTCATTGTGCAGGCCCTGATGCCGCGCCCGGTGGCCTTTTTTGCCAAGGCCGAATATTTCACCACCAGGGGCCTCAAGGGCGCGCTGATGAAGTCCTTTTTTGAGGGTGTGGGGTCCATTCCGGTGGAACGCGGCGAGCAGGCCGCCAGCGTCCAGGCCCTGAAGGCCCTGCTGGACATCCTGTCCGCGGGCAGCGGGGTCGGCATCTACCCGGAGGGCACGCGCTCCCGCGATGGTATCCTGTACCGCGGCCGGACCGGGGTGGGCTGGCTGGCGCTGACCACCGGCGCGCCGGTCATTCCGGTGGGACTGATCGGCACCCAGAAGCTGCAGCCGGCGGGTAAGAACGGGATCCGGCCCCAGCATTTCACCGTCCGGATCGGCGAAGCACTGTATTTCGAGAAGACCGGCCCGGGCCATTCGCTGCCCGCCCGCCGCGCCGCGACGGATGAGATCATGAACGCGATCGCCGCCCTGTCCGGACAGGAACGCTCCGCGAGTTACAACCAGAGCAAATCACTAGAATAGTACCGTGGCAGATCCAGCGAGTTACCGGCCCCAAGCCGGCGAAATCCCCACCGACCCGGGCGTGTACCGCTTCCGCGACGAACACGGCCGGGTCATTTACGTGGGCAAGGCCAAAAACCTCCGGTCCCGGCTGAACTCCTACTTCGCCAACCCCGCCTCGCTGCTGCCCAAGACCTACGCCATGGTGCACACCGCGGCGAGCGTGCAGTGGACCATCGTGGGCAGCGAGCTGGAAGCCCTGCAGCTGGAATACACCTGGATCAAGGAATTCACCCCGCGGTTCAACCTGGCGTTCCGGGATGACAAGTCCTACCCCTACCTGGCCCTGACCATGGGCGAGAAAATCCCGCGCGTCCAGGTGATGCGCGGCGAACGGCGCAAGGGTACCCGCTACTTCGGCCCGTACACCGCCGGTGCCATCCGGGACACGGTGGACACCCTGCTGCGCGTGTTCCCGGTGCGCACCTGCAGCGCCGGCGTGCTCAAGCGCGCGCAGCAGAGCGGCCGGCCGTGCCTGCTGGGCTACATCGACAAATGCTCGGCACCCTGCGTGGGCCGGGTGACCGCGGAGGAGCACCGCGCGCTGGCGGAGCAGTTCTGCGCCTTCATGGGCGGCGAGGCCAAACGGTTCATCGCCAGCCTGGAGAAGCAGATGGCGGACGCGGTGGCGGAGCTGGACTACGAGAGCGCGGCCCGGCTGCGCGATGACATCGTGGCGCTGCGGAAGGTCTTCGAGCGCAACGCCGTGGTGCTGGCCGAGGACACCAATGCAGACATTTTCGCCGTGCACCAGGATGAGCTGGAGGCCGCCGTGCAGGTCTTCCACGTCCGCGGCGGCCGGATCCGCGGGCAGCGCGGCTGGGTGGTGGAAAAGGTGGAGGATTCGACACCGGCGGAACTGGTGGAACACCTGCTCCAGCAGGTTTACGGCGAGGGCGGCGAGGCCAACGACGGCATCCCGCGGCAGATTCTGGTGCCGGAGCTGCCCTCCAACCACGAGGAGCTCACCGAATGGCTGGGCGGCCTGCGCGGGGCCAAGGTGGAGATCCGGGTGCCGCAGCGCGGGGACAAGGCGGCGCTGCTGGACACCGTCCGGCAGAACGCGGAGCAGGCCATGAAGCTGCACAAGTCCCGCCGCGCCGGGGATCTGACCGCGCGTTCGCTGGCGCTGCAGGAACTCCAGGAGGCGCTGGACCTGCCGGTGCCGCTGCTGCGGATCGAGTGCTTTGACATCTCGCATGTCCAGGGCACCAACGTCGTCGCCTCCATGGTGGTGGTGGAGGACGGTCTCAGCAAGAAATCCGAATACCGGAAGTTCGCCATCACGGGCGACGCGGCGGTGGATGACACCGCGTCCATGTACGACGTCATCAGCCGGCGCTTCCGGAACCACCTGCCGGAGCAGGCCGGCCGGACCGTACTGCCGGAGAGCGGGGAGATCACGGATCAGGCACCGGCCAAGCCGAAGTTTGCCTACCCCCCCAACCTGGTGGTGGTCGACGGCGGCCAGCCCCAGGTGGCGGCGGCATCGCGGGCCCTGGTGGACCTCGGCATCGACGACGTCTACGTCGTCGGGCTGGCCAAGCGGCTTGAGGAGGTCTGGCTGCCGGGGAGCGATTTTCCGGTCATCCTGCCGCGCACCTCGCAGGGCCTGTATTTGCTGCAGCGGATCCGCGACGAGGCGCACCGCTTCGCCATCACGTTCCACCGGCAGAAGCGGGCAAAGTCCATGACGGCATCGCTGCTCGATGAGGTGCCGGGGATGGGAGAGGCCAAGCGAAAGACGCTGCTGGCACACTTTGGCTCGGTGAAGAAGGTCAGGGGCGCCTCCGCGGCCGAGATCGCCCAGCTGAAGGGCTTTGGTCCGGTGCTCGCCGCAGCCGTCCACGACGCGCTGCACCTCGACGCTGCCGAGGAAGCGGCCCCGGCCGTGAACATGAGCACCGGCGAAATTCTTGAATCCTAGGTAGGCTAGGTGGCGGGCCGCACGGTACCGCGGGATAAGGCAACGGACGGGATTTGTTGATGACAGAGGCTAGCTCGGCGTCGCAGGACCCCGCGCACTCACCGGCGGAGGACGGGCTGACTCCGATCAAACCCGTGGAAGCCGAGTTGCTGGTGGTGACGGGCATGTCCGGTGCCGGCCGCAGCACCGCCGCCAATGCCCTTGAGGACCACGGCTGGTATGTGGTGGAAAACCTGCCGCCGCAGATGCTGGGGACGCTGGCCGAACTGGTCTCGCGCATGCCGCAGTCGCTGCCCAAGCTGGCCGTGGTGGTGGACGTGCGCAGCAAGGCGCTGTTCGCGGACATCCGGGATTCGCTCAGCGCCCTCTCCGCCAGCGGCGTCGCCTTCCGCGTGCTGTTCCTCGATGCCAGCGATGAGACGCTGGTCCGCCGTTTCGAGCAGGGCCGGCGACCGCACCCGCTGCAGGGCGACGGCCGGATGCTGGACGGCATCGCCGCCGAACGCGAGCTGCTCGCGGAAATGAAATCGGCGTCGGAAATGGTGCTGGACACCTCCACGCTGAACGTGCACGAGCTGGGTTCCGCCGTGACGGAGCTGTTTTCCGAGTCCGGGCCGGTGGTGCTGCGGCTGACCGTGATGAGCTTTGGCTTCAAATACGGGCTGCCGGTGGACGCCAACTATGTGGCCGATGTCCGTTTCATCCCCAACCCGCACTGGGTGCCGCAATTGCGCCCGCACACCGGGCTGGACCGGGACGTCAGCGACTTTGTCCTGGTGGAAAACGGGGCCAGGGACTTCGTGGACCGCTATGTGCACGCCCTGGAACCCGTGCTGGCCGGTTACCGCCGCGAGAACAAGCACTACGCGACCATCGCCGTCGGCTGCACCGGCGGTAAACACCGCTCCGTCGCGGTCGCCGTGGAGCTGGCCAAACGCCTGGCCCAGCTGCCCCGCGTCACCGTCAGCACCCGTCACCGAGACCTGGGCAGGGAATAGTGGCACTGCTGACCGGCCCGCTGCCGATGATCCCGCCGTCGGGCAAGGCGGCGGGTGGCACCGAGCCCCGCGTGGTGGCGCTCGGCGGAGGGCACGGCCTGGCCGCATCGCTGTCCGCGCTGCGGCTGCTGACCTCCGAGCTGACCGCCATTGTGACGGTGGCCGACGACGGCGGTTCCTCCGGCCGGCTGCGCGCCGAGCTGGGCGTCCTCCCGCCCGGGGACCTGCGGATGGCCCTCGCCGCCCTGTGCGATGACACCGACTGGGGCCGCACCTGGCGCGACGTGATGCAGCACCGCTTCCAGTCCCGCGACGGCTCGGCCGGCTCGCTGGATAACCACGCGATGGGCAACCTGCTCATCGTCACGCTCTGGGAACTGCTGGGCGATCCGGTGGCCGGACTCCAGTGGGCCGGGGCGCTGCTGGGCGCGCGCGGCCAGGTGCTGCCGATGGCCAGTGTCCCGCTCACCATCGAGGGGCAGGTCCGGCACCGGCATCCGGACGGGGCGGAGACCAGCAGGATCATCCGCGGTCAGGCCTCCCTGGCCCTGGCCGGCCAGGTGGAGAACGTGCGGCTGCTGCCGGAAGGCGCGCCGGCATGCGTGGAAGCGCTGACCGCCATTGAGCTGGCGGACTGGGTCATCCTGGGTCCCGGCTCCTGGTACACCTCCGTGCTGCCGCACCTGCTGCTGCCGGAGCTGCGGCAGGCGTTGTGCGCCACCCCGGCCCGACGCTGCCTGACCATGAACCTTGACGTCAATGACAAGGAGGCCACCGGGATGAGCGCGGCGGACCATCTGCACGTCATTTCCCGCTATGCTCCGGAATTCGGCGTGGACGTGGTCCTGGCGGATCCCTCCTCCGTTTCGGATATGGCGGAATTCGAGCGTGCGGCCTCGATGATCGGGGCCGAGGTTGTCTTGGGTAAAGTGGGTGGGTCCGGCGGACGGGCGGTGCATGATCCATTGCGCCTCGCCGCGGCCTATCACGATATTTTTGGGGGTAGCTAGGTTTGGGCACAGTTAGGATGACACGATGGCGCTGACCGCGGCAGTCAAGGAAGAACTTTCCCGGCTGGATATCAAAAAATCTTCAGTGCGCAAGGCCGAGGTTTCCACCATGCTGCGGTTCGCCGGCGGCCTGCACATCATTTCCGGCCGCATTGTGATCGAGGCCGAGGTCGACCTGGCCTCCACCGCCCGGCGGCTGCGTGCGGCCATCTCGGAGATCTACGGCCAGCAGAGCGAAATCACGGTGGTTTCCGGCGGCGGGCTGCGCCGCGGTAACCGCTACGTGGTCCGGGTGGTGCGCGACGGTGAAGCGCTGGCCCGCCAGACCGGGCTGCTGGATGCCCGGGGCCGACCCGTGCGAGGGCTGCCGTCCGTCGTCGTGAACGGATCCGCTGCGGACGCGGAGGCCGTTTGGCGCGGTGCCTTCCTCTCGCATGGGTCGCTGACCGAACCCGGGCGCTCCTCGGCCCTGGAGGTCACCTGTCCCGGACCGGAATCCGCCCTGGCCCTGGTTGGCGCCGCGCGCCGGCTCAACATTGCGGCCAAGGCACGCGAGGTCCGCGGCGTGGACCGTGTGGTCATCCGGGACGGGGACACCATCGCCGCGCTGCTGACCCGGATGGGCGCCCACGATGCCCTGCTGGTGTGGGAGGAACGCCGGATGCGCAAGGAAGTCCGGGCCACGGCCAACCGGCTGGCCAACTTCGACGACGCGAATCTGCGCCGCTCCGCGCAGGCGGCCGTTGCCGCCGGGGCCCGGGTGGAGCGGGCCCTGGAAATCCTGGGCGAGGACGTTCCGGAGCACCTTCGCTATGCGGGCGCGCTGCGGGTGGCGCATAAGCAGGCCAGCCTGGATGAGCTGGGCCGGCTGGCGGATCCGCCGATGACCAAGGACGCCATTGCCGGGCGCATCCGCCGGCTGCTGGCGATGGCGGACAAGAAGGCCATCGAACTGGACATTCCGGACACCGAGGCCAATGTGACCTTCGAGATGCTGGACGAATAGCACGGCGGCATCGGCAACGTCCTAGGATGAAACTGCAGGAACGAAAAAGCACACAACCGCTACGGAGGAATCGTGACCGAGTACACACTTCCCGATCTGCCCTATGACTATGCGGCGCTGCAGCCGAGCATTTCGGCGCGCATCATGGAACTTCACCACAGCAAGCACCACGCGGCCTACGTCGCCGGTGCCAATAAGGCCCTGGCGCAGCTCGCCGAGGCCCGCGAGAAGGGCGACTTCGCCAACATCAACCAGCTTTCCAAGGATCTGGCGTTCCACACCGGGGGGCACATCAATCACTCGGTCTTCTGGAAGAACCTGTCCCCGGACGGCGGCGACAAGCCCGACGGCGAGCTGGCCGCGGCCATCGACGACGCCTTCGGCTCCTTCGATGCGTTCCGTGCCCAGTTCACCGCGGCCGCGCTGGGCCTGCAGGGCTCCGGCTGGGCATTCCTGGCCTACGAGCCGATCGGCGGCAACCTGGTGATCGAGCAGCTCTACGACCAGCAGGGCAATGTCGCCGTCGGCACCACCCCGCTGCTGATGTTGGACATGTGGGAGCACGCCTTCTACCTGGACTATGTGAACGTCAAGGCGGACTATGTGAAGGCCTTCTGGAACATTGCCAACTGGGCCGACGTCGCCCGCCGGTTCAACGGTGCGCGGGCCAACGCCACCGGGTTGATCGTCCTCTAGCAGCCGGACGCTTTCCACTATTTGGACGGCCCGCCCCCGTGATTGCGGGGGCGGGCCCTCTTAAACGTAAGATGGATCACGGAAGGCGGCCGCCGGCTGCTTGTGGCTCCCCGACCTTCCGAATCTGGAATCATCTCTGCCCAAAGGCGTGCGGGAACCGCTAGTTGGACCATGTAGCTCTAACCGGACTAGGTGTGCTGGAGAGCGCACTAAGGAGATAAGACGTGACTACACGTATTGGAATCAACGGCTTCGGCCGGATCGGCCGCAACTACTTCCGGGCAGCCCTGGAGCAGGGTGCCGACCTTGAGATCGTCGCCGTCAACGATCTGACCAGCCCCGAGGCGCTGGCCCACCTGCTGAAGTACGACTCGGTCACCGGCCGGCTCAAGGCCAGCGTCGAGGTCAAAGAGGGGAACATCGTCGTCGACGGCAAGGCCATCAAGGTCCTGGCCGAGCGCGATCCGGCGAACCTGCCGTGGCGGGATCTGGACGTGGACATCGTGATTGAATCCACCGGGTTCTTCACCAAGGCCGCCGATGCGCGCAAGCACATCGACGCCGGCGCCAAGAAGGTCCTCATCTCCGCCCCCGCCTCCGGCGAGGACATCACCATCGTGATGGGCGTCAACGACGACCTGTACGACCCGGCGGCGCATACGATCATCTCCAACGCCTCCTGCACCACCAACTGCCTTGGCCCCCTGGCTAAGGTTCTGCTGGACAGCTTCGGTATCGAACGTGGTCTGATGACCACCGTGCACGCCTACACCGCGGACCAGAACCTGCAGGACGGACCGCACAAGGATCTGCGCCGCGCCCGTGCCGCCGCCATTAACCTGGTTCCGACCTCCACCGGCGCGGCCAAGGCAATCGGACTGGTGCTGCCGGAGCTCAAGGGTAAGCTGGACGGCTACGCCATCCGGGTGCCGGTGCCCACCGGATCGGCCACGGACCTGACGGTGACGCTGGGCCGTGAGGTCACGGCCGCGGAGGTCAACGCCGCCTACAAGGCCGCCGCGGCCGAGGGCAAGCTTGCCGGCTACCTTACCTACACCGAGGATCCGATCGTGTCCTCGGACATCGTCACGGACCCGGCCTCATGCATCTTCGACTCGGGCCTGACCAAGGTGATCGGCAACCAGGTCAAGGTTGTCGGCTGGTACGACAACGAATGGGGCTACTCCAACCGCCTGGTCGACCTGACGAAGCTTGTTGCCGACAAGCTGGGCTAGGGTAGGAACCATGACTTCCCACACCCTCGACGAATTGATCGCTGATGGTGTCCGGGGGCGGTACGTTCTGGTCCGAAGTGACCTTAACGTGCCGCTCGACGGCGCTAAAGTGACCGATGACGGCCGCATCAGGGCCTCCCTTCCGGTAATTTCCAAGCTGGCCGACGCCGGGGCGCGCGTCCTGGTCTGCGCCCACCTCGGCCGCCCGGACGGCGCTCCGGAGCCGAAGTATTCGCTGAAGCCGGCCGCTGACCGGATGGCGGAGCTGGCCGGGTTCAAGGTCGCCCTGGCCGAGGACACAGTTGGCCCCTCGGCCCGGAAACTGGCCGCGGAGCTCGCGGACGGGGGCGTCCTGGTGCTGGAAAACGTGCGTTTCGACGCCCGCGAAACCAGCAAAGACGACGCCGAGCGCGGCAGCTTTGCGGACGAGCTGGTGGCCCTGACCGCGGACAGCGGCGCCTATGTGGACGACGCCTTCGGCGCGGTCCACCGCAAACACGCCAGCGTCTTCGATGTTGCCCGCAGGCTGCCGTCGTACCAGGGGGACCTGGTACACACGGAGCTCGCTGTGCTGGAGCGGCTGACCGGTGATACCCCGCGGCCCTACGTCGTGGTCCTGGGCGGGTCGAAGGTCTCGGACAAGCTGGCGGTGATCGATAACCTGATCGGCAAGGCGGACAGCATCCTGGTCGGCGGAGGCATGCTCTTCACCTTCCTGGCGGCTCAGGGCTTCAAGGTCGGCACCAGCCTGCTGGAGCAGGACCAGATCCCGGCGGTGAAGGACTACCTTGCCCGTGCGGCGGGGGCGGGAACGACGTTCGTGCTGCCCACCGACGTCGTGGTGGCGGCGAGCTTTTCCGCGGACGCGGACCATGAGGTTGTCCCGGCGCAGGATATTGAGGGAAGCTCCTTTGGTGCCTCCGGCCTGGGCCTGGACATCGGACCGGACACCGGCGAGGCCTTCGCGGTGCAGATCCGCGGGGCAAAGACCGTTTTCTGGAACGGACCCATGGGCGTCTTTGAGTTCCCGGCCTTCGCCGAAGGCACCCGAGCGGTGGCTCAGGCCCTGGCCGCGGCCACCGCGGCGGGCGGCTTCACCGTCGTG
>JALYYI010000287.1 GCA_030946705.1 Actinomycetota bacterium | reverse complement strand
GTGCCGTCCGCGGTCGAACGAGGAGCGGTCGAATCAGGAGGCGTACGGGTCCGCGATGCCGATGTACTGGGTGTAGAGGTACTCCTCGATGCCCTCGAGTCCGCCCTCACGGCCCAGGCCGGACTGCTTGACGCCGCCGAAGGGTGCCGCGGCGTTGGAAACCACGCCCGCGTTCAGGCCCAGCATGCCGGTCTCCAGCCGCTCCCCCATGCGCAGCCCGCGGTTCAGATCGCGGGTGAAGACGTAGGCCACCAGGCCGAACTCGGTGTTGTTGGCCAGCCGGATGGCCTCCTCCTCGGTCCTGAACGTCACAATGGGCGCCACCGGGCCGAAGATTTCCTCGCGCAGGATGCGGGAGTCGGCGGCCACGTCCTTCAGTACCGTTGGCTGGTAGAAGTAACCCGGCCCGTCAACGGCCGCGCCGCCGACGACGGCCACCGCACCCGAGCTGACGGCGTCCTGGACCAGGTCGTTGACCTTGTTGCGGCTCTTGGCATCGATCAGCGGACCGATCTTGCTGCCGTCCTCGGTACCGCGTCCGGGGGTCATCTCGGCCATCCGTGCGGCGAACTTGCCGGCGAATTCGTCCGCGATGGACTCGTGCACTATGAACCGGTTGGCGGCGGTGCATGCCTCCCCCATGTTGCGCAGTTTGGCGATCATGGCACCGCTGACGGCGGCTTCCAGATCGGCGTCCTCGAAGACCACGAACGGGGCGTTGCCGCCGAGTTCCATCGAGGTCCGCAGCACCATCTCCGAGGCGTCCGAGAGCAGCCGGCGGCCGACTTCGGTGGAACCGGTGAAGGAGAGCTTGCGGAGCCGCGAATCCTTGATCAGCGCACCGGTGGTGGCGCCGGCCGTGGTGGTGGAGATGACGTTCAGCACCCCGTCCGGAAGACCGGCCTCCTGCATGACCTGGGCGAACAGGTGCGAGGTCAGCGGGGTCAGATTGGCCGGTTTGAGCACCATGGTGCAGCCGGCGGCCACGGCGGGGGCGATCTTGCGGGTGGCCATGGCCAGCGGGAAGTTCCACGGGGTGATCAGCAGGCACGGGCCCACCGGCTTCTTGGTCACCAGCAGCCGGGACTTCCCGTCCGGGGAGACGGAGTAGCGGCCGAAGGCTCGGACGGCTTCCTCGGAGAACCAGCGAAGGAACTCGGCCCCGTAGGTGACCTCGCCGCGGGCCTCGGCCAGCGGTTTGCCCATCTCCAGGGTCATCAGCAGGGCGAAGTCCTCGGCGCGTTCGGTGACCAGCTCAAAGGCCCGGCGCAGAATCTCCCCGCGGACGCGCGGTGCCGTCGCCGCCCAGGCGTCCTGGGCCGCCGCCGCCGCGTCGAGGGCGGCCGCGGCGTCCTCGGCGCCGGCATCGGCGATGGTGAGCAGCGCCTTGCCGGTGGAGGGATCCTCGACGTCGAAAGTCTTCCCGGAGGCGGCCGGTTTCCACTGGCCGTTGATCAGCAGCCCGGTAGGAACGCTGGCCAGCAATTCACTTTCACGCTGTGGGGTTATGGTCTGGGTACTGGCGGCCATGGAGACTCCTTCGTCGGGGCGCTATCGCGGGTTTTCAATGCTGGGTTTCGGTGCGGATGGTCGGTAGTGAATCGGACGCCCCTGAAGCCGGCATCGGTGCACCGGACGTCGTGCGCTGGGCGTGACTCTGACTCTCACGGTAGTTCTCCCGCCGGAGCAGTGTCTACGCATCTGAGCACCACGGATGAGGCTCGTCACTGTGCAACTGCACAGCAGCCGCGGGGACGACCCGCGGTCCGCTCCCGCCGGGCCGCGATGGCCTGTCCTACCGCGCGGCGATTACGGCGCTGTAGAGCTCGCGCTTGCTGACCCGGCCGTCCTCGGCCACCGCCGCGACCGCATCCTTCAGCCGGATTCCCCGGCCCACCAGGGTGCCGACGGCCGCCACCAGATCCTCCGGTTTGGCAGCCGCAGCTTCGGGTGCGCCGGCAACGACGACGGCGATCTCACCGCGAACCTCGGTGGCTTCCGCCCATTGCAGCAGCTCGCGCAACGGCCCGCGCAGCACTTCCTCGTAGGTCTTGGTCAGTTCGCGGGCCACCGCGGCACGGCGGTCCGGCCCGAACGCCTCATCCAGTGCCCGGAGCATCACCTCCAGCCGGTGCGGGGCCTCGAAGAAGACCATGGTCCGGCGCTCGGTTGCCAGTTCGGTCAGCCGGCTCGCCCGCTCGCCGCTCTTCCGCGGCAGGAACCCCTCAAAACAGAACCTGTCGGTGGGTAGTCCGGACAGGGCCAGGGCGGTCAGCACCGCGGACGGGCCGGGAACCGCCGTCACCCGGATCCCGGCCGCCACGGCGGCCTCCACCAGCCGGAAGCCCGGATCGGACACGGCGGGCATACCGGCGTCGGTCACCATCAGCAGCGTCCTGCCCTGCTGGACGTGGGCCAGCAGCTCTGCGGTCCGGGTCGCCTCATTGTGTTCGTGGTAGCTGACAATGCGCCCGGTCACCGTAACCCCCAGCGATTTGACCAGCCGTTGCAATCTGCGGGTGTCCTCCGCGGCGATCAGGTCCGCGGCCGACAGCCACTCCACCAGCCTGGCGGATGCGTCGCCGGTGTTGCCGATCGGTGTCGCCGCCAGCACGATGTAGCCGCCCCGGAGCGCCTGATCCGGTCCGGATTCGTCCTGCCCGCCGGTTCCCGGGCCGGATCCTTCCGGTCCGCTGTCCTGCGTGTCATCGCTGCCGAGGTCTTCGTCCATCATTCCAGCCTACTGTTCTTTCCGGCGGCCACAGCCGGGCATCCCGGAGGCGCCGCGGCGCCGGTAGCATTGGCAGGGTGACTCTGAACGCCCCTGGGCCCGCGGCTGCGGCCCCGCTGCTGCCCGCCGAAGGGACCGACGGACGCGCATGGGTGCGGGATCCCCGGACGTCTTTCACTTTTACCGCCCTCACCGAGAGGTTGCTGGGCGCCCGGTGGCGCTGGCTCGATACACCCGTTCCGCTGCGGTTGTGGTTCTGGCTGGCACCCGTCCTGGCGGCCGTCGTCGGCGGTATCCTCCGGTTTGTCCGCCTGGGCGACCCGCATGTGCTGGTCTTCGACGAGACCTACTACGTCAAGGATGCTTACGCCCTGCTGCAGAGCGGCTACGAGCGGAACTGGGCGGACAAGGCCAACGACCACTTCGTTTCCGGCGATTTCAGCTTCCTGCAGAATACCCCCGAGTATGTGGTGCATCCGCCCGTCGGCAAGTGGATGATTGCCTTCGGCATGTGGCTTTTCGGCCCCTCCAGCAGTTTCGGCTGGCGCTTCTCCGCCGCCGCGGTCGGCACCCTCTCCATCTTCCTGCTGGCGCTGATTGCGCAGAAGGTGTTCCGTTCCACCATCCTCGGTGCCGTCGCCGGGCTGCTCTTCGCCGTTGACGGCCATGCCATTGTGATGTCACGGACCTCCGTGCTGGACGTCTTCGTCATGTTTTGGGCGCTGGCCGCCTTTGGCGCGCTGCTGTTGGACCGCGACGACGGCCGGCGCAGGCTGGCGAAGAAGCTGGCGGCGGCCGGGCGGCTCGCCGGGCTGACCGGCAGGCCGCCGGGCCGGCTGCTTGCCTACGGTCCGTGGCTGCGGTGGCGGCCCTGGCGGTTGGCGAGCGGGGTCTGCCTGGGCCTGTGCATTGGCACGAAATGGTCGGGGTTGTTCTTCCTGGCAGCCTTTGGCCTGCTCACGGTGTTCTGGGACCTGAACGCACGCCGGATAGCCGGGATCCGCTACTGGATGGCCGGCGGCATACTCAGGGACGGGATCTTCGCCTTCGCCTGCGTGGTGCCGGTGGCCGCGGTGACGTATCTGGCGTCGTGGACCGGCTGGTTCCTGGCCAGCGACTCGTACGACCGGAATTGGGCCAAAACAAATCCCGCCGGTCCGTGGGGCTGGGTTCCGGATTCGCTTCGCTCGCTGTGGCATTACCACTCCACCGCCTACAATTTCCACATCGGGCTGAGCTCGGACCACCCCTATAAGGCGAATGCCTGGTCCTGGCTGGTGATGGGCCGGCCCACGTCCTTTTACACCGACTACCCCAAGCATGGTGAAAAGGGCTGTCTGGCGGACAGCTGCGCCGCTGTGGTCTCCTCGGTGGGCAACCCGGTCATCTGGTGGTCCGCGGCCCTGGCTGCAGTATTCCTGATTGCCTACTGGGCGCTCCGCCGCGACTGGCGGGCCGGGGCCATCCTTGCCGGACTGGCCGCAGGCTACCTGCCGTGGCTTCTGTACCCCACCCGGACGATCTTCTTCTTTTATGCGATCGCCTACGAACCGTACCTGATCCTGGCGCTGGTCTTTGTGCTTGGCCTGGTCCTGGGCAAGGCCGCGGATCCGCCCTGGCGCAGGCAACAGGGTGCCCTGCTGGTGGGCATCTTCCTGGTGCTGACCGTGGTGGTCTCGGCCTATTTCTACCCGATCTGGACGGCGGAGCAGATTTCCTACCAGGACTGGAAAAACCATATGTGGATGCCCAGCTGGATCTGAGCGACGCCGGCTAGGCTCCCGCGGCTGCGCGGCGGCCCTGCGCCGGGTTCTTGGCCCGGGCGCTGGCCTCCCGACGCGTCCGGGTGGGCCAGGAGAAGGCCAGTGTCAGGGTGGAAACAACGAAGACGGCGAGGCCGATCACGAGGCCGGCATCCTGCCAGAATTGTCCCGGGAACAGCCGGATCAGCGTGTCGTTGAGGTAGAACGTCCAGGTGCCGTTCTTGAAGAAGATTTCGTGGAAGTCCGTGAAGAAAGTCTCCCAGCCCATGAAGCCCAGGACCCCGAGGGTAATCACCAGCACCAACGTTGCAACCGATCCGGCGAACAGGCCGCGGCGGACGCCCCCGTGGCTGCGGCGGGAAAGGTAGACGATGGCAATAATCATGCCGATGGCCAGGACTGTGCCGGCAATGAACGCCATGGTAATGACGGACTTCACATCCGCCATGTGGCTGACCTCGCCGGTATTGAAAAGCGGCCGGCCATCCGCATTCACCAGTCCGCCCAGATAGCGGGGACCGGCGAAGTTGAGCAGGTAGTCCACGGTGTAGGACCCGAAGGTCATCCGGTCATCGGTGCTGAAGCCGAAGTTGTCCGGCGGGAATCCCGGGCGGTTGTACTCCGCCCAGAGGAACAGCGGGGTGGTGATCAGCCGGATGGACAGGACCAGGAGCACCACGGGGTAGAAGACAGCCAGCAGCACCTGCATCACGCGAGGCAGCACCGGTTTTGCGTTTGCGGCCTCTTCGCGCTCGGCGGCGCGCCGGTCCACCTCCTCCTGCGGCGGCCGGACCTGGAGCATGGAGGTGGGCAGGGGCTCGTTGAAGACGGAGGAACTTTCCCTGGTGCCCGGCGCCGCCTCATAGGCGCTCAGATCCGGAAGTTTGCCGGCGGTGCGCATGGGGCCGCCCTTCCATGCGGGCCGAGGCTCGGCCTTCACCGCGGCGGTGGGCCAGTGCCTGCCAGCGGGGGCCGATTCGCCGTCGTCCTCCGAAGAACCATCCGCCGCCGACTCCGTGGGGGCGGGCCCCGCGGCCGACTCCTGCGGGGCGGATTCCGGCGGAGCGGACGCCTCGGTGGGGACCGCCGGATTGGCTGCCGGGCGCATCCACTCAAACGCCACGGCATCGTCGGTTCCGACGCCGGACTCCACCCGCTCCGGGCCGCTCTGCAGTCCGTTGTCCATGCTTTGCCCGCCGCCGGGGCCTTTATTTTCGCTCACCATTTGAGCCTACCCGCAGAGCCGCCCGCGTAGCGTGTGCCACCCCGACGCGGGCGGATGTCTGCGGCCGGAAGCGTTCAGGCCGCGGCCGCGCTCTCCCCCGCGTCCGAACTTTCCAGGTCCCCCCGCTCCCCTGCCAGGAAGGCTCGCCGGCCCGCCGTCAGCGCATAGGCCCAATACCCGCCCAGCGCCAGGGCGCCAATGGTGATCTTGGCCCATACCGGCAGCCGACTGGGGGTGACGAAGCCTTCCAGCAGTCCGGATACCAGAAGCACCAGCACCAGGCCCAGCGCCACGGTGATCAGCGACCGACCCTCCGCGGCGAGGGCGGCCAATCGCGTCCGGGGACCCGGCGATACCCAGGACCAGAAGATCCGCAGCCCGGCGGCGCCGGCTATGAAGATGGCGGTCAGCTCCAGCATCCCGTGCGGCAGGATGTAGCTGAAGAACACATCGCCCCGGCCGTAGGCGAACATCACTCCCCCGGTGAGGCCCACATTCTCCGCGTTCTGGTACAGCGTCACGGGCACAAAGAGCCCGGTAATGCCCAGCGCGACGCACTGGGCCGCGATCCAGGCATTGTTGGTCCAGACCTGGCCGGCAAACGAGGCGGCGGGGTTGTCCGAGTAATAATTGACGAAGTCCCGATCCACCAGCTGCTTCAGCCTGGCATCGCCACCCAGGGCGTGCACGACGTCCGGATTGTTCGCCGCCCACAGTCCGTACAACAGGCTGACCACGGCAAACACCGTCCCGACCGCCAGAGTCAGCCAGCGGAGCCGGTAGAAGGCGGCCGGCAGGGCAACGGCAAAGAACCGGGCCAGATCCTCCATGAAATTTGAGCGGGCTCCAGTGAAGCGGGTCCGGGCCCGGGCCAGCCGCGCGGACAGCGACGCGGACAGAGCCCCTTCCGGGGCAACCGAACGGATCATCGACAGGTGAGTGGACGCGCTCTGGTACAGCCGCAGCAGCTCGTCGGCTTCCGCGCCGCTGAGCGTGCGCCGGCGCGCTAGCGCATCCAGGCGGTTCCACTGGGATTCATGCACGGCGGTGAAGGCATCCAGGTCCACGGTAATACCCTAGCGCGGCCGGGCCCGCTGGCTAGACTGAAGGCCTGGACAACATCTTCAGCTGCCGGACAGGGGGGGCATGAGTTCCATCGTCACGGGTGAGGCCGTGGTCCTTGAATTGCGTCCGGCATCGTTCGCCGCCAGGGGCTTGGGCGTGGCGATCGACGCCGCCGTGCAGGTGGTGCTGGCCATCCTGTTCCTCTTTGCCCTGGGTTCAGTGCCCGACCTGTTGGACGAAGCGGCCGCGACGGTCATAGTGCTGGTCGCGATAGTGTTCCTCTTCGTCGTCCTGCCGGTGGCGGTGGAGACCCTGAGCCGGGGAAAATCGCTGGGAAAGCTGGTGATGGGCCTGCGGGTTGTGCGCGACGACGGCGGTTCCATCCGCTTCCGGCACGCCCTGATCCGCGGGCTGCTGGGTTTCTTTGAGCTGTACATGATGTTCGGCTCAGTGGCGTTCATTGCCTCGCTGTTCAATGAGCGCTCGAAACGGCTCGGCGATATGCTCGCGGGCACATACTCCATGCGGGAGCGGGTGGCTGCCGTGGCTCCGCTGCCGGTCAGCATTCCGGACCATCTGCTGCCCTGGGCGAAGCTGGCGGACCTGGGCCGCCTGCCGGATTCGCTGGCCCGCCGGATATCGCAGTTCCTGCGGCAGGCCGCGAGAACGGCGCCGGCCTCCCGGTCGCAGCTCGCCGCATCCCTGGCCACTGAGGCTGCCCACTACGTCTCGCCTCCACCGCCGCCGGGTACCCTGCCGGAGGCGTTCCTGTCCGCTCTGATGTCCGAGCGGCGGGAGCGGGACTACCTGCGGCTGAAGATACAGCGCGGGCGGGCGGACAGGCTGGCCGAGCGCTTGTATGGGACGCCGTTCCAGGGGGACGGTTAGCGGCTCTCCACGCGGCCGTGGCCGGCCTTGGTCGACCACCGGATGCTAAGCAGAAGCCGAGGGCTCAGCTGCCGTTGGCGGCGCGGGAGGGGTACTGCGCCCACGGGATATTCCAGTCGCCGTAGCCGTCGGTCGGCGCGGCCGATTCGCTCGGGCTGTTGATGACCTGGACAACATCGCCGACACCCATGTTGTTGAAGACCCAGGAGGCGCCGGCTTCATTCATGCCGATGCAGCCGTGCGAGAGGTTCAGCTTGCCGATGTAGTTCACGGCCTGGCCGGCGGCCTGGTGGATGAACTCCCCGCTGGTGGTCAGCCGGGTGGCGTAGTTGACGTCCAGCTCACCGTAGTTGGCGGGATCACCGGGCTTGAGCCCGATCGTCGAGGCCACAAAATGTGCGTGGCGCTGATGGCCCATCAGCACCAGATACCCGGAGGCGGACGGGAACCGCTCATCCCCCATCGTGACCAGGAAATGCTGGACCGGCTTGTCGTTGATGTAGACGTCCGCGACGTGATTCACCGAGTCCGAAATCATGACCTTCTTGTCGCCGATGGGAATGGTGATCTTCTTATTGAAGTTCCCGATCTGGCCCTTGCCGAAGTCCACCCCGAAGAGTTCCATGTCCACGGTGACGGTGCTGTTGGCGGTCCAGAAGGCCTCCGGCCGGAAGCGGACCGTGTTGTCGCTGTACCAGTGGAAGGCACCCACCTGGCCGGCCGTCGTCGTAATCTTAATGGCCTTCTCAACAGCTGCCTTGTTGACCACCGGCTCGCTGAAGGTGATCTGGATCGGCTGGGCCACGCCCACCTGCTGGCCGTCCTGCGGGTAGACCGCAGCGTCCGCCTCATTCGCGGCCGGGACGGTGTTGAACGTCTGGGTCTTGTGCGTCCGGCGGTTGGCGCCATCGACGACGGTGAAGTCGTACGAATAGGCGGTGTCAAACTTGAGCGGCCCGTTCGCCGTCCAGGTGGAGCCGTCGGCGCTCAGGGCACCCTCGACGGCGGTCCCGGACCTGGTCTCGGTCAGCGAGACCGACTTAATGGTGCCGTTGGCCGCCTTCACGACCGCGGGCGCTGCCGGGTTGACCTGTTGCGCACCGTCCGTCGGGGAGACGCCCAATTCCAGCGCCTTGACCACCGGGGCGGCCATGCCCGGCGTGGTCCGCATGGGACTCTGGGCCTCCGACTGGATGGGCGCACCGGCCCACGTAGGGGCCGTGGCCGCACCGACTCCGCCGGCGACTGCCGCGACGGAGATGACGGTGATCAGCCCGATTTTCCAGCCCTTGCGATTTCCCTTGCTCATCCACGACTCCAGACCTGCAACCACATGGCTACTCAGACGATTTTACGCTATCGACCGGCCGGTTCCGCTCCGGAGAGGTCTCAACAGTGCAACTTAAGGAGCAACAAAAACTTCCGTCAGTAGCGGTAGTGCTCGGACTTGTAGGGGCCTGCGGCGTCGATGTCCAGGTATTCGGCCTGATCCTTGGACAGCTCCGTCAGCTCCACCCCGAGCGCGTCCAGGTGCAGCCGTGCCACCTTCTCGTCAAGGATCTTGGGCAGCACGTAGACCTGATTCCCGTATACCGGCTGACCGTCGTCACCGCTGTGGCCGTGTTTGGTGAATATCTCGATCTGCGCGATGGTCTGGTTCGCGAAGGAGTTGCTCATGACAAAGGACGGGTGCCCGGTGGCGTTGCCCAGGTTCAGCAGGCGGCCCTCGGAGAGCACGATGATGGACCGCGCTTCCGTCCCCGCCGGAGCGTCGGCCCCGTCGAAGACCCACTCGTGCACCTGCGGCTTGATTTCCACCTTGCGCACGCCGGGAACCCTGGCCAGGCCGGCCATGTCGATCTCATTGTCGAAGTGCCCGATATTGCCCACGATGGCCTTGTCCTTCATGCCCAGCATGTGCCGGGCCATGATGACGTCCTTGTTGCCGGTGGTGGTGATGAAGATATCGCCCTTTGCCAGCACGGATTCCAGCCGGGCCACCTGGTAGCCGTCCATGGCGGCCTGCAGCGCGCAGATCGGGTCGATCTCGGTGACAATCACGCGCGATCCCTGCCCGCGCAGCGCCTCCGCGGCGCCCTTGCCCACATCGCCGTAGCCGCAGACGACGGCGACCTTGCCGCCCATGAGCACATCCGTGGCCCGGTTGATGCCGTCCGGCAGCGAGTGGCGGATGCCGTATTTGTTGTCGAATTTGCTCTTGGTGACCGAGTCGTTGACGTTGATGGCGGGGAACAGCAGCCTGCCCTGCTCGGCCAGCTGGTACAACCGGTGCACACCGGTGGTGGTTTCCTCGGTGACGCCCAGGATACCGTTGGCGATCCGGGTCCACTTCTGCGGGTCCCGGGCCAGGGTGCCGCGCAGCTCCTCCAGCACGATCCGGTATTCCTCCGGGTCATCCTCGGCGGCGGCGGGCACGGCGCCGGCCGCCTCGAACTCGACGCCCTTGTGCAGCAGCATGGTGGCGTCGCCGCCGTCGTCAAGGATCATGTTCGGACCAAGCTCCGGATTGCTGTCCGCGCCGGGCCAGCTGAGGATCTGCTGCGCGGTCCACCAGTATTCCCCGAGGGTCTCGCCCTTCCAGGCGAAGACCGGCACGCCCTGCGGATCCGCCGCGGTGCCTTTGCCGACAACGACGGCGGCCGCGGCCTCGTTCTGGGTGGAGAAGATGTTGCAGGAGGCCCAGCGGACCTGGGCACCGAGCGCCGTGAGGGTCTCGATCAGGACGGCGGTCTGCACCGTCATGTGCAGCGAGCCGGCGATCCGGGCACCCTTGAGCGGCTGGCTGGGGCCGAATTCCCGGCGCAGCGACATCAGGCCGGGCATTTCATGTTCGGCCAGGCGGATCTGGTGACGGCCGGCCCCGGCCAGCGAGATGTCGGCGATTTTGTAGTCGAAAGTCTTGTGGTCAGAAGATGTGTGGTCAACAGTCATGGCGCGGTCCCTTGGTTGGCGTCGGTCTGGTTGGAGGTATCCGCGGCAGGGCCGCCGTCGTGCTGGCCCGAACCCGCAACCGCCGCGTCGGCCAGCTGCTCCGCGCGCAGCAGCAGCACGATGCCGTCCACAATCCGGTAACGCAGTGCTGTGCCGCCCGGGCCGGCCACGGTACTGACCAGCTCGTCCCCCTCCAGCACAAGGGATGCCTTCGTGACGGGGCACCGGAGCACGGCCAAAAGTTCGTCTCTGACATGCGGCATGGCGGTTCGCTTCCTGAATCTGCCTCTACGGCGTAAGGACCTGCGGGTGTTGCTCCCAGCCTATCGCCGCCGGGTCAGTCCCGCAGAATACGCAGATGTCCCCGGCGTGTGCCCTGCACGGCGGCGCCCGCCGGTGGTTCCAGCGCGGATTTGCTGCCGCGTTGGGCCAGCGGGCCCAGGTCCGTGGCGGATTCGTCCGGCGCACTGGCCGCTTCCCGGACTGCGTCGGCCAGCGCCAGCAGGTCATCGGGACCGGGCCCCGGCGGAGTGGCGGGCATGGCGAGCCGGACTACTTCCCAGCCACGCGGGACGGTCATCCGTCCGGCGTGCAGAGCGCACAAATCGTAACAATGCGGTTCGGCAAAGGTGGCCAGCGGGCCCAGCACCGCCGTCGAATCCGAATAGACATACGTCAAAGTGGCCACGGCCGACTGGCTGCAACCCGATCTTGAACACTGGCGTATATTTCCCACGGCTCCCAAGATTACCTGCCTTTGATGCAAACGGCGTCAGGAACCGCCCCTGTGGCGGTAGCTGGGGTGTCAGATTGTGGTTGTCGATTAATGTCGGTCGCCGGGGCTAGAGTCAAGATATGCAGTTTAAGCCCACCGATTCCGGCTTTTCCATTGAGCTGGAGCCTGAGGCCGGCAACGCCGCCGGGCAGCAGGGTCGGTCGTTCCGGGCACGGCGTCGGAACCGTCACGGCCGCGGCCTGCGGGGGGAACTGCTGTTGCCGGCGCTGCCCGGTGCGCACACCCGGGCGGAGAAGTTCGACGAGCTGGTCATGGATTCGGCGGAACGACTCGGTGAGCTGTGGGGCACGGCGATGGAAGCGGTCCAATTTGTGGTCGAGGACATCCCCTCGTCGCTGGAGGAACTGGTTGCCCGGGGCGAGCGTGCGCCGCTGGGGACCCACCGGGTGGCGCGTCCGGACATGCCGGCATCGATCACCATCTACCGCAGGCCGATCGAACAGCTCTCGGATAACGATGACGAGCTGCGTGAAATTGTGCACGAGATCATCATTGAAGAGGCGGCCGGGATCCTCAACGTCGCGCCGGAGGCGGTTGACCCGGTGTACCGGCGGTCTCGCCGCTACTAGGTAGACCGGGCCGCAGCGGCCCTCAGGCGGGCGCGGCCAGCAGGTGTCCGCGGTTCATAGCGGTGCATCAGTAGCCCAGGACCACCGTCGCGCTTTGCTGGCCCGCCACTCCGGGGGGGATGCCGACCACGGAAACCCCGGCGCCATCCTTCACCGTCAGCACCTGCGCTCCGACGACGGAGTCGCCCGTGGCGGACGCTATGAAGCCGGCCACGTCGTCACCGGCCAGCTGCTTCGGGTCCACCACGACGGTGGTGCCCCCGGCAACGTCCACGTTCTTGACCGATAACAGCTTGCCCGCAGCGGTGACCGGGGTCAGGGATACTCTGGCGCGGCCGTCCGCAACGCCGAAGGAAAGCCTGGACTGGATTCCGGGCGGCAAAGTGATCAGTTGCCCGTCCCCCAGCCGCGCGGAAGCGCCGGTTGAGGCGAAGTCCACCGCCTCCCCGGTTTTGGTGCCGTGCACGACGCGCACCGCGGCGGTAAAGGACGAGTCCGCGCGGACGTCAACGGTGTACGTTCCCGCAGGGAGCCCCGTCAGCGGAAGCTCGGAGACGGCACCGGCCTTCGCTGTGAAGACCCCGCCGTTGGGCAGCGCCCGCTGGCCGCCGGTGCCGTACACCCTGACCTGGACGACCGCGTCCGTAACGCCCGGAACGGCAACCTGCAGCGCCGAGCCGGCGTCCTGGTATCCGCTTTGCCCGGCCAGCCGGCCGGCCAGAGCCGGATCCTGGACATCAATCCCGGTCACCGCCTGCCGTACCGCCGGAGCCGCCACGGGTTCGAGCGTCTCCACACCGCCTGCGGTCAGGCCGCGCAACACGGACTGCTGGATCGTGGCGGCCACCGGGCCGCCGGTGCTCTTGAGCCGGACCGCGAGGTCCTGCTGTCCGGAGGCAAGCCCGGCCAGCACGATGGAACGCGTGCCGCCGGCCGGGACCAGCAGCCCGCGCGCGCCGGGGGCCTGGATGGGGCCTTTGTCCCCATACAGGTCCAGGTTGATGGTGGCGGCAGTGGCCGAGGAGTTCGCAATGTTCAGGATGGCCGTTCGGCCGACCGTGGTGCTGGCGCCGAGCAGCCAGATGTCGTTGGACGGCGACTGGCAGTTCGCTGCGGCGAGACCCTGCAGGTCCCCGTCGGAGGCGGTGAACGCCGTGATGCCATTGGCGGAGGTCCGTTGGCCGTTGAGCGGGTCCGCCCGCAGGACGGAGGCCGTGTCCACGGACTGCGCCCGGAGCACCACTGCCTTCCGGTTGTCCGGAGCGCCGGGCGCGGTCCGCGCCGGCGCAGAGGTGGCGGACGCAGCGGAAGGGGCAGGCACGGGAGGCGTAGCCAGAGTGGCCAGCACGCCGCCCTGACCGAGCGCCGCGAGGGTACTGCGCGGCAGCCGGCCGTCGCCGGCACTGAGCAGCAGGGCGCTGACGGCGGAACTGGCGGTGTTGGAGGCGGGCGAAAACTGCGGATCGGTGCCAGCGTCGGAGCCTTCCAGGAGCTGCGCGGGTCCCGGGCAGCTGCCCACCGACTGCCCGGCCGGAAGTGCCGCGGACGGAAGGTCCACGGTTTTGGTCGCGGCGGTGGGCGGCATCGCCGTTCCGGCCGCGACGGTGGCCGCCGCCAGGATCGCAATGGCCGAGCCGGCTAGCACTCCGAGCGCGCCGCGGGTCCGCCTTCCTGCCGTTCCCATGCGCCTGCCCCTTTTCGGGGCGCCCTGAGTGCGCTGCGGAACCTCCGCGTGCGCCGCTGCGGGGCCTTCGGGGGTTGGAGCGGTTTCCTCAGCCATGTGTCCCTGCCATCTGTGGTGATCCTTCAGGTACCGATCCCTGCTGCTCTGGTCCGGCCAGGGATTCGTCGAGCGGTACCGGCAGTGAGGGGTGCGTTGAAGCGTTGCGCGATGACGGTGTGGCGCGCCGGTTCCCCACCGGGGTCCTCCGCCGTCCGGCGGGCATCGGGATGGCCATCAGGATGGTCAGTCCCAGAACCACAATCTGGACAATGTTCCAGAGCGCAGCCCAGGGCCGTTCGTAACGGACTTCCAGCGCTCCACCGGCGGCGGGCAGGGTGAAAGCCTGCGCCCAGCCCGAAGATACCGAGGTCAGCTTCCGGCCATCCACTACGGCGTTCCAGCCGGCGTCCGAACGCTCCGCCAGCACCAGCAGCCGGCCTTCCGGGCCGGCGGGAACGGCAGCATCGACACGGGTAACGTCCGAGGGCAGGTAGGCCAGCGTTGCGCCGGAAGCATCCACGATCCTGGCCCGCGAACCGACGTCCGGCACCTGGCCGGACGTGGGCGCCGCCGGGGTGACGCGCCAGAGCCAGCCGACGTCCGTGGGGCCCACAGTTGCCAGCCCCGGTACGGCCTCGATCTGGTTGGCCATCAGTTCGGCGGCGGTGTTCCCGTGCTGCAGGACCACAAAGCCAACGCCCAGATGCGTCAACTCCGCCCGGGGGTCGACGCCCGTTCCGGCAATAATGGTGGCTACGGATTTGCGGATAGCGGTGGTGGCGTCATCATCCGCGGCCAGGGTTTCCGAACCCGGGGCTCCCCTGATCTGGTAGGCCGCCGCGATGGTGGACAGTGAGTCGAGGGTGCTCCCCGCGCCCCGCATCAGCGCAGCGCTGACGCTGCCGTCAGCATTCATGCTGATCACCAGTGTCCGGCTGCGCTCGGGTCCATTACCTCGGTCGGTGGCCGTTGCCGGCAGGGTGCGCGACGCACTCGGCCGGATCAGTGCCGGCACGCCGTACTGGCCCGCCGCAGGGGCAGCCTTGGCGGTCAGGTCCCCCTGCGTACCTGCATCGGCCGACGACGGTGCCTGTGGTGACTCCGAACCGGAATTCGGCACGGCTGACGTCGCCATTGCCGAAGTCGCCGCTCCCGCCTCGGCGCTGCCCTGGTCTGCCGGGCTCTGGACCTTGCCCGTGTTCTGGACCAGGTTACCGGCGGTCCACAGCGCCAGGCTGGCCACCGGTGAAAGTACCAGCAGGACCGAAACCGCGGTAGCCGCCATCCGGACCGAACGTCCGTGCGTCCGCGCCGGCTGCCCGGCCCGGCGGAGAAGGGAGTCCAGCCCGAGCACGGCAGCCGCCAGCAGGGCGAAAGCCGTCACGGACACGCTGGGTCCGCTAAAGGGCGTGACGAGGGACGTTCCGCCCAGTGCTGCCGCGAAGGCGCCGCTGGCGTAGCCGGTGGCCAGGGCCAGCACGGCGACGAGCCACAGGCTGCGCACCAGTCCCGGACGGCGGCCGGGAAGCAGCAGGCTGGCCAGGGCCAGCAGCAGCACCGGACCGCCCACCACCAGCATTGCCGCCAGCGCCCACGGGAATCCGCCGGACGGGAACCAGGACAACGAGTTGATCCCGGCACCGGCGGAAATATTCACCGGCTGGCCGAGTACCTGCTGCCAGAGCGGGGCGTTGACGTAGGGCAGCGGTACGCCCGGGTCCGCGAAGATCGCCCGCGGATTCCCCAGCGTGGAGATGGCCAAGGGCAGGAAGAGTGCGGCGCTGGGCAGCAGCACCCACCACAGGGTCCGGCCCCGGCGCCCCAGCGACACCATGGCCAGGACGACGACGATGATCGCCGGCAGCAACAGCAGGGGCGCGGCGGCGGTTACGGCGGCCAGCCCCAATCCCGCCGCCGCAGCTGCCGTCCAGGACGGCGTGCCGCCGGTGCCCGGGCGTCCGGAGGGAAGCGCTGGGGCCACCAAGGACCGGCGGCCCGCACCCCTAGAAGACTGGACGGTGCGGGCTGCGAACGCCTCCGCGGGGCCCCGTCCGACGCCCGCCCCCACCGAGCGGAGGAAACCCAGTGCCACCCACGGAATAAGAACGTGAGCCAGCAATGCGCCCAGGCGCCCCTGCCCGATCGCAATCTGCAGGGCCGGCGCGGCTGCCCAGATCAGTGCGGCGACAAAACGCGGCCAGCGCAAGCGGGTCAGGGCGGCGGATGCAAACCATGCGCCAAGCCCCGCCAGCGGCAGGGCGAGGACCAGCAGCCAGGCCACCGCCGTCGAGCCGTTGCCGAACCCGGCCACCGCCAGCAGCCAGAGCACGTAGCCGAAGGGATCCCCGTGTCCGGGCAGCCCGGCGCCGACGCCGATCCACCAGGTCGAGGCGTGGTCCCAGATTTCACCCAGACTCTCCGAAAGCGGCAGCAGCGCGCCGCCGGCTACAGCGCCGGCGCCCAGCAGCCGGAACAGGGAGACCAGCGCGGCGACCAGCAGCAGGCCCGCGGCGACCAGCGCCCCGGTGCCCGTCCAAATCCGGTTGGCCGTGGCCAGGGCCGCAAAGTCGTCGGCGGAATCCCCGCTGGGCACGAAACCGGAGCCGTCCGTGCCGGTGCCGTCGCCCACCACATCCTCGGCCGTCCGGGATTCCAGCAATGACCTCCGGTGCGACCAGACCTCCCGGCGGGGGGTCTGCAGCCCCTTCATCACCGAGCGTGGAAGCCGGCGGGTGCGCGCAGCGGTGGAGCGGGCGCGCAGCACGGCCAGCGGGCGCATCAGGGCCGCGCAGCTGGCCAGGAACTGGCGCGCGCCGTAGCCAGGATCCTTGACCGCGATGCCGGCCAACAGCCGTACGATTCCACCCAGCAGGGCGCCAACGGCCAGGAAGGGGACCTTCCACCAGGAGGCGTGCTTGAGCCGAAGATGGACCTCGGCCTTGCGGGCGGACATTGGTGTTCCCAGCCCGTTCGGCCGGTCCGCGGCGTGGAACATTTTGGCCCCCGGCACCACCACCACGCGGTTGCCGGCCAGCCGGTTCCGCCAGCAGAAGTCGACGTCGTCGCCGGTTCCGGGCAGTGCCGGATCGAAGCCTTCCAGCTGGTCCCAGACGTCGCGGCGGACCAGCATTCCGGCCGAATTCACCGCGACCATGTCGCTGCGCCCGTCGTACTGGCCCTGATCCTGCTCATCATGGTCGATCAGCGTCAGCCGCTGCGCCCAGCGGCTGGTGGACAGGCCGACGTCGAGCAGTTTGCGAGCCGCATTCCAGTCCAGCTGCTTGCAGCCGGCCACGGTCACCGAGGGGGCCCGCTCGATCGCCTTGAGCAGCTCGGCCAGCGCATCGGGAGCCGGGGCAGCATCGTCGTGCAGCAGCCACAGCCATTCCTGATCGGTGGTGGCAAGCCCGGCGGGGGGCGCCAGCTGATCGACGGTGGCTTTCACCGCGGCGCCGAATCCGCCCCGGGTGGCATGCGAAATGACCTTCCCGCGGCCCAGCGCGCGCTCCAGGAGGGCAAGCGAATCATCGGCCGAGCCGGCATCGGCCGCCAGCACTGCGTCCGACGGCCGGGTTTGGGCGGCTACCGCTGCGAGGGTTCTGGGGAGGTAACGGCCGCCGTTGTGGGCTATGACAACGGTCGTAACTTTTACTGCATCAGGAATTAGACCGCTCGCTTCCGTAGCCGACGGCGCTCCCGCTCGGACAAACCGCCCCAAATGCCGAATCGCTCGTCATTGGAGAGCGCATATTCAAGGCACTGCGCCCTGACGTTGCACGCTCCGCACACCTTTTTTGCGTCGCGGGTGGAGCCGCCCTTTTCGGGGAAGAATGCCTCGGGGTCCGTCTGCGCACACAGCGCATCCGTCTGCCAGCCGAGCTCCCCTTCATCGCTAAAGTCATCGGGACGTCCGGGCAGGCCTATCCACACCGGCTGGGCCAGCGTCTGGCTCGGCGGCACAATCAGTTCCAGCGGCAGGTCGGCCGGATCCTCCAGCAGGTCCCCACCCAGCTCCGAGGCTTCATGGTCGGCAAGGAAAGCCGTCGCCTGGTCCTGGAGGGATTCACGGGCGCTCTGGTTGTAGCGCTCCGCCGCCTGCGGATCCGCCGGGTCAACATACCAGTCGCCGGGAACGCCGCGCGAGCGGTAGTGGGCGGACGCCTGGGCCTGGAGGGCCGATTCGGCGTCCGTGGATGCCAGTGCCGCTGAACCTGCCGATGACCGCCCCGCTGCTGTAGTGGCGCTCAGCTCCGCTTTCCCCATGGTGGTCCTCCTGATATGTCCGCCACCGCCAGTGAATGGCTCGGCCGGAATTTTCACTTCCTGCGTCGTTCCGGCTGTCGGCTACGACGTTCCGTGCCTCTAATTACACTCGTGTAATACGTCCGGCGTCAAGCGGGATCGGAATCTTATCCATAAGTGTTTGCCGGCGCCCGGCACGCCACGCCCGGGGATTGCGGACGGGTCTGCGGGCGCGGCGTGCCGCCCGCGGGGCAAATGCCCTACAGTTCGCGGATTGTACGGGGCTTTTCGGTTTCACCGCAGGTTAGCAGCAACCGGAATGTGGCACAAATCACAGGGGCTTGGGGGCCCGACCAGCGCCTTAGGGTCGGTACCAAAGAATGGCAAGATACAGGTATGCCTCCCACGATCCCTGCCCTCATGCAGACGCTCCGCAGCCAGGACCCCACTGCGCCCCGGCTGACCTGGTACGGCCCGGGCGGCGAGCGCGTGGAGCTTTCCGGGCGGGTGCTGGACAACTGGGTGGCCAAAACGGCCAATTTCCTGGCCGACGAGCTCGACGCCGTCCCCGGGACCACGGTGTGCCTGGATCTGCCGCCGCACTGGCGCAGCCTGTGCTGGGCGCTGGCGGGCTGGCTGGCCGGCGCGTCGCTGAGGTTCGGCGCGCCGACGGACGACGGCGGCGGAACCGGCCACAGCGGTGCGGTTGCCGACATTGTTGCCACCGACAACCCCCTCCACTCCCCCGGAGCCGGGATAACGGTGGCGGTTGCCCTGGGCGCACTGGAGATGCGCTGGGCCGGCGCTCTGCCCGCGGAGGCCGTCGACTATGCCGCCGAGGTCCGGGCGCACGGGGATGTTTACCTGCCGTTCACCGAAACGGCCGGCGCGGACACCGCCGTCGAGGGCGCGGCCCCGGCGGTGCCCTTTGCGCTACTGCTGGACGGTTATGCCACCCCGATGGCAGCAGCGGAGCGGGTGCTACTGCGCGCGGACGGGCTGGAGTCCGTGCTCCGGGACGCCCTGGGGGTCTGGGCCGCGGGGGGTTCGGTGGTGCTGGTCCATCCGGAGGTGGAGATCACCGAACGGCTGGTGCAGTCCGAACGGATCACCCTGAACCGGGCCTGATACAGCTGCCGTGCCTGAACCGGCGTGGCGGGCGTTCCTCCGGCGTGTCGCGGGCCGGTCAGATCCCAGAGCGGCCGGGACAGCGCCCGGTTCTCGGCCTAGTTCTCGACCGTCGGCTCCGGCCGTGACTCGGCCGGGGCCGGGGTTGAACCAGTATGGCCACGACGGTGGGCTTCGATCAGCTCGTGGTCGTGGGCGAACTCCGGCTCCACATCCAGTTCCTCGGTGAATACCCAGAACCGGTAAGCGAAGAAACGGAAAATTGTGCCCAGCACGAGGCCGACCACACTGCCGGCCATGAAGTCGGCAAAAGCCGAGGAGAATCCGAGCACCCAGTGCGATACATAGACACAGCCACCGGCAATGGCGATGCCGACGCCGTTCATGATCGCAAAAAGCAGGATTTCGCGGCCCACGTTGGCGCGCCGCCGGTGCCGGAAGGTCCAGTAGCGGTTGGCCACCCAGGAGAAGATAGTGGCTACGACGGCGGAAGCGATCTTGGCGCGCGTGGGATGTCCGGACATGGAGCCATTGAGCAACCAGAGGAAGATTCCGGTGTCGATGACAAAGGCCACCCCGCCGACGACGCCGAATTTGGCAACCTCGCGCCAGAAGAGACCAACGAGGCCCTTAAAGCGCTCGACAATTGAGTGAAACATAACCCTCCATGATGGCCGCGTACTGACGGTGGCTCCGGCGCTGGTGACCCAATGCCCGCTGCGGGTCCACCTGAGAGGACAGCTCTCAGCGGACTAACCCGGCAAGCGGCCGACATGCCATTCTAAGGGAACACGCTTGGAGTTTGCTCCCGGGGCGCTGGGAATACCTCTACCTGCCATGGCGAACCCGGGTTTCCAAGCTCGGTTCGGTAGGCTGGGACCGTGACTTTCCCTGTAATCGGCGTTGTTGGCGGTGGCCAGCTGGCCCGCATGATGGCTCCCGCCGCCATCGCCCTTGGTTTTGAACTCCGCGTGCTGGCCGAGGCCCCGGACGTGTCCGCCGTCGCCGCCGTCGCCCAGGCGCCGGTGGGTGACTACCGCGACCTGGCGGCGCTGCGCGGTTTTGCCGCCGGCGTGGACGTGCTGACCTTTGACCACGAGCACGTCCCGGGCGAGCTCCTGCAGACACTGATTTCCGAGGGCGTGAATGTCCAGCCGCGGCCGGAGGCGCTGATCCACGCGCAGGACAAGCTGGTGATGCGCGCGGCCCTGGACCGGCTCGGCCTGCCGAATCCGCCGTGGGCGGCCGTCTCCACGGTGGCGGACGTGGTGGCCTTCGGCACGGAAAACGGCTGGCCCGTGGTGCTGAAGATGCCCCGCGGAGGCTATGACGGCAAGGGGGTCCGGATGCTCGACGACGCCGCTGCCGCCGCTGCCGCCGCCGACTGGTTCGAGGCGATGAACCCGCTGCTGGTGGAGGTCAAGGTGGAATTCAGCCGCGAGCTATCCGCACTGGTGGCCCGCACCCCGGACGGCGAAGCCCGGGCGTGGCCGGTGGCCCAGTCCATCCAGGTCGACGGCGTGTGCGATGAGGTCATCGCCCCGGCCCCGGGCCTTCCGCCGGAGGTTACCGCGGCAGCCCAGGACGCCGCGCTGCGGATCGCCGCGGAGCTGGACGTCACCGGCGTGATGGCCGCCGAGCTGTTTGAAACCCCGGGCACCGGGCCCGGTTTCCTGGTCAACGAGCTGGCCATGCGCCCGCACAACACCGGCCACTGGACCATGGACGGATCGGTCACCAGCCAGTTCGAGCAGCACCTGCGCGCGGTCCTGAACCTGCCGCTGGGCGCCACCGGCGCGCTGGGGGCGGTGGTGGTGATGAAGAACTACCTGGGCGGGGCCAACGCCGATCTGTTCGGCGCCTACCCGGCCGCACTTGCCGCGGAACCCTCAGCCAAGGTGCACAGCTACGGTAAAAGGGTCCGGCCCGGCCGGAAGATCGGCCACATCAACGTGATCGGGTTGCCGGGCGATGACGTCACCGCCGTACGGGACCGGGCCAGCGCGGTCGCTGCCATCATCCGCGACGGCGCTCCGACGGCCGACGCCATTCCGGCCACAGCACAGAAGGAACTCCGATGACCGCAAACCCGAGCAGAGCGCCGCTGGTTGGCCTGGTGATGGGCTCCGATTCGGACTGGCCGGTGATGGAGGCCGCCGCGGAGGCCCTGGCCGAGTTCGGCATCCCGTTCGAGGCGGATGTCGTCTCCGCGCACCGCATGCCCGCCGAAATGATCGCCTACGGGCAGTCCGCTCAGGACCGGGGACTGCGGGTCATCATTGCCGGCGCCGGCGGTGCCGCGCACCTGCCCGGCATGCTCGCCTCGGTCACCACCCTGCCCGTCATCGGCGTGCCGGTGCCGCTGAAGACACTGGACGGGATGGATTCCCTGCTCTCCATCGTCCAGATGCCCGCCGGGGTTCCTGTGGCGACGGTTTCCATCGGCGGCGCCCGCAATGCCGGGCTGCTCGCCGCGCGCATCCTCGGCTCCGGCACCGACCCGCTGGCAACCCGGCTCCGCGCCGAACTGGCCGGATTCGCCGTCGAACTTAACCGGACCGCAAGCGCCAAGGGCGCGTCGCTGCGCAGCAAGGTCGAGCAGGTTTTCGCCGCGCCCGCACAGGAACCGCAGGAATCCGCGCCCGGCGGCCTCGGCTAGGAGCATCATGAGCATCAGCAGTCCACGAACCTCCAAAGCCTCCCGGAAACCGCCGGTCCTGACCGATCCGGTCCGCTATCCACAGTCGGCCCCAGCACCCGTGCGCACCAAACGCGCTTTCGTGCTGCTGCTGATGACCCTGCTGGTGCCGGGCAGCGCGCAGATCGTCGCCGGAAACCGGAAGCTGGGACGCGCCGCCCTGCGCGTCACCTTCGCGGTGTGGGCCGTCGTCGTGCTGGCCATCGTCCTGGCCCTGACCAGCCGCGCCACCATCATCACGGCGCTGACCAACCCCTTCACCTCGCTGATCGTCATCCTGGTGCTGGTGGCGCTGGCGCTGGGCTGGGCCTTCATATTCCTCAATACCCTGCGGATCATCCGGCCCGGGCTGCTGGCGCCGGGCATGCGCGGGATGGTCAGCGGCGTGCTGGTGCTGCTGATGGTGCTCACCGCCGGCTCGATGGGCTACGCAGCCTACGTCATCAATGTGGGGCGCAACGCCATCTCGAACATTTTCAGTGCCGGCGCTCCGTCGATGGCACCGGTGGACGGGCGCTACAACTTCCTGGTGATGGGCGGCGATGCCGGCGCGGACCGGGTGGGCCGGCGGCCGGACAGCATCATTGTGGTCAGCGTGGACGCCTCCACCGGCCAGGCCGTGACCATCAGCATCCCGCGCAACCTGCAGAACGCCCAGTTCCCGGCGGATTCACCCATGCACAGTGTCTACCCGCAGGGCTACAACTGCGGTGACAACTGCATCATCAACTTCCTCTACACCGAGGTGACCCAAAAGTACAAGGACCTCTACCCGGGCAAGGCCGATCCGGGGGCAGCGGCAATGATGGACGCCGCCAGCGGCACGCTGGGGCTGAAGATCCAGGGCTACGTGCTCATCGACATGGCCGGCTTCTCCAAGCTCATCGATGCCCTGGGCGGCGTGAAGATCAACGCCGGCGGCTGGGTTCCCATCAGCGGGGCCGAAATCGGCAGCAGCGACCAGCATGCCCCGCCGGAGGGCTGGATTGCCCCGGGCGAACAAACCCTGGACGGCTACCACGCCCTGTGGTACTCGAGGTCCCGGCAGTGGGTGCTTGAATATTCGCGCAGCCAGCGCCAGCAGTGCATCCAGCAGGCCCTGCTCAAGCAGATGGACCCGGCCACCGTGCTGACCAAGTTCGAGTCCATCGCCAACGCCGGCACCCAAGTGATGGAGTCCGATATTCCCGCCGCACAGCTGGGCAGCTTCGTGGACCTGGCGCTGAAGTCCAAGCAGCATCCGCTGAACCGGCTGACCATCGGCCCGCCGGACTTCGGCATCAATTTCCCCACCTATCCGGACTTCGGCCAGATCCACGCCAAGGTCAGGGACCTGATCTCCGGGAAGGCATCGTCCCCGGTTCCGTCCGACGCCTCCGGTGCGCCGGCCGCCCCGGCGCCCGCCGCTCCGGCGCCCGGCGGCAGCCAGCCTGCGCCGGCTTCACAGGCCCCGGCGCCGGCAGCCCCGGATCCGTCCATCACCGAGGCCTACCTGCAGCAGCTGGCAGTGGCGGGCGATGACGGGACCCTGGATTCGCTGCTGTCCAACAACGGAAATTGCACGCCCGGATAGTCCACTTCAGGAGAGCCGAATGTACGCCTTGACCAATGTGCTCCGCCCCTACGCCTGGGGCTCGACGACGGCCATCGCCTCGCTGCTGGGGCGCGAACCTTCCGGCGCTCCCGAGGCGGAGCTCTGGCTGGGGGCGCATCCGGACTCGCCCTCGGTCGCGTCCCTGCTCGACGGCGCCAGCACACCGCTGGATGCCCTGATCGCAGCCGACCCGGAGGGTACCCTTGGAGGGGCCAGCCGGGCTGCCTTCGGCGACCGGCTGCCGTTCCTGGCCAAGATCCTGGCGGCCGGCAACCCATTATCGCTGCAGGTCCACCCGACCTTGGAGCAGGCCCGGGCCGCGTTTGCTGCCGAAGAGGCCGCCGGTGTGCCGCACGATGCGCCGCAGCGGAACTACAAGGATGATAACCACAAGCCCGAGATGATCCTCGCGCTCACCGACTTCGAGGCGCTTTGCGGCTTCCGGCCCGCCGCGGGATCCCGGCGGATCTTCGAGCACCTGGCCTGGTGCTTCGACCAGGCGGCGTCGGAGCTGCCCGCCGCCCTCCGGGACGTGCTCGCCCTGCTGGCCGGCGACGCCGGCCCCGGCGCAGTCCGCGACGTCCCCGGACCGGCGGCCGGGGACGGATCAGCCCTCAGGGGGGCATTCCACCGCCTGATTTCCGGCGGCAGCGACGTCCCGACAGCCATCGCCGCCATTTTGACGCTGCTGCGCTCCGGAGCGCCGATGGGCGATTACACGCCCGAGCTTTCCACGCTGGTCAGCCTGGCCGAGGCCTATCCCGGGGACCCCGGGGCGCTGATCTCGCTGCTGCTGAACCGGGTGTCGTTGGCGCCCGGACAGGCCATCTACCTGCCCGCCGGCAACATCCATGCCTACCTGCGCGGACTGGGTGTGGAGGTGATGGCGTCCTCGGACAATGTGCTGCGCGGCGGGCTGACAGCCAAGCACATTGACGTGCCGGAGCTGATGAAAACGGTTGATTTCCAGGCCCTGCCGGTACCGCGGATCGATGCGCAGACCACGGAACTCGGCCAGCAGATCTGGGCTCCGCCGTTCCGCGAGTTCCAGCTGCAGCGGGTGGAACTGAAGCCCGGCGGCTCACCGGTTCCGCTGGCGCAGAACGGACCGCTGCTGGTGATACTGATCTCCGGCGCGGCGGTGCTGGATTCGCCCCGCGGCGACCTGCGCCTGGAGCGCGGCGGAAGCGCCTTCGTGCCCGCCCGTGAAAACCCGGTCATCCTGCACCCCGTCAGCGGAGCCGCGGAGTCCGCCGTCGGCTTCGCCGTCACGGTTCCCGCCGTGGCGTAGCCGCCCTTCACCGCCTGAAATCTGCACCCTGGCCGAACCGGCAGCGATGGCGACCTTGAATCGTCCAAGCCCGCCATTGCTGCCGGACCGATCGCCGGGAAGGTGGCCGCCGCCGTCGGCCTAGTCCAGGCCTAGTCCGCCTTGGCAGGAACGCCCGCCCGCCGCCGGCTGAGCAGGGATCGTGCGTTGCGGATGGCCCTGCGGGCCAGTGGCAGAGCACGGGTGTAGACCGGGTAAAGCCCGGAGAGCGGCAGGTCCCAGGTGCCCGCCAGCATGTTCTCGTGGTCGGCAAAGCCGAACTTGAACTGGGACACGCCGTCATTCAGCAGCCCGTTGAAGTCGTAGCGGGCGATTCCGAGTTCCTTCATGGCGGCGACCGCCGTCCACTTCAGCGAGAAGTTGGCCCGCAGGCTGCTGCCGACGTCGTTCATGCCGCCGTAGAGCTCAAAGGCCGTGGTGCCGCTGCAGGCCAGCCAAAGGAACGCCACCACCTTGCCTCCGTGAAAAGCGGCAAAAACCGGCGACCCGTCCCCCATATTGTCGAAAATGTCCAGGTAGTAGGAGTCCTCGTGGATGCCGAAGCCTGCGCGTTCGGCCGTGAGCCGGTAAACCTCCAGGCACTGCTTCAGCTCCGCCCGCTCCACCCGCCGATAGGTCAGCTCCTCGCGGCCGGACTTGCGGATGTACTGGCGCGTCTTCTTGGTCATCGCGGCCAGCAGCTCCTCCTCGGACCGGTGCAGGTCCAGGATCAGCGTCCGGCCGATCAGGATGGTGTTGTTCGTGGGCTGCCAGTCGCCGGCCTTGAGCGCCTCAGCCTCCGGCGAGTCCAGATCCCAATCCGGTTCGATGCTCAGTACTACCGACCGGTGCGCGCTCTTCACATAACGGGCGACGGCGTCCAGCACGGCGGCGCTTCGGCCCGGGGCGGCCTGCGGCCCGCGCGCAATGTAGGCCAGCGATCGGAAGGGCACCGGCAGCGTCCGGAACAGCAGCTGGGCGGACCCGACGACGCTGTTCTGGTCCCTGACCAGGACGCGATCGACGGTCCAGTTGTGCCCGGCCTTGGTCTGGCCCCAGCCCCACAGCTGCATCGGATGCCCACGCTGCGCATTGACTTCCGCGTCCCAAGCATCCCGGTCACTGCACTGTTCCACGCTAAAACTCATACCTCAACCCTATCCGCCGCGACGGGAATCTCCGGCGGGGCGAAGCCCCGCCACCAGCTCTGCTCGGCCGCAGGCGGACTCCTTCGACCGGCGAAACTACCCCCGCGGGTCAGGAGAAGCGGGCGTAGGACTCCCACTTGTGCGCCTGGTGCTCGCCGTCAACAAAGCGGATGGTGCCCGATTTGGACCGCATCACGATGGACTGGGTCAGGACCTTGCTGCGGTCGTAGCGCACCCCGCGGAGCAGGTCCCCGTCGGTGATACCCGTGGCGGCAAAATAGCAGTTGTCGCTGCTGACCAGGTCATTGGTGGAGAGCACCCGGTCCAGATCATGGCCGGCGTCGAGCGCCTTCTGCTTCTCTTCATCGTTCGTGGGCCACAGCCGTCCCTGGATGACACCGCCGAGCGTCTTGATGGCGCAGGCTGCGACGATGCCCTCCGGCGTACCACCGATACCCATCAGGGCGTCCACTCCGGTTCCGGAGCGTGCGGCCGCAATGGCCCCGGCGACGTCGCCGTCCATGATGATCTTGGTACGGGCGCCGGCCTCGCGGATTTCGTCAATGAGCGGCCGGTGCCGGTCGCGGTCCAGCACCATCACGGTGAGCTGGTTGACCTTGACGCCCTTGGCCTTGGCGATCAGGTGCAGGTTCTGCTTGACCGGCAGGCGCAGGTCCACCATGTCCGCCGCCTCGGGGCCGGTGACCAGCTTCTCCATGTAGAACACCGCGGAAGGGTCGAACATGGTGCCGCGCTCGGCCACGGCCAGCACGGCGAGGGCGTTGTTGATGCCCAGTGCCGTCAGCCGGGTGCCGTCGATCGGGTCCACGGCGACGTCGCACTCGGGGCCGGTGCCGTCACCGACCCGTTCGCCGTTGTAAAGCATCGGGGCTTCGTCTTTTTCGCCCTCGCCGATCACGACGATGCCGTTAAAATGGACGGTGGAGAGCAGCGAGCGCATCGCGTCCACCGCGGCGCCGTCGGCCTTGTTCTTGTCGCCGAACCCGACCCAGTGCCCGCCGGCAATCGCGGCCGCCTCGGTCACCCGGACCAGCTCCAGGGCCAGGTTCCGGTCCGGCTCGTGATCGCCCACGGCCAGGGCCGAAGAAAGCGTTGAATAGTGGGCTGCCTCGTTTACGTCAGACACGGAAACCTCATCCTTGAGTTGCATTGGCCATCTGGTCGTCAGGGAAGGGCGCCGGATGGCGGCCCCGCCGTCCCTATGATCATAGTTCGCCCGCGACCCCCGATCCTCCTGTGTTTCGTCCCGAGGTGTGATCATTGCCCGAATAGGCGACTATAGAAGGGTGAGTGAAACGCGAAACGCGGATACTACGGCCGCGAACGAAGCCAGTCAGCCGGGCCCCGGGGCCCCTCCGGCGGTCAGGCCCGTGATCCCCGCTGCCGCCGCGAAGCGCGCCAACGCATCCGTGATCGGCATGCTGCTGGCCCTGTTGGTAAGCCTGGCCGTGGTGCTTCCCGTCGTTTTGCTTAACGCCCATCCCAAGGCGGAGTCCTTCCGCCCGCCGGTGGATGTGGCGGCCGCCGCCGCGCAGGCCCGGGACACCGCGGGTTTCACCGCCGCCGCCGCACTGCTGCCGGGGGGCTGGAGCGCCAACTATGCCCGCTGGAATTCCGCCGGCACCGATGGTGTGCCGTTCTGGGAAGTCGGTTACGTCACGCCCTCGCAACAGTTCATCTCGCTGACGCAGACCGCCGAGGCCAATCCCACCTGGCTCGCGCAGCGCACCGGTGATGCGCCCGTCACCGGCGACCGCGCCGTGGGCGCCACGGACTGGGAGTTGCGCGATAAGCCGGGCGCGGACAAGAGCCTGATCCTCAATTACAGGGGAACCACGCTGATCCTCAGCGGTACGGCCGACCTGAAGGAATTCGATGTCCTGGCCGCCGCCGCGGTTCGCTCTGTTGATGCCGGCGGCACCGGCCCTGCGACGGGGAGCGCCACCAGTACAGGCTCGACTACGGGCGGCAGCAAGTGAGCGGCCCCGAGGACGGTTCCCTGACCGGCCAGGTCGCCCACCATCTGACGCCGGCGCAGGCCTGGGCGAAGCTGCGCGAGGGCAACGACCGCTTTGTCACCGGCACCTCCTCGCACCCCAACCAGGATGCGTCCCACCGTGCGGCGCTGGTGAACACCCAGCACCCGTTCGCCGTGATCTTCGGTTGCTCGGATTCGCGTTTGGCCGCCGAAATCATCTTCGACCTGGGCCTGGGCGACGCCTTTGTGGTCCGCACGGCCGGGCATGTGATTGACAACACGGTGCTGGGGTCCCTGGAATACAGCATCGAGTACCTCCAGGTGCCGCTGATCGTGATCCTGGGCCATGACAACTGCGGCGCCGTAACCGCCACCAAGGGGGCGGTGGAAACCGGCGAGATGCCGGCCGGCTTCATCCGCGACCTGGTGGAGCGGATCACGCCATCGGTGCTGACGTCGCTGCGCAATAACGAACGTGAGGTGAATGAGATGGTGGTCGAGCACGTCAAGCAGACCGCGCAGCGGCTGGTGGAGAACTCCCCCATCATCGCCGCCGCGGTGCACCAGCAGCGGACCGCCGTCGTCGGGCTGGCCTACCGGCTGGAGGAGGGGCACGCGGAGCTGGTCTCGAATTTCGGCACACTGTAACCGCGAAGATCCGCGGCAGATCGCAAAAGCGACACAGCATCCGTAGGACGCCGGAGACTGTTTAGCGCGGCCCCGCGCCGGGCGTTATTCTTGGAACCATGACTCAGATTCCGGTGACCCACGATTCCGCGGCGCAGTTCCGCATCGAGCACGACACGATGGGCGAGGTCCGCGTCCCGGTCAATGCCCTCTACAGTGCCCAGACGCAGCGGGCGGTGGAGAATTTCCCCATCTCCGGCACCACCCTGGAGCGGGCGCACATCGAGGCGCTCGCGCGGATCAAGAAGGCGGCGGCGACGGCGAACGCGGAGCTGGGCGTGCTCGACGGCGAGCTGGCCCGGGCGATCGAGTCCGCGGCCGAGGAGGTCATCTCCGGCAGGTACGACGGCGATTTCCCCATCGACATCTTCCAGACCGGGTCCGGGACGTCGTCGAACATGAACATTAACGAGGTCATCGCCGCGCTCGCCTCCCGCGCCCTGAAGGCTTCCGGCAGCGACAAGGTGGTGCACCCGAACGACCATGTGAACGCGTCGCAGTCCTCCAACGACGTGTTCCCGACCTCGGTGCACGTGGCCGCGACCTCGGCGCTGATAAATGACCTGATCCCCGCGCTGGAGTACCTGGCCGCCTCGCTGGAGCGCAAGGCCGAGGAATTCGCCGGCGTCGTCAAGTCCGGGCGCACCCACCTGATGGATGCCACGCCGGTAACCCTGGGCCAGGAATTCGGTGGCTACGCCGCCCAGATGCGCTACGCCGTCGAACGCATCCAGGCGTCCCTGCCGCGGGTGGCCGAGGTCCCGCTGGGCGGGACGGCCGTCGGCACCGGAATCAATACCCCCGCCGGCTTCCCGCAGCGCGTCATCGCCCTGCTGGCCAGGGACACCGGGCTGCCGCTGACCGAGGCCCGTAACCATTTCGAGGCGCAGGCCAACCGCGACGGGCTGATCGAGGCCTCCGGGCAGCTGCGCACCATCGCCTACTCGATGATGAAGATCAGCAACGACCTGCGCTGGCTCGGCTCCGGCCCGAACACCGGCCTGGGCGAGATTGCGATCCCCGATCTGCAGCCCGGCTCCTCGATCATGCCCGGCAAGGTCAACCCGGTCATCTGCGAGGCGGCGATCATGGTCGCCGCCCAGGTGATCGGCAATGACACCACCATCGCGCTGTCCTCCACGAACGGCGCCTTTGAACTCAATGTGGGTATCCCGGTGATGGCCGCCAACCTGCTCCAGTCCATCCGGCTGCTGACCAACACGTCCCGGGTGATGGCGGACAAGATGATCGACGGCATCACCGCCAATGTGGAGCGCGCACGTTTCCTGGCGGAGGCCTCCCCGTCGATTGTGACCCCGCTGAATAAGTACATCGGCTACGAGAGCGCCGCCAAGATCGCCAAGCACGCGGTCAGGGAGGGCCTGACGATCCGCGAGGCCGTGGTGGCCCTGGGTTTCCTGGAGCGCGGTGAACTGACCGAGGAGCAGCTGGATACGGCACTGGACGTGCTCTCGATGACGCGCCCGCCGCAGTAGCGGCTCTTAGCCCAACCGCAGAGCCCAACCGCACAGCCCAACCGCACAGCCCAACCGCGGGTGCGGTCCCCGTTGCTTCAGCCGATCCGGCAGCGAGGTCCGCACCCGCGTTGCGTTAATCACATCGTAGGAAATTGCACTGTGTTCTATTCAGTGCAAATATGTACTTTATGAGTGATAGTGCAAGAAAAGACGACGGCGGCGGGCTGCGGGAGCGCAAGCGCGCCGCCACGCGTGCGGCCATTACCGCGGCCGCCCGGTCACTCACGGCCGGCCGGGGCCTGCACGGCTACACGGTCGAGGAACTGTGCGAGCAAGTGGGCATTTCCCGCCGCACCTTTTTCAACTACTTCCCCACCAAGGAAGACGCCCTGATCGGACATTTTGACGACGAGGTATCCGAGGAACTGGTGGCGGCGTTCATCGCGGGCGGGCAGGATTCCGCGCCGGGGACCATCTCCCCCACCCTGCTGGCGGACCTGGTGGAATTCTCGCTGGGCATCGCCTCCGGGATGTCCATGCCGCGCGAGGACATTGCGCAGCTGATCGAGGTGATCGGCAAGGAACCGCAGATCATGGCCAAGATGGTGGGCGCCTCCGAAGGCCGCGAGGCGGAATTCGCCGAGCTCGTTGCCCGGCGCGAGGGCGTCGGGCCGGACCACCCCGTGGTGGCGATGGCCACCCTGCTGTTCGGCGCCGTAGCCCGCAAATCCAGCTCGCAGTACTTCAGTCCCGGCTGTACAACGGACTACCGCGAGCTGCTGCTCACCAACATCAGCGCCGCCGTCGAACTGTTCTCCCAATCATTGACCGCCACCCCCACAACCCCTCGAGGACCCGCATGAGCACCGCCACCGCCGCCCCGCCGCTGCTGTTGACCCAGCGCCGGATCTGGATCATCTTCTCCGCCCTGATCGCCGGGATGCTGCTCTCCAGCCTGGACCAGACCATCGTTTCCACCGCGATGCCCACCATCGTGGGCAGGCTGGGCGGCGTGGAGAACCAGGCCTGGATCACCACCGCCTACCTGCTGGCCACCACCATCGTGATGCCCATCTACGGCAAGTTCGGGGACATCCTGGGCCGACGCAACCTGTTCCTGATAGCGATCGCGCTGTTCACGCTTGCCTCCGTTGGTTGTGCATTTTCCACCAGCTTCTGGGTCTTCGTCGTCTTCCGCGCCCTGCAGGGACTGGGCGGCGGAGGCTTGATGATCCTCTCGCAGGCCATCATCGCGGACATCGTCCCGGCCAATCAGCGCGGCAAGTACATGGGACCGCTGGGCGGCATCTTCGGCCTGTCCGCCGTGGCCGGCCCGCTGCTGGGCGGCTACTTCGTGGACCACCTGACCTGGGAATGGGCGTTCTACATCAATATCCCCGTCGGCGTGGCGGCGTTCATCATCGCCTGGTTCACCCTGACCCTGCCGAACAAGCGGCCGGATAAGCGCGTGGACCTGCTGGGCGTGCTGCTGCTCTCCATCGCCACCACCGCCCTGATCTTCTTCACCGATTTCGGCGGCAAAAAGGACTACGGCTGGAGCTCGCCGCTGACCTGGCTGCTCGGCGCCGCGCTGCTGGCCGCCGCCGTCGCCTTTGTCCTGGTGGAGCGCAAGGCGGAGGACCCGATCATTCCGCTGAGCCTGTTCCGGAACCGCATTTTCATCAACTGCACCGCCATCGGGTTCACCCTGGGCCTGGGGATGTTCGCCGCGCTGGCGTTCGTGCCGACCTTCCTGCAGATGTCCTCCGGCACGTCTGCCGCGGTTTCCGGACTGCTCATGCTGCCCATGATGGTCGGTCTGATGGGCACCTCCATCTTCTCCGGGATCGCCATCACGAAAACGGGCAGGTACAAGATCTTCCCGATCCTGGGCGGGGTGCTGACCATCGCCGCGATGCTCTGGTTCACCACGCTGACCGCGGCCACGCCCATCTGGGTGATCTGCGTCCAGCTGTTCATCTTCGGCGCGGGACTTGGCCTGATCATGCAGGTCATTGTGATCGTGGTGCAGAACGCCGTCCCTGCGACGCAGCTCGGCACCGCTACCAGCACGAACAACTATTTCCGTGAAGTGGGTGCGGCACTGGGCGTGGCCGTGTTCGGCGCTATCTTCACCAGCCGGCTCTCCGAATCGCTGACGAAGGCCTTTTCCGGCTTCGGTGCCAACCCGGCCCAGGCGGCCAAGTCCACGGCAACCCTGGACCCGCAGACGCTGGCGCAGCTGCCGGTGCAGATGAAGGACGCCATCATCAACGCCTACGCGGATTCGCTGGCGCCGGTGTTCTGGTACCTGGTGCCCTTCCTGGTCGTGGCCCTTATCCTGGCCCTGACGCTGAAGGAAATCCCGCTTTCCGACATGGCCGGTATGGTGGCCCGCGGCGAGGCGCTGGGCGGCGAAGAGGCGGAGCGGCTCGAAGCCGAGCTTCGCACCGGCGTGACGTGGGCGAAGGAGCCGGGCTCCGGCGGGTCCGACGACGTCAGCGAGGCTTCCGGCGGGTCCGACGACGGCCGCCAGCTTGAGGACGCCGGCCACTACTGAGGCTCTCCGGTTGAGGTGTGAGATAACGACGCTTTGCCGCCGTTTTTGCGTCACATTCTCACACCTCAACCCGCGCCAAGGTCCGGCTCAGCGCAGAAAGTGCGTTGCGCCGTCGTAGTCCAGCGCCCACTGCAGCCGCTGGTGGTGCCGGACGGAGAGCTCCGGCAGCTCGTCCAGGGCAAACCACCCGACCGCGAGGGATTCGTCGTCGTTGACCATCGCCTCGCCGGCCACCGCGCGGGCGCGGAATACGAGATTCATGAACTGGCACTGGTCGCCGTTGGGAAACTCGATGGCTTCCTGGCTGTGCACCGCCACCAGGCTTTCCATCTCGGCGACAATGCCGGTCTCCTCCAGGACCTCCCGGACCGCGCCCGCGGCGGGCTCCTCACCGGGATCCAGCATCCCGGTGATGAGCGTCCATTGCGCCGTGTCCGCGCGCTGGCCCAGCAGGACCCGGCCGTCGTCGTCGAACACCACCGCCGTCACGCCGGGCAGCCAGAGCAGGTCGTGGCCGATTTTTTCGCGCAGCTTGAGCACAAATTCGGGGGTAGGCATGGATCCAGCCTATCCGGCGGCCAGCAGCATCGCCCCGAGGGCACCGGAGAGCATGAACGGGCCGAACGGGATCCGTGTTTTGCCGCTGCCGCGCCGGGACACGATCAGCCCCAGACCCCAGAGCCCACCCAGCAGGAACGCGGCCATCGTGCCGTAGAGCAGGTGCGCCCAGCCCAGCAGGCCCTGGTACAGCCCCAGCAGGAACGCGAGTTTGACGTCCCCCAGCCCCATCCCGGCCGGGTAGATGATCCGCAGCAGCAGGTAGAAGGACCAGAGGGCGGCGCCGGCCAGCACAATGCGCACCGCCGCCCCGGCGTCCCCCGCTATGAGGACCGATGCCAGCAGCAGCGCGCCCGCCACGGCGTAGGACGGGAAAATGATCCGGTTGGGCAGGCGGTGGCTGCGGATGTCCACCACGCTCAGCCAAACCGCAATCACCGCAAAATAGGCGCAGGCCAGCAGCACCAGCCAAAAGGACAATGGGTGCCCCTGCCACAGTCCCGCCAGGCGCGTGATCATAGCTGGATGCTACTGGACTCCCGGCCACCGGCCTACTGCCGGCGGTAAGCTGTGGATATGGATCCCTCGCTGGATGCGGCAAACCGTTTCAGGAACCTGTGCCGGTCGTCGCCGTGGAAATGGCAGAGCCTGCGCTGCCGGATGAGCTGGCTGACGGCTGCGGAAGCCGGCGAAGCGCGCCCGGGGCGGGCGGAGGATCCCGCGGGCGGTGTCCGGGACTCCCAGGGCACCGCGTCCCAGCCGGCCACGGTCAACTGCTGGATCCGCCGGCCCAAGGCCCTGCGCGTGGAGTCGCCGGACGGGGTGCTGCTGTACAGCACCACCGGCATCAACGATTCCAAGGACAGCTTGTACATCAGCGGCAACCGCAAACCGTGGCTGCTTCCGGCCCACCTCCTCACTCCGGTGTACGACGACGACGGCCTGGTCCGCCGCCGCCCGGAGGCCGGCTACGGAGAGCCGAGCTTCGGGGACGCGCGTTTTGCGGCCTTGCTGGACCCGGTGGAACTGGCCGGGAACGCCCCCGTGCCGCTGGACTTCCCGTTTGCGAATGTGGCCGAAATCGGCCCGGTCTCGGCGGTGGACCATGAGGGCCGCCCGGCGGTGCAGAGCATTCTGACACCCAATCCCAGCTACAAGCCCTCCTACCCCGGCCACCCGCTGCTGTTCGCGGGGCGGACCGTCGTCCGGATCGATGCGGAAACCGGGGTCTGCGTCGGCACCCAGTCGCTGGACGGCCCGGGGGCCGGCGCCGGGCATCAGCTGACGATCCTGGCCGTGGATGAATACATGCTGGACGATCTGTTCATGGAGGTCAGCATGGGCCTGACCGACGTCCGCCAGCACATCCCCTGGAACGTCGGCCCCGGCGCCTGATCCAGGCTCAGATCTCGGCACCCTCCAGCAGTTCCGTGACCAGGGCGGCTATCGGCGAGCGCTCCGACCGGGTCAGGGTGACGTGGGCAAACAGCGGATGCCCCTTGAGCGTTTCAACCACCGCTGCGATGCCGTCATGGCGGCCCACCCGCAGGTTGTCGCGCTGGGCCACATCGTGGGTCAGCACAATCTTGGAGTTCTGGCCTATCCGGCTCATCACCGTCAGCAGCACGTTCTTCTCCAGCGACTGCGCCTCATCAACGATCACGAAGGCATCGTGCAGGGACCGGCCGCGGATGTGGGTCAGCGGCATGACCTCCAGCATTCCGCGGTCCATGACCTCCTCGACGACGTCCTGGGACACCAGCGCGCCCAGGGTGTCGAACACCGCCTGCGCCCACGGGTTCATCTTCTCGCTCTCCGAACCCGGCAGGTACCCCAGCTCCTGCCCGCCCACGGCGTACAGGGGCCGGAAGACCACCACCTTGCGGTGCTCCCGCCGCTCCAGCACAGCCTCCAATCCCGCGCACAGGGCCAAGGCCGATTTGCCGGTGCCCGCCCTGCCGCCGAGGGAGACGATGCCGACGTCGCTGTCCATCAGCAGGTCGATGGCCAGCCGCTGCTCCGCGGAACGGCCGTGCAGACCGAACACATCGCGGTCCCCCCTGACCAGCCGGACCTGCTTATCGGCCCCCACGCGGCCCAGTGCGGACCCCCGGTTGGACAGCAGGACCAGACCGGTGTTGGTGGGCATTTCCGCGGCGGCGGGGATAAAGGCCGGCTCGTGGTTGTACAGCGTGCCGATCTCCTCATCCGTGACATCGAGTTCGGCCACGCCGGTCCAACCGGAGTCCTTGACCAGCTCATTGCGGTATTCGTCCGCCTGCAGGCCCATGGCGGAGGCCTTCACGCGCATCGGCAGGTCCTTGGACACCACCGTGACGTTCCGTCCCTCATTGGCCAGGTTCTTCGCCACCGCCAGGATCCGGCTGTCATTGTCGCCGTTGCGGAATCCGGCCGGCAGGACCTCCGAGGAAATGTGGTTGAGTTCAAGGCGCAGCGATCCGCCCCCTTCCCCGAGTGGGATCGCCTGGTTGAGACCGCCGTGCTCAATCCGCAACTCGTCCAGCAACCGCAGCGCCTTCCGGGCAAAGTAGCCCAGTTCGGGATCGTGCCGCTTGCTCTCCAGCTCCGAGATGACCACTATCGGCAGGATCACCTCATGCTCGGCAAACCGCAGGATCGCCCGGGGATCCGACAAAAGGACCGACGTATCGACCACGTAGCTGCGACCGGTCCCCAAACTGCGGGAGGAAGCCTCGGCTGCAACGGCTTGCGCTTGTTCAGAAATAGCCACATCGACTCCAGCCCCGGACGCATGCGCCCGGAATCAATAGGGTTGAGGCGGGCTGGCCGGCAGGCCGCGCGCGGCCCCCAATGTATGCGGCGCAATCAAGCGCTTCATAGCTGGCCTCCCCGAACGTCGGGCACGGCGCCCTCCGATAAAACCTAAGCTACGCCTCCCTCGCGCCTGAGGGGATAGGCGGACGGTTAACGATCAGGCCGTGTCGGGTTAATGCCCGACGGCGGCGTGGCGGCGAGGCGCACGACGGCGGCATGCGGGCGACGGCGGGTGGGCCCCGGTGAGGCCACCGCCGGCTGGAACTAAGTGTGGCCGGGGATCCGGCGGGACCAGAGGATGGCGGCCAGCACGCCCAGGACGGAGAGCCACAGGGCGTTCAGGTTAAGCGCGTGGTAGGCCAGGCCACCCAGAATGGACCCCACGGTCAACGCCAGCCACAGCCCGAAGTAGCGCAGCCAGCCGAGCCTGTCGCCGCCGGCCAGCGCGGTGGCAATGCGTTGACCCATCTTCACGAGCGTCCCGGTCATGTAGGTCAGCCCGATGCTGACCTCGCCGTCGCGCTCGAAGACGACGTTCTCGGCGCCCATAGCGAAGGCCATCATCGGCGCCACCAGCGGCAGCCACAGGCCGCCGTCGGACATCAGGGCAGCAGCGGAGAGCACCGCGGCGATGTACAGCAACACCGCCAGCCGTTTGCGTCGCGGCACCATCCGGCGCAGCAATGAGGCACTGATGACACCGGCCAGAAAAGCGCCCACCAGCCCCATCGCCAGCCCGAAGCCCAGCCATGAACCGTTGGCCAGGACGGCGCCGGCACGGGTTGAATTGCCGCTCATGAAGGAGACGAAGTAGCCGCCCAGATGGATGAAGCCGACCGCGTCGACAAATCCGGCGACGCCGGACAGTCCGGCCGCCATGACGATTTCCGTCCGGTGATGGTTATGCATAGGCGTGGGCGCGGATCAGGCGCCGAAGCGGCGCTGCCTGCCGGCGTAGTCGCGCAGCGCCCGCAGGAAGTCTATTTTGCGGAAAGCCGGCCACAGCGCCTCGCAGAAATAGAACTCGCTGTAGGCGCTCTGCCACATCAGGAAGCCGGAGAGCCGCTGTTCGCCGGAGGTGCGGATCACCAGGTCCGGGTCCGGCTGGCCGCGGGTATAGAGATACCGCGAGATGTCGTCCACGTCCAGCGCTTCGGCCAGCTGCCCGATGTCTTTGCCCTTGGCCACGGCGTCCTGCAGCAGCTCACGCACGGCATCGACGATTTCGCGCCGTCCGCCGTAGCCCACCGCGACGTTGACGTGCAGGCGTTCACGCTCGGGTTTGCGCGCCGCCAGTCCGGACAGCCGTTCGGCCAGGTAGCCGGGCAGCAGTTCCGGGGCGCCCATCGCATGCACGCTGATGTTGGCGTCTTCATCCAGACGGTCAAGGGTGTTGGCGATGATGCCCATCAGCATATCGAGCTCTTCCGCGGAGCGGCCCAGGTTGTCAGTCGAGAGCATGTAGAGGGTGACCACCTTGACACCCAGTTCCTGGCACCAGCCCAGGAACTCCAGGATCTTGTCCGCGCCGGCCTGATGGCCCTGCCGGGTGGGGGCGTTGAACTGGCGGGCCCAGCGCCGGTTCCCGTCCACCATCACGCCGATGTGATTGGGGATTTTATCCAGCTCAAGGGAGCGGGTCAGGTGCCGCTCGTAGAAGTCGTAGAGGAAGCCGGGCAGTCTCTGCGGCAACGACTCTCACCTGGCTTCCGTTAGCTGGGGCCCTGCGGCCACGCTGTATTCCTCTCCTACGTTACCCGTCACGGCGCCCGATGCGGACCATGCGGCGCCCGGTGCGGCGCCCGGTGCGGCGGCCGGTGCGCCCGCGGGCGCCGGGCCGCTGTCGGTTAGAATCGGGCCATGACCCCCCGGACTCCCTCCAGCTCCCCCGAACCGCCGGACGGGAGGGCACGGGCGGGCGAGCCGGACGCTGACAACCCGGTCAGTGCCGCCGTGGAAAGGGTCGCGGACGCCCTGGACATTAAGCCCAGCTGGCGCGGATGGATTCATCTGGGCGCCGCTCCCGCCGCCTTCGTCGCGGGCATTGCGCTGGTCCTGGTCGCACCTACGGCGCTGGCGAAGTCGACCTCGGCCGTCTATGCCATCACGGGTGTCCTGATGTTTGGCACCAGCGCCCTGTACCATCGCGGCAACTGGACACCTCGGATGAAAGGGCTGCTGAAACGGCTGGACCACACCAACATCATGCTGGTCATTGCAGGCACCTACACGCCGCTGTCCGCGCTGCTGCTGTCCCGGTCCACGGCGGCCCTGGTCCTCTGGGTGATCTGGATCGGGGCCGTCCTGGGCGTTTTGTTCCGGATCCTGTGGGTGCACGCGCCCCGCTGGTTGTATGTCCCGATCTACGTGGCCCTGGGCATGGCGGCCCTCGTTTTCCTGCCGGAGTTCTTTTCGGCCAGCCCGGCCGCGACCGTCCTCATCTGCATCGGGGGCGCGTTCTACATCGCCGGCGCGGTGATCTATGGGATCAGGAAACCGAATTTCAGCGTCAACCATTTCGGTTTCCACGAACTCTTCCATGCGTTCACGGTGGTCGGATTCGCGTTGCATTTCATCGCCGTGCTGATCGCGGTTTTCCGCTGACGTCCTGCACCGGCATCAACTGGCCTGATCCGAAGTTACCTGTAACCGCCCGGCGGCGCCGCCAGCTCGGCCAGCAGCTCCTCGGCCGTGGACACCGGCCGACGGCAGACCATGCCCCGGCAGACATAGGCCCGTGGCGCCCCCTCGCCCGTCCGCCCGGCCAACAGCGGCACCGCACTTTCCGGCGCGGAGGACCCGCCGTCGTCGTCCCCCCCGCCGGTCCCGCCGGTCCAGCTGGCCAGCACCAGTCCGGGGGCAGCGGAAAGTGCGGCGGCGCGGAGCAGCTGCGCCGTGCCGACGCCGGCACGCCCGACGACGGCGGCCTCCAACGGCCCGGCCAACAGGGCTTCCGCCGTGGCCAGGGCCCAACCCACCGCCCGCGGAGCCCGCGAGGCGACCTCGGACAGGGGTGCCAGAATCCGCTCGGCCACACTCCGGAGATGAGTGGAGCCGCTGTAGGCCGCATAGCTGACCAGCACCCCGGCGAACGCGGAGGAGCCGCTGGCGGTGGGACCGTCGAAGGGTTCCGCGGAGAGCTTCCCGCCGTGGGCGTTGAGCACCTGCCGGGATTCCGGCGCGGAATCCACCAGCACGCCCTCCACCACGAACCGCGTCTGCGCCGCGAGAATGAGCTCCTCGGCCAGCAGGTACCAGCGCTCGTTCCCCGAGGCCGCATAAAGCGCCAGCAGGCCATCGGCGGAAAAGGCATAGTCCTCCAGCATGCCGCCGATGCCTACGGCGGAGCCCTGATGGGAGACCCGGGTGAGGATGCCACCGCGCCAGTGGACGCCGGCAAGGTACTCCGCGGTCCGGGCGGCGGCGGCCACCAGCGCGCCGTCCGCGAGGATCAGTCCGGCATCGGCCAGCGCCGCCACGGCCAGGCCGTTCCAGCCCGCGACGACCTTGTCATCGCGCGCCGGCTGTGGACGCAGCGCCCGCAGCCGGGAGAGCTCGGGAGCCACCGATTCCCACAGTTGGCGGGCGCCCGGGCCCAGCGGGGAACCCGGGTGCAGCGCGGAGGACTCCGGGGTCAGCGTTCCCGGCCGGCGCACGTTCATTAGCCGGTCCAGGCGCGGCCCCAGCTCCGGCCAGCCGGCCGCCGAGGCGGCCGTGGCGAGCTCCTCGGGCCTCCAGAGATAGGTGGCTCCCTCCTCGTGGACGCCGTCAACGACGGTATCCGCATCCAGCGATGAGGCGAAGGATCCATCCGGCAGCCGGAGGGCCGCGAGCAGCCAGCCGGCCGTCCGCCGGACCACGCGCTCGGCCTCGATGTGCGGGAAATCGGGGCCATCGGGCAGGCGCAGCCAGTGCGCGTAGACCCGCAGCAGGGCGGCATTGTCGTAGAGCATTTTCTCGAAGTGCGGCACGGACCAGTCCGCGGTCACCGAATACCGGGCAAAACCGCCGTCGACCTGGTCAAAAAGAGCCGAATCGGCCATGGCCTGCAGCGTCCGCCCGGCCATCCCGCGGGCCAGCCCGGCGGTGCGGGCCGAGGTGGCGGCATGGCGGATCAGGAATTCAAGGACCGGCGACGGCGGGAATTTGGGTGCACGGCCGAAGCCTCCGAATTCGGTGTCCTCGGACCGGGACAGCGCCTCCACCGCAGCACTGAGGGCGTCCCGCGAAATGGGTGCCCGGACGGGTCCGGGCATCGGCACCGCCTGGCCGTCCACGACGACCCCGCGTGCGAGCGGGTTCTCCGCCAGGCTCCGGGCCAGCCCTGCGGCCCGGCGCCCGACCTCCTCGCGGCGCTCGGTCCAGGCCTCGTTGACGGCTTCCAGGACCTGCCGGAAGGACATCCGGCCGGGGGCCGGCTCGGGCGGAAAGTACGTTCCGGCATGGAAGGCCAGCCCCTCCGGCGTGAGGAAGACACTCATCGGCCAGCCGCCCTCGCCGCTGATGGCCTGGGTGGCCGCCATGTAGATGGCGTCCACGTCCGGGCGCTCCTCGCGGTCCACCTTGATGGACAAGAAGTGCGCGTTCAGATACTCGGCGGTGGCGTCGTCCTCGAACGATTCGTGAGCCATCACGTGGCACCAGTGGCAGGCCGCGTAACCCACCGAGAGGAACACCGGAACGTCACGCTTCAGCGCGGCCGCGAAGGCCTCCTCGCCGAACGGCCGCCAGTCCACCGGGTTGTCCGCGTGCTGGCGCAGATAGGCGGAAGGCTGGCCGGCGAGCCCATTGGCTCGGCGTCCGGGCGCCGGGATGCCTGCTCGGTCAGGACGTTCCGGACCGGCCATCATCCCGGCTCCGGGAATCCAGGTAGTCCGCATCCGGGCCGTGGCTTCCGCCCGCCCCCGCGCGTCCCTGCGGATCCGCGCCCTCCGCAGCACCCTCGGCCGCCGCCTCCGGATCCGCGCGTTCCGCAGCACCCTCGGCCGCCGCCTCCGGATCCGCGCGTTCCGCGCTGGTCCCTTCCTCGACCTGGGCACGGTAGCGGACCCGACGGATGCGCTTGACCATGTCCCTGATCAGGAAGAACATGATCGCCACAATACCAAAGGTGACAAGAAAGCCCAGGAAACCGGGACCGACCTGGTCGGCGGCCAGTCCCGGCTTCAGGGACGGCGTATCGGTGGGCGGCGCGGTGGCCAGCACCAAAATCAAATTATGCAACATCCGTCCTTCTCTGTTCCCCGCGGTGTACCCCGGGGACCGGTGCCCCGGTATCTATCGTAGGCCAGCGAAGAGGTCGTGTTCGGGCAGGTTGGTTTCCACCCGTGACTGGATCAGTGAGTAGTCCTCCCAGGGCCAGATTTTGCGCTGCATCTGGGCCGAAACCGCAAAGAAGAACCCCTCCGGGTCAACCTGGGTTGCATGCGCCCGCAGGGCCTCCTCTCGGATCTCAAAGTAGTCCCCGCAATCGACCTGCGTAGTGGTCGGATGCCGGCCGGCCGGAGGCTTGTGGCCCTCCGCGTCGGATTCCAGCCAGGAGGCGATCCGCTCCGCATACGGGGATTGGATGCCGGCGGCCTCGAGCGCAAAATGGAGCGCCCTGAAGCGCTGCGGATTGAACGCCAGGTCGTAGTACAGCTTGGACGGCTGCCACGACGCACCGGCCTCCGGGTAACGTCCGGGGTCCCCGGCGGCTTCGAAGGCCTCCACTGTCACCCGGTGCGTCATGATGTGATCCGGGTGCGGGTAGCCGCCGTTCTCGTCGTAGCTGACGATGACCTGGGGCCTGAACCTGCGGATCAGCCGGACCAGCGGTGCGGCCGCCCGTTCGAGCGGTTGCAGGGCAAAGCAACCGGCCGGCAGTGCGGGAAGCGGGTTCCCTTCCGGCAGCCCGGAGTCGAAGAATCCCAGCCAGCGGTGCTCGATGCCCAGCGCAGCGGCGGCCTTCGCCATCTCCATCCTGCGGGCGCCCGCCATGTCGCGGGAGGCGTGCGGGTCATCCTCCATGCCGGGATTCTGGATCCCGCCGCGCTCCCCGCCCGTGCAGGTGGCCACCATGACTTCCACGCCCTGATCGAGGTAGTAGGCCATCGTGGCCGCGCCCTTGCTGGCCTCGTCATCCGGATGGGCGTGGACGGCCAGCAGCCGAAGCCCGGTGCCGGGGTTAGCCTCTGCGGCGGTCAATGCGGCGGTCAATGGAGTTCCTTCCGATCTCGTGGAAAAGCCAGTCAGCTCAAGCATGCTCTTGATTGGCGATAAACTGGAAGAACCCGGATCCGCCGCGTGCGGAGATTCAGCAGTCCCCCGGAATCCGTTCCACGGGACACAAACCGTGTGGAACCTGTGACCAGCTCAGATTCATCAGCCGATACCAGCCTAGTCAATCGCTATGGCGCACCCAAGCGCGCCCTGACCAGGCGGGCAAAAAGCGTCATCACAGCGGTGATCACCGTGCTCTCGCTGGCCTTTGTTGCCTGGCTGGGCCTGGGCCGTGGGCCCGCTGCGGTGGATAACAAGGACATCGGCTTCACCGTCACCGACGCCACCCAGACACTGGTCGATTTCCAGGTGACCAAGGACCCGGGAAGCACCGCGCAATGTGCCGTCAAGGCGCTCGGGGAGAGTTTCGCCGTCGTGGGCTGGGATGTGGTCACCATTGGCCCCAACGGGGCGGACGTGGGATCCGACCAGGGACGGACGACGGCGCAGCGCGCCCTGGTGCGGACCGAGTCACCGGCCGTCTCGGCAGTGGTGGACAGTTGCTGGGTTGTGCCGGGCAAATAACATCCGACCCGGACCGCACCCGGGAGAGGACCGGATCCGCATTTGACAGTTATTGGCTTCCGGAGCGGCCCGGCATCTTGGGTTTACGGCGGAAGTTGCCTACACTTGATCAATACCCTCGCCCCGCTTGGTTGGCTACTGTGGTGTGCTGGCAGCATTCACGCTGGCATGACGACAGCCGCCGTGAGCGGGGTCTTTGCTTGTTAGTACCCTCAAGGAGAAGTCTGTGTCCACCTCTAACAGCGCACCTGCAGCCTGGCTCACCCAGGAAGCCTTCGACCGCCTGAAGGCTGAACTTGAGCACTTGTCCGGCCCCGGCCGGTCCGAGATTGTCAAGAAAATTGAACAGGCCCGCTCCGAAGGTGACCTCAAGGAAAACGGCGGCTACCACGCGGCGAAGGATGAGCAGGGCAAGATTGAGGCCCGCATCCGTCAGCTGACCGAGCTGCTGCGCGACGCCCATGTGGGCGAGGCTCCGGCCGACGACGGAATCGTCGAGCCGGGCATGTTGGTGGTGGCCAAGATCGCCGGCGACAAGACGACGTTCCTGCTGGGCAGCCGCGAGGTGGCCGGTGATACGGACCTGGATGTGTTCAGCGAAAAATCCCCCCTCGGTGCCGCCATCCACGGCCACAAGGCCGGCGACAAGTTGAGCTACACGGCGCCCAGCGGCAAGCAGATCAAGGTGGAAGTCATCTCGGCCAAGCCCTACGTCGGCTAGTAATGAACGGGCGGACGCCCGAGCCTGCCCTGACGGGCAGATTCGGGCGTCCGCGGTTTAACCCCTAGTGCACGACGATGGGCTGGAAGCCTTCGGCCCGGAGCGCCGTGAGGACCTGTTCGCAGTGTTCGTGGCCCTTGGTTTCCAGGTTCACCGTGATGGAGACATCGCCCATACTGATCGAACCGCCCACCCGGGTGTGGTCCAGACCTGTGACGTTGGCGTCGTTTTCGGCAATGATCCGGGCGATGGTGGCCAGCGAGCCCGGACGGTCGTCGAGCATCATGCGCACGGTCATGAACCGGCCGGCGGCGGCCAGGCCGCGCTGGATCACCTTGAGCATCAGCATCGGGTCGATGTTTCCGCCGGTCAGGACCACCACCGTCGTCCCCGGGTTCTCAATCTTGCCGTCCATGAGAGCTGCCACGCCCACGGCGCCGGCCGGCTCAACGACCATCTTGGCCCGTTCCAGCAGGAAGATCAGCGCCCGCGCCAGCGAATCCTCGCTCACTGTGACGACGTCGTCGACCAGTTCGCGGATGATTGAAAAGGGCAGCTGACCGGGCCGGCCCACGGCTATCCCGTCCGCCATCGTGGAGACCCTTTTCAGCGGCACCAGCGCGTCCGCAGCCAGCGACGGCGGATAGGCCGCCGCGTTCTCCGCCTGCACGCCGATGATCCGGATCTCCCGGCCCAGCTCCTTGGCCCTGGCCTTGATGGCCACGGCCACCCCGGCCAGCAGGCCGCCGCCGCCAACCCCCATCAGGACCGTGTCCACGTTGGGAATCTGGTCAATGATTTCGAGGCCGATGGTGCCCTGGCCCGCCACGACGTCGACGTTGTCGAAGGGATGCACAAACACGGCACCGGTCTCATCGGCGTAGCGCTGGGCCTCCGCCAGCGCCTCGTCCACGTTGTGCCCGTGCAGCACCACCTCGGCGCCGTGCCCGCGGGTGGCGGCGAGTTTGGGCAGCGCCACACCCAGCGGCATGTAGATCCGGGCACTGATGCCCAGGCTCTTGGCCGCCACGGCGACGCCCTGCGCGTGGTTGCCGGCGGACGCTGCCACCACTCCGCGCGCCCGGTCAGCGGCGCTGAGCTTGGCCATCCGAACGTACGCGCCGCGCACCTTGAAGGAACCGGCACGCTGCAGATTCTCACATTTCAGGTAGACGTCCGAGCCCACCTGGCGGCCCAGGGCCCGCGAACTCTCCACGGGTGTTTTGGCAATAATGCCCTCCAGCAAACGCTGCGCCTCCCGAATGTCGGCCAGTGTGACGGGAAGCTCGCTGTGCGCGTTCACTGATTAGTCTCTTTCCTTGTTGTGTCGGTAGATTCCGGATGTTCGGTCCTGCGCGCGGAGGCCCCGCGCTGTCCGCTGCGGCCGCGGAACCGTAAGGTCCTGACGGACGGATCCCCTCCGGGGTCCGGGCCGGCGCCCGCAGACCCCAGCGACCCGTCGTTCTCCCATCCGCGCCCGGCAATGTAGCGGACCGAGGTGTTGGCGACGGCCAGCAGGGGGACGGCGAACAACGCACCCGGGATTCCAGCCAGATAGGAGCCGGCGGCCACGGCCAGAATGACCGCAACGGGGTGCAGCGACACGGCTTTGCCCATCACCAGCGGCTGCAGGATCTGGCTCTCCGCCTGTTGGACCACCAGCACTATCGCCATCATGACCAGGGCATTGACCCAGCCGTTGGCCACCAGAGCCAGCAGCACGGCGACGGCGCCGGTCACCAGCGCGCCGACCACCGGAATGAAGGAACCCAGAAAGACCAGAACGGCCAGCGGCAGGACCAGGGGAACACCGATGATGGCCGCCCCGGCGCCGATGCCCACCGCGTCGATGAGGGCGACCAGGAGCTGGATCCGCACGTAACTGACCATGGAGCCCCAGCCCCTACGGCCCGCGCCATCCGCACCGAGCCGCGCCTTCTTGGGCAGCAGACCCACCAGGAAAGCCCAGATCCGCTCTCCCTCGAGCAGGAAGAAAATCAGGATGAAAAGGGCCAGCAGCGTGCCGGCGGCGAAATGCCCGGCCGTGCTGCCGAAGGTCAGGGCGCCGTTGAGGATGCTGCTGCTGTTCCTTTCCAGGGCAGTGGCCGCATCACTGACATAGCTCGAAATCTGGTCCGCCGTCAGATGCAGCGGACCGCTGGCGAGCCAGTCCTGGACCTGGCCCAGGCCCTGGAGCGCCTCTCCGTAGAGATCGGCGAAGCCTGCCACCAGCTGCCGGCCCACCAGCACCAGGGCGCCCCCGACGACGGCGATCAGCCCCACTTCGGTGATGGCCACGGCCAGTCCGCGCGGCACGCCGCGGCGGCGCAACCAGCGAACGATCGGGGACAGCAGCCCCGCCAGCAGGGCGGCCACCATGACCGGGATGACCAGGAAACTGATCCGGCCCAGCAGCCAGACCAGCGCCCCGCCCACAAGCAGGATCAGGCCAACCCGCCAGGCCCAGGCCGCGGCGATCCGGACGCCGAAAGGCAGACCCGCGCTGTCCCGTTGTGGGGCCGGGCCGCTGGGTCCCGCCGGTGCCGTCATGGGTTAATAATTCCCCAGCCGGGATAAATAATGAAACCGGGTCCACGGCGGGCCTCAACCCAGCTCGGCGGAAATGCCCCAGCGCATGGTGAACTGCTCGCCGGGTTCCAGCCAGCGCAGACCGTCGCCCGAGTTGAAGGCGTTGGCCGGGCCGGTCATCGGCTCGATCGCCACCGCCTTGCTCCGACCCGGGAACCGGGTGGTCACGAAGACATGCGAATAGCGGCATGTTTCGTCTTGCAGGAGCGAAACGCTTCGCCCGTCCGGCGCGGTGAGCGTCTGGCGCGCCAGCCCGCCGTCGAATGCCAGGTCCGTGTAAGCCACGTCCAGATCAACGTCGCCCACCAAACGCCCTCGGCGCAGATCAAATACGCCCGCCACCGGCTCCGATCCCGTCGGGATCAGCCGTTCGTCAGCCGTCAGCCGTGTCGCGGCATCCACCCGCAGCGTCAGCTCCTCGGTCGGGACATCGCCGATCCGCAGGTACGGGTGCGCGCCCAGCACAAAGGGCGCGCGGTCCGCGCAGCCGTTGACCAGGCTCTGGCTGACGGCCAGCCCCAAATCCTCGGTGATTTCGTAGCGGACCTGATGGCGGACCAGGAACGGGTAGCCGTGCTGCGGGAACACCGATGCCTCCAGCAGCACGCCGTGCGCGGACTGGCCCCGCACGGCATACCCGGTGTTGCGGAGCAGCCCATGGGAGGCGTTGTTCCGGGATACCTCGGTAATGTCCAACTGCTGGATCTGCCCGTCAAGGACCCAGCGGCCGTCCCTGATGCGGTTGGCCCAAGGCGCGAGCGTGATTCCGGTGGCTCCGGGCGGAATCGCCTCGTCGGCGTAGCTCTCGGTCAGCGCCACGCCACCGCGCGCAAACAGCCGCAGCCCGGCCGCCAGCTCGGTGACCACCGCCACGGCATCCCCGCGGGCCAGGGTGTGCTGGCGGCCGGTGGCGAAAACAAGGGCCCGGGAGGTGCGCTGATCCGTCATGCCACCACCGTACTCTAGCGACGGGACATCCAGGATGTTATATTTTGTTTGAAAGTATTCGCTTTTGATGGCAATGGGGGGCCCGGTGCGTGGGCTCCGGGACCGGCCATACGACAGGGAAGGAACCGCGATGCTCGCACCCGAGAGGCAATCCCGGATCCTGAAGGAACTGCAGCAGTTTGAGGCCATCCGCGTCACGGACCTGGCGGCCCTGCTGCAGGTCAGTGAAATGACCGTCCGGCGAGACATCGAGGCGCTCGATGCCAAGGGCCTGCTGCGGAAAATCCACGGCGGCGCCACCCGGCTGGCCCGCTTCAGCGCCGTCGAGCCCGGCTTTGCCAGCAACGCGGACCGACAGCTGGACGCCAAGACCGCCATCGCGCGGCAGGCGCTGACCCTGGTGGAGCCCGGCATGACGGTGGCCCTGACCGGCGGCACGACGACATACCAGCTGGCCATGCTGCTCAACGACATCGACGGCCTGACGGTGGTGACCAATTCGCTCAAGGCCGCCGAGGCGCTCTACCAGCTGCAGCCGGCCAACGGGACCAAGGTGATAGTCACCGGCGGCGAGCGGACGCCGTCGGAGGCCCTGGTGGGGTCGGTGGCCAGCGCGGCGATAGCCCGGCTGAACACGGACATCTGCTTCATGGGCATCCACGGCATCGACGCGCGGCGCGGACTGACCAGCCCAAACCTGGTGGAGGCCGCCACCAACACGGCTTTTGTACAGGCGGCCGCGCGACTGGTGGTGCTGGCCGACCACAGCAAATTCAACGTCCGAAGCCTGGCCGCGATCGCGGAGCTGACCGAGGTGGACACGCTGATTACCGACGACGGCGCGAGCCCGGAAACGCTGGCGACCTTCCGCCCGCTGGTCCGGGACCTTCAGGTGGCCAGCGTCTCCACCTTCACAACCAGCGGGAGCGAATCATGAGCGCAGCGACCAGTACGGTGCTGGCGGATGGCCGGGAGCTAATCTATTTCGACGACGGCGACGCCGCCAAACCACATCCGGAGCGGGACCGCCGTCCGCTGCCGCCGCGCTCGGATGCGGACACCGGGGAGATCCGCTACGACGCCCTGACCGGGGACTGGGTGGCCGTGGCCGCGCACCGCCAGACGCGCACCTATCTGCCCCCGGCGGACGAATGTCCGTTATGCCCCAGCCACGACGGGAACCTTTCCGAAATCCCGGCGCCGGACTACGACGTCGTCGTCTTCGAAAACCGCTTCCCCTCGCTCGGACCGGCCCTCGGGCCGGCACCGGAGAAGCCGGTCTGGGGAACCACCGGAACCGGTTTTGGGCGCTGCGAAGTGGTTGCCTTCACCTCCAAGCACACCGGATCCTTCGGCTCGCTGTCCGCGCAGCGGGCCCGCACCGTGATCGATGCCTGGGCACAACGTACCGAGGCGCTCAGCGCCCTGCCCGGCGTCCGGCAGGTCTTCCCCTTCGAAAACCGCGGCCAGGAAATCGGCGTCACGCTGCACCATCCGCACGGGCAGATCTACGCATACCCCTACATCACGCCCCGGGCCGCCGTTATGGCGGAGGCTGCCAGGAAGTTCTACGACGCCGCCGGCGGCCGCGACACGCTGACCGGCTCCATTCTGCGATCGGAGCGGCAGTCCGGGGACCGGATGATCCTGGAAGGGGAACACTTCAGTGCCTACGTGCCGTTCGCGGCGCACTGGCCGCTGGAGGTGCATCTGGCCCCGCACCGCCAGGTCGCGGACCTGGCCGGGCTGTCCGGGGAGGAGCGCGATGAGCTCGCCGGGCTGTACCTGGATCTGCTGGCACGGCTGGACAACCTCTACGACACCCCCACCCCCTACATCGCGGCCTGGCACCAGGCGCCGGTGGATGCCGTGCTGCGGCCGGCCGGTTACCTGCACCTGCAGCTGACCTCGCCCCGGCGGGCCGCGGACAAGCTGAAGTTCCTGGCCGGTTCCGAGGCGGCAATGGGGGCCTTTATCAACGACACCACCCCGGAGCAGACGGCAGAGGCCCTGCGCACCGCCGGCGGCACGAGCCTGGCCGGCGCCCGCAACCGGACCCGGAAGGAACACTAGGATGAGCACCCCCCTTGGCCCGGACGGGCTGGCCCGACTCTTCGGCACGCATTTCGGTCAGGCGCCGGACGGCGTCTGGGCCGCCCCGGGGAGGGTCAACCTGATCGGCGAACACACGGACTACAACGAGGGCTTCGTGCTCCCCTTTGCCATTGACCGCACGGCCCGGGTGGCGGTGCGGACCCGAACGGACCGCAC
>JALYYI010000264.1 GCA_030946705.1 Actinomycetota bacterium | reverse complement strand
CCTGCGCCAACGTGCCGGCGGCTCCACCCGGTAGAGTTCTCTGCGTGCGTTTAGTCATTGCCCGCTGCTCCGTTGATTACGTCGGCCGCCTCAAAGCCCACCTGCCACTCGCCGTCCGGCTCCTTCTGGTCAAGGCGGATGGTTCCGTGCTGGTCCATTCCGACGGCGGATCGTACAAGCCGCTGAACTGGATGAGCCCGCCGGCCTCGGTGCGTACCACGACCCCCGCCGAGACGGAGCTCGAGGAGGGCGTGCAGGAACAGTGGATCGTGCAGTCGGCCAAAACAGACGACCGGCTGATCATCAACATCTATGACCAACTCCATGACAGCAGCCACGACCTGGGGGTGGATCCGGGCCTGATTAAGGATGGCGTAGAAGCGGACCTGCAGCGCCTGCTGGCGGAACAGATCCATACCCTGGGGGACGGCTTCTCGCTGATCCGGCGCGAGTACTTCACCGCCATCGGCCCGGTGGATATCCTGGCCCGGGATGCCAGCGGCGCCACCGTCGCGGTCGAGCTCAAGCGGCGCGGCGACATCGATGGCGTGGAGCAGCTGACGCGCTATCTGGAACTGCTCAACCGGGACCCGCTGCTTGCCCCGGTGCGCGGGGTCTTCGCCGCCCAGCAGATCAAACCGCAGGCCCGCGTGCTGGCCGTGGACCGCGGCATCGAGTGCCTCACCCTGGACTATGACGCCATGCGCGGCGTCGATGACAGCTCCAGCCGTCTGTTCTAGGCGCTGGGTGCCAGGCGGCCGGGGTGCCAGGCCGCTGGCTAGAATCGATCCATGACGCCCAACGCCCCGGATAGCACTGCCTCCGCCACCGGAAACAAGAAGCTCATTACCGGCGCTCTGGTGACAGGCGGCAATATTATCGACGACGGCGTGCTGGTCACCGAGGGCGACCGGATCGTCTACGCCGGCCCGGCTGCGGACTTTAACGCGGCCGGTTTCGGGCCGGAACAGCGCCAGGATCTGCCCCCGGACCGCCTCATCCTGCCGGGCCTGGTGGACGTCCACAACCACGGCGGCAACGGCGGCGACTTCCCCGGCGGCGATGAGGCCTCGGCCCGGACCGCCATCGACTTCCTGCACCGCAGCGGCACCACCACGCTGTTGGCCAGCATGGTCACCGCCTCCCCGGTGGACCTGCTCAGGGGGATCGGCGTCTACCGGGGCCTGACCGATGAGGGCCTGCTGGCCGGAGTCCATCTGGAGGGGCCGTTCCTCTCACACGCCCGCTGTGGCGCGCAGAACCCGGACTGGCTGCGGGATCCGGATCCGGACCTGCTGGCGCAGCTGATCGACGCCGGGCAGGGCCAGATAGCCTCCATGACCTATGCGCCGGAGCTTCCGGGGGCCGCCGCGCTGGTTGACCTGATGACCTTCCATGGGATCACCCCCTCGCTGGGGCATACCGACTGCGACGCGGAAACGGCGGCCGCCTCGCTGGCCCAGGCCCGTGAAGGACTTGCCTCCGCCGGATTCGACGGCACCGGCGGCCGGCCCACCGTCACCCATCTCTTCAATGGCATGCCGCCCATGCACCACCGCTCCCCCGGCCCCGTCGCCGCGTGCCTGCGGGCCGCCAAGGAGGGGCAGGCCGCCGTCGAGCTCATTGCCGACAATACGCACCTGGATCCGCAGACCGTGCTGACCGTGTTCACCCTGGTCGGCGCGGCAAACGTGCTGCTGGTGACGGATTCCATGGCCGCGGCCGGGCTGAGTGATGGCCGGTACATGCTGGGGCCCTCCCCGGTCACCGTCTCCTGCGGCGTTGCCACCCTTGACGCGACCGGCTCGATCGCCGGCGGCACCGCCACGCTGCTCGACGTTGTCCGCCGCACCGTGGCCGCTGGCGTTCCGCTGCAGGATGCGGTGCTGTCCGCCACAGCCGTGCCCGCGGGTGTGCTGGGCCTGGACGACGAGGTGGGGCGCCTGGGGCGTGGGCTGCGGGCCGATGCCGTCGTCGTCACTAAGGGCCTGGAACTGGCGGCGGTGCTTCGCCGGGGCGAATGGCTGCAGCCCTGGATCTGATTAGTGCGGATTGTCGGTACGGATTGTCGGCGCGGATTGTCGGCGCGGAAGTCCATGGCATTAGAAACTAACCGGCGGCTTTATCCGGAAATTGACCGGAATGTCTAACTTTTAGGTGAATACCGCGTTACTTCGTTGACCTGCCGAATTGTGCATGTAATGCTGGTACCAGTCTTTGTGTATGTGTGTATTCATGCTCGCAAGACGAGTTGCGAGCGTGGAGCTCCCTGGAGGATCGGCCCGGCCGGTTTTTCCAGGTTTCTCCCGCGGAGTGACCAAGATCCGTACGAAGTGTGCGGGTCTTAAAGTTCCATTATGAGGAGATATAAATGGCACAGGGGACCGTCAAGTGGTTCAACGCTGAAAAGGGCTTCGGCTTCATCACCCCGGATGACTCAGAGGGCGATGTGTTCGTGCACTACTCTGAGATCCAGACCGGTGGGTTCAAGACCTTGGATGAAAACCAGCGCGTTCAGTTCGAAATCGGTCAGGGCGCCAAGGGCCCGCAGGCAACCGGTGTAACCGTTCTCTAATAATCGTTGGCCCCTGGATTCTTCCGGTTTATCCGGCGGGATTAGGCTCCGCGAACTATGATCCCCCGGCTCCGGCCGGGGATCATTTGTTTAAGCGGGCGACCGTTTCAGCGGACGACGGCGGCGGTGCGGGTTGCGCACGGAAGGCGGGTCAGGCGGCCTTGCCGCGCAGCAGCCGGGCGGTCTGCCGTACGGACAGGCCCGGCAGGTACGCCTCGGACAGGGCCCGCCCGATGGCCGGCAGCGTGAGCGGATCGGGGTAGATCATGTACAGCGTGCGGTATTCGGGCTGGAACCGTGACTTGAAATGGGCCAGCGAGCGGAAGCCGTACACCGGCTCCAGGGCCTTGCCCACCATGTTCAGCAGGCCGGCCAGCGCGGCGTCCTGCAGCTGCACGTCCGTCGCATCCTCGTTGGGATCCGGCGCCAGCGGGGAGCCGGAGAGCGAAATGACGTCCACGGTGCGGCGGAAGTCCAGCACCGCGGAGGCGATCAGGAACTCCATCACACCGGCGAATCCGTCCCTGCGCCGACGCATGAAATCCAGGGTCCAGCTGACCACCTTGCCGTCCTGGTGCACCGGCAGCCAGCTGGTCACCCCGTGCACCTTGCCGCTGGAGTCCAGCGCCAGCGCGCAGAGCACGTTCGGGTCCCTCAGCTCCTCCAGCCCTCCCAGGGTAAAGCCCATCTCCGGCACCGGTTTCAGCGATGCCCACTCCTCGGAGACCTCAATCAGCTGCAGGCGCAGATGCGGCGGCATGTCACGGTAGCGGTACCACTGGACGGTAATCCCCAGTTTCCGCGCCTTGTTCAGGGCCGTCCGCACGTTCTGCCATTCCCTGCCGGTAAATTCCAGCTCGCGGATCCGCAGCCGGGTCTCCTGCGCAACGGAAACGCGGCTGAAGCCCTTGGCGCGCAGCAGCGGCCAGAGCGCATCGGTCACCGAATAGAAGCACGGCGTCAGCGCCCGCCTCGCACAGTAGGCCAGGAATCCCTCGGCAGCGCTCGACTGCTCCCCCGGATCGCCGAACGGTCCGGCCACGGTCACGGCAACATTCCCGTGCTCCTGGTACGCCACCCCGGCATGGCCGCTGGGTGTAAACCAGTAGTGGTTGTTGCTCCACAGCGCCATCCAGGACAGCGAGTCCCCGCCGCGGCGGATCAGCGTGCGGGCCCGGTCGGCATGGCCCAGAACGTGCAGCCGGCCCTTTCCGCGGGCCAGGAAGACCCACAGCAGGCCCAGCAGCACCACCAGCCAGAACACCGGCCCGCTGAGGTTGAAGAGGGTCACCTCAACCGGATTCCGGCCGGTGTACGCCCCGGCCAGAGCCCCCGGCATCGGCAACGGCAGGTACTGCCGGGCCAGCTCGTCCAGCAGCGCACCGGCGCCGCCCGCGCGTGCCAGCCCGCCGTAGGCAAGCCAGGCCGCCGTGTACATCCCGGCCAGCAGCCCCCAGGTGGCGCCGACCAGTAGCAGCAGTCGCCGGCCCGAGGTGCGCGGCGTGGCCACGGTGAAGCGCCGCCGGTACAGGAAGAGCATGAGGGCAATGACCAGCGGAGTGAGCGCCACCGGCAGCAGGTGCGCAAACCCGGAGCCCAGGACCGCGGTACGCGGGCGCAGCGGATGGTTGGAAATCCGGGCGAAGAGGGAGAGGTAGGTGACCGAAGCACCGACGACTGCCAGCTGCACCGTGATGGTGATCCAGACCGCCAGCATGCGGCCGCGACGCAATCCCTCGGCGCACACCAGCAGCAGCAGTGCGGGGACAACCGCCAGTCCCAGCGTCAGCGTGGCGCCCAGCCCGCCGCCGCTCTGGGCCAGCTGCAGGCAGGCCGCATCCACGCTCGCGCCGCAGCTGCTCTGCAGCTCATTGAGCGTCGGGACAGGGTTGAGCACAATCTCGCGGAGGATGGCCAGCGGCCCGGAGGGGCTCCTGGCGAAGGCGGTGAGCAGCGGCCCGAGCGCAAAAACGGCGACGACGACGGCCAGGATGGTGCGCGTCTCCCGGGCTGTGGACCGGTGCAGCGTGATGTCCGTCGTGCCGCCCCTGGCCCACCAGCCGATCAGCAGCCCGGCCAGCGCCCCGGCCAGCGTCACGATGGTTTCCGCGTGGCCGATGTAAAGCACCAGCATGATGGCGACGGCAAAGATCCCGATCCGGAGCCGGCGGCGCCACAGCGGACCGACGAAGGCGGCCGCGGATGTCCCGCAGGCGGCAACGGCCGGATACGGTCCCAGCAGCACGTTGTTGACCATCGGGCCCAGCCAGCCGTCGCCGCCGTAGCTGGCAATCTGCGTCACCAGCTGAAAGAGGATGACCGCCGTCAGCTGGCCGCCGAAGAAGACCAGAATGGTCCGCACGGTCCCGACTCGGACCTCCAGCAGCCCCACGAAACCGGCAATCAGCACCGTGGAGAGCAGATACGCGCCCGGATTCGTGCCGAAAAAGAGGGAACTGAAGAGTGTCCACCAGCGGCCCTGGATCACGTGCTCCAACCGGCCGCTGACCGCGTCCAGCTGGCCGGAATGGGGGCCGGCCACGAAACTGCCGGTGGCCAGCGCCAGGCTCCACAGCAGCAGCAGGACCAGCACGGTAAACGGCGCCCGGCGCGCCAGCCGGAGGCTGTGCCGCAGCACCGCGCGGGCGCGTCCGGGCAGCGGTTCCTTCCCGCGTGCGGGGACGGGCGAGTCCTGCTGCGGCTCGGTGTTCACCACGGTGGCGCTCATTCCACCAGCCCCAGCTGCCGGCCCAGGAAGTCCAGCGCAGCGCCCATGGTCTGCACGGGAACAGCCCAGGAGTGGCCGACGTCCGGCACCGCCGCCGTCCGGACCCGGAAGCCGGCGCCCCGGGCCGCCGTCGAAAGTTCCGCCATGTCGCCCACAAAATCAGGATCGTCCGCACCGGCGCTGAAGTAGGCACTGCCGTGCGGAAACCCCTCCCGGGCCAGGGTATCCAGCGGGGTGCGGGAATCGAACCGGGCCACGTCGCCGCCAAAGGCCGCCTGGATGGTGCGGGAACGGTCCTTGCCGAGCGCCGGTTCGCGCTCCGCGGAGAAGGCGATCACGTTCGGGAAGATGTCCGGGTGCCGGACGCCCAGCTCCAGCGCGCAGGTCGCGCCGAAGGAAAAACCGCCCACCGCCCAGCGCTGGGTGGATGCCTCGACGTCCAGCGTCGCGGCAATCCAGCGCGGAACATCCACGGACAGGTACGTGTCCGCGCGGGCGATGTTGCTGTCCATGCACAGCGTGTTGGCGCTCTGGCTGCCGTTGGGATCAACGACGACGACGACCGGCGCGAGTCCGTTGTGGGCGGCGGCGTAGCCGTCCATCGTCGGCGCCAGCTGGCCGCCGGTCAGCCAGTCGCTGGGCGCACCGGGCTGGCCGGAAAAGAGCACCACAACCGGCAGCTGCGGCCGGTCCCGGACCAGGTAGGCCGGAGGCAGGTAGATGTAGGCGTTGCGGGAGGAGAAGCCGGAGACCGTCCCGGGGATGGCGTCCTGCCGGACGAGGCCGTTCGCCGGAAGGTCGGCGGGGCGCTGCCAGGGGATTGAGGATGGAGGTGTTGCGGAAGCAGGTGCCGCCGCGGCCGGTCCGGGAGCCGAGGTCAACGGGAGAACCGTCGTCGGCGCGGCGGGGCGCTTGTATCGTGCCTCCAGTTGCGGGATTCCGGCCACCGAGGTCCCAAGGAGGTCGCCCACGGTCGGGTTCAGGCCGAAGTACAGGTTGATTTGGACCGAGGCGAGCAACACGACTCCCAGCGCGGCCAGCGGCGCCAGGATCCGCCGTCGTCGGCTGGATGGGCGGGCGGCCGCGAAGCGGAGGTGGCAGGCAACCGCCAGTCCCACACCGGCCAGGGCCACAGACCACCAGAACAGGACTTCCGCCGGCAGGTCCTCGGGGAACACGGACAGGACGTCGATCAGCAGCCAGTGGATCAGGGCCGCCAGCGCCACGGCACCGCCGGCGGCAAGGAGCACGGTGAGCAGCCAGCGGCGTCCCCAGCGCGCCAGCAGGTACACCGCGCCTGAAGCCCCCAGCAGCCAGGCCAGGCCGGGGACGGGGCCGCCCTCCAGGCTGAGGTGCAGCAGGTCACTTCTCAGGAGATCCACAACGGCTAACGCCAGGTTCCTATTCCGATAACGGGGCCGGCCTCCAGCCAGGAGGAGAGCCCGGCGTAGGCATCGAATTTCATCGCCATCAGCAGTTCGGTTCCCTCGTAGCGCAAGGTAACGATGACGACGTCGGGCTGGACCTTGGTCCGCTCCGACTCGGTGGGGCGACGCCGGCCCACCAGCTCCAGGGCGTGCCGGCGGAAACGGTACACCGGCACCGGGCTGAGCGAGAGAAGGCGGAACCACTCCAGGCCCGCGTCCTGATAACGACAAACCCCCATCTGCCACCGGCCGACCGGTGAGCAAATGGAGGCGTCAATCGTGCCCAGGGCACTCCGCAGCTGGAAGCGGCGCACCCCGAACAGGCACAACGTCACAACACATAGCAGAAAAAGCGCTGCTAGTACGATGAACGGAGTGCCGGGATCGTTCATCAACGCCGGAGCTATCGGTTCCCTGCGTTGGCTGAGCCAGCCGGCTTTTCCGACTGGTTTTCCAGTTGGGCAGTGTCGGCCACTATGACCACGCGGTCGCTGTCGACGGAGAAGAAGCCGCCGTCCACCGCGACGGTGATCCGCTCGCTGCCGACCGGATCGATGACCATTTCGCCCGCGGCCAGGATGGCCAGGACGGGTGAGTGTCCGGGCAGGATGCCGATCTCGCCGTCACCGGTGCGCGCCTTGACCATCCTCGCCGCGCCGGACCACACGAAGTGGTCCGCCGCAACGATTTCTACTTCTAACTGGGTCATCCTACTTGGTCGATCCTGTTGACTCTTGGATCTTGGCCCACTGGCGCTCGACGTCGTCCATGCTGCCGATGTTGAAGAACGCCTGCTCTGCGATGTGGTCAACGTCGCCGTCGCAGATCGCGGTGAAGCCTTCGATGGTTTCCTTGATGGACACCGTGGAACCATCGACGCCGGTGAACTGCTTGGCGGTGTAGGTGTTCTGCGAGAGGAACTGCTGGATCCGGCGGGCGCGGGCCACGACGATCTTGTCCTCTTCGGATAGCTCATCGACACCGAGGATGGCGATGATGTCCTGGAGTTCCTTGTTCTTCTGCAGGATCTGCTTCACCCGTACGGCGGTGTTGTAGTGGTCCTTGCCGATGTACTGCGGGTCCAGGATGCGCGAGGTGGAGGTCAGCGGATCCACGGCCGGGTACAGACCCCGGGATGCGATTTCACGGGAAAGTTCCGTGGTCGCGTCCAGGTGGGCGAACGTGGTGGCCGGGGCCGGGTCCGTATAGTCATCGGCCGGGACATAGATGGCCTGCATGGACGTGATGGAGTGCCCCTTGGTGGAGGTGATGCGCTCCTGCAGCAGACCCATCTCGTCGGCCAGGTTCGGCTGGTAGCCCACCGCCGAGGGCATCCGGCCCAGCAGCGTGGAAACCTCGGACCCGGCCTGCGTGAAGCGGAAGATGTTGTCGATGAAGAGCAGCACGTCCTGGTTCTGCACATCGCGGAAGTATTCCGCCATGGTCAGCGCGGACAGGGCCACGCGCAGGCGCGTTCCCGGCGGCTCATCCATCTGGCCGAAGACAAGGGCGGTGTCCTTCAGGACGTCGGCCTCCGCCATTTCCACCCAGAGGTCGTTACCTTCACGGGTACGCTCGCCAACACCGGCGAATACGGAGGTTCCACCGAAGTTGCGGGCCACACGGGTGATCATTTCCTGGATCAGCACGGTCTTGCCGACGCCGGCGCCGCCGAACAGGCCGATCTTTCCGCCCTTGATGTAGGGGGTCAGCAGGTCGATCACCTTGATGCCGGTCTCCAGCATCTCGGTGGAACCCTCGAGGCTGGCAAAGGCGGGGGCCTTGCGGTGGATGGGCCAGCGCTCGGTGATGTTCAGCTCCGACTCTTCAACGTCCAGCGGCTTGCCGAGGACGTTGAAGATGTGGCCCTTGACGACGTCGCCGACCGGAACGGAGATGGGACCGCCGGTGTCCACCACTGTGGTGCCGCGGACCAGGCCGTCGGTTGCCTGCAGGGCGATCGCCCGGACCAGGTTGTCACCCAGGTGCAGGGCCGTCTCGAAGGTGATCGTCCGGGTCTCACCGGCGAGGGTGATCTCGGTGGTGAGGGCATTGTAGATACCCGGAATAGCGTCAGCGGGGAACTCGACGTCGACAACGGGGCCAATAACGCGGGCAATTCGCCCGTTGGCACCGGCCTTGGCGGCGGCTACCTGCTCGGTGGTGGTGGCAGTCATCTCTCTCGCTTCAATCAGTAGATGGCGTGGGGTTAAGTCTAGCTGGTTCGGAACTCGTGCTTGTCCGAGGTCGGTCAGGACGCGTTCAGGGCGTCGGCACCGGCAACAATCTCGGACAGCTCCTGGGTGATTTCGGCCTGGCGCGCCGTATTGCGCAGCCGGGTGTACTTCTTGATCAGGTCCGTGGCATTGTCGCCGGCGGACTTCATCGCCCGCTGGCGTGCGGCGAGCTCGCTGGCAGCGGCCTGCAGCAGGGCCGCGAAGATACGGGATTCGATGTAACGCGGCAGCAGGGCGTTGAGCACCTGTTCCGTTTCCGGCTCGAATTCGTACAGCGGGAGCAGGTCCTCGGCGGAGGCGGCCTGCTCTTCGACTACCTCCAGCGGCAGCAGACGGACCACCGTCGGCACCTGGACCACCATCGACTGGAAACGGGTGGACACGACGTGGATCTCATCCACGCCGCCCTTCTCGTAGTCCGTCGCGAACTCTTCAAGGACGACGGCGCCGATCTCCTGTGCGGTGCGGAACTCGGGGGCGTCGGTGCCGCCGGTCCAGACCCGCGCATAGCTGCGGCCGCGGAAATCGAAGTACGCCTGCGCCTTGCGGCCGACCAGGAAATACTTGACGTCCTTGCCCTCTTCGTGCAGCAGTTCGGTCAGTGCCTCGGCCTGCTTCAGGACGCTGGCGGAGTACGACCCTGCCAGGCCGCGGTCCGAGGTCACGATGACGACGGCGGCGCGCCGGATCTGCCCCGGCTCGGTCGTGAGCGGGTGGTCGATTTCCGTCTGCGACGCCACGGCAGAAACCGCGCGGGTAATGGCATTGGCGTACGGCAGCGATGCTGCCACGCGCGCCCGCGCCTTACCGATGCGCGAGGTAGCGATCAGTTCCATCGCCTTGAAGATCTTGCGCATCGACGTGGTCGAGGCAATCTTCTGGCGGTAGACCCGGATCTGGGCTCCCATACTCTTCCTTTCCTAGGATCCCGGTCATTGAGCCTGTCGGAGCCCTGTGCGGACTCCGGCAGGCTCAACCATCGGAACTAGCGCTTCTGCTTGACGATCTTTTCCTGGTCGACCTCGGAGTCGGCCAGCGCATCGTGCTCTTCGCGGCCGGCGGCGACCATACGGTCATCGCCCTCGCCGAAAAAGCCCTTCGTGAATTCCACGATCGAGGTCTTCAGCGCCTCGACGGTGTCATCGCTGAGCACGTTGGTCTGCGCCAGTGTGGTCAGCACGGTCGAGCTGTGGCGCAGGTGCTCCAGGAACTCGGCCTCGAACCGGCCGACGTCCTCCACCGGAACGTTGTCCAGGTAGCCGTTCGTGCCGGCCCAGATGGAAACAACCTGGTCCTCGATCGGGAACGGTGAGTACTGGCCCTGCTTGAGCAGTTCCATCAGGCGCGCGCCGCGGGTCAGCTGCTGGCGGGATGCCGCGTCCAGGTCGGAGGCGAACATCGCGAAGGCCTGCATATCGCGGTACTGGGCGAGGTCCAGCTTCAAGGTGCCGGAGACCTTCTTCATGGATTTCACCTGGGCGGCACCACCGACGCGGGAAACGGAGACACCCACGTCGACGGCGGGACGCTGGTTGGCGTTGAAGAGGTCCGACTGCAGGAAGATCTGGCCATCGGTGATGGAAATGACGTTGGTCGGGATATAGGCGGACACGTCGTTCGCCTTCGTCTCGATCAGCGGCAGGCCCGTCATGGAACCTGCACCGAACTCGTCGGAGAGCTTGGCGCAACGCTCCAGCAGGCGGGAGTGCAGGTAGAAGACGTCCCCCGGGTAGGCTTCACGGCCCGGCGGACGCCGCAGCAGCAGGGACACGGCGCGGTAGGCCTCGGCCTGCTTGGAGAGGTCATCGAAAACGATGAGGACGTGCTTGCCGCCGTACATCCAGTGCTGGCCGATCGCCGAACCCGCGTACGGGGCCAGATACTTGAAGCCGGCCGGATCGGAGGCCGGCGAGGCGACGATCGTGGTGTACTCCAGCGCGTCGTTGTCCTCCAGGGTCTGACGGACGGCGGCAATCGTGGAGGCCTTCTGGCCGATGGCGACGTAGATGCAGCGGACCTGCTTCTTCACATCGCCCGAAGCCCAGTTGGCCTTCTGGTTGATGATCGTGTCAATGGCAATGGCCGACTTACCCGTCTGGCGGTCGCCGATGATGAGCTGGCGCTGGCCGCGGCCGATCGGAATCATGGCGTCAATGGCCTTCAGCCCGGTCTGCATCGGCTCGTGCACCGACTTGCGGGCGGTCACGCCGGGGGCCTGCAGCTCCAGGGCACGTCGGGTCTCGGACTTGATTTCGCCCAGGTCGTCGATGGGTACGCCCAGCGGGTCAACGACGCGGCCCAGGAACGCATCCCCGACGGGCACGGACAGAACCTCACCGGTGCGGTGGACCTCCTGGCCCTCTTCGATCCCGGTGAAGTCACCGAGGACGATGACGCCGATCTCACGTACGTCCAGGTTCTGGGCCAGGCCCAGCGTGCCGTCCTCGAAGCGAAGCAGCTCGTTGGCCATGACGGAGGGAAGACCCTCCACACGGGCGATGCCGTCGCCGGCCGAGGTTACTCGGCCGACTTCAACGCGCTCGGCGTTGCCAGGCTCGTAGGACGCCGCGAACTCGTTCAACGCACTACGGACGTCGTCGGCGTTGATGGTCAATTCGGCCATCTGCAGTCCCTGCTCTCCTATTTCGTGATCACCGTTGTTCCGATGACCTGGTTTCTGACCGGTTCGGCTCTGCTGAGCGACGGTCTGGTTCAGTCTTGTTGCTTAGTCTCTAACCGGGCTTGTCCGCTAGCCTGCCAGCTGGCGGCGAAGCTCGCCCAGGCGGGTGATTACCGAAGCATCCACGACTTCATCCCCTACCCGGACCCGGACTCCACCGATCAGCGCCGGATCGACGCTCATGTTGACCTTCAGCTCGCGACCATACAGCGAGTCCAGCCCGGTCTGCAGGCGTTTCTGCTGCTGCTGCGTCAGCGGACGGCTCACGGTCACCGTGGCGATCCAGCGCTGCTGGCGTTGCGCGGCCAAAGTGGCGAAACGCTCCACCAGCTTCGTCGGCTTGACGCCGCGAGGGTTGAGGACGGATTGGCTGATCAGCAGCCTCGCTTCCTCGCCGGCGGACGGGACCAGCCTCAGCGCCAAAGCGGTTTTAGCCGCCCCCGCCGCCTGCGGTTCCGCCAGCGCGCCCTGCACATCATGGCTCGCTTCAACCGTGCGGTTGAAGTCGAACAGATCGTTCTCCAACTGCTCCAGACCGGTGATGCCGGAAGCGTCGGCAGCCGCCCGGTTTTCAGCAACCGCAATGGCCACCGTGGCGGCCAGCGTCTCGAGAGCATCGCCAAGGTCACGTGCCGCACTCCAGCGTGACGACGCGAGCTGGCCGACAATGATTTCCGCCTCGGCGGAGACCTTGCCGCGGACCAACGCCGACACCAGTGTCGACTTCTCAGCGGCACTGCGGGAAGGATCAGTCAGCGCCCGGCGCAAACCGGCCGAGCTGTCCACCGTCCCAAGGATGCCGAAAAGTTCCTGCGCCAACGCCAGCGATGCGCCGGGAAGCCGTGCCTGCAGCTCCGCCAATGCTGTGCTGAGCGATTCGCCCGATACGCCTGCCATTACTGGGCCGCACCCACGCTCTGGTTATCCAGGCCCTGGTTTTCCAGATCTGCCAGGAAGCGGTCAACAACGCGGGCGGAACGCTCGTCGTCGTTCAGGGCTTCGCCAACGATCCGGCCGGCCAGCGTGGTCGCCAGCGTTCCGACCTCCGCGCGCAGCGAAACGACGGCAGCCTGGCGCTCGGCGGCAATGGCCGTGTGCGCCTGCTCGGTGATCCGGGCGGACTCCGAGGCGGCCTTTTCCTTCAGGTCCGCCAGGATCTGGGCACCTTCCGCACGGGCTTCCTCGCGGATGCGGTTGGCCTCGGCACGGGCGTCGGTCAGCTGCTGCTTGTACTCTTCGAGGGCAGCAGACGCCTCAGCCTGGGCCTTCTCGGCCCTGGCAATGCCGCCTTCGATGGCTTCGGTGCGCTCGGCATACGTCTTCTCGAACATCGGGACAACGTACTTGACCACGATGTACATGAGGATCGCAAAACCCACACCTACAACCAGCACTTCCCACCAGTTGGGTGCCAGCGGGCTGGATGCGTCCCCTTCAGCGGCGGCGAAAATCATGAGATTCTTCATATTCCACCCGTCCTATCTACTCGTATCGGTTAGCGTGGTCTCTTTACTTGAGAACGAACGCAAAGACCAGGCCGAGGATGGCAAGCGCTTCGGTCAGCGCCAGGCCAAGGAAGGCGATGGGCTGCAGTACGCGCTGGGCTTCCGGCTGGCGGGCCACACCGTTGATGTATGCAGCAAAGACCAGACCCACACCAATGGCTCCACCAATCGCGGAGAGGCCGTAGCCGATGAGGTTGATTGAGCCGTTGATTGTGCCGTTCATGAAAGTTCCTTTCAAGATGCCCGAAGGCAGGTTGTTTGGTTCGTAATATCCCCCGGGGGGAATGCTAGTTATTTAGTGGCTGTCCGCGTGGACAGCGCCCTCGATGTATATGGCGGTCAGCAGGACGAAGACATAGGCCTGCAGCACCATGATCAGCGCCTCGAGCATGTACATGGCCACGGAACCGGCGAGCACCAGGACCGACGTTCCCTTGATCAGAATGCTTTCCTGCGCCAGCAGGAATTCAATCCCGGAGCCGGCGATCAGCACAATCAGGTGTCCGGCCAGCATGGTGGCAAAGAGACGCAGGCTGTGCGTCATCGGGCGGACCACAAAGTTGGAGATGATTTCGATCGGCACCACCAGCGGCAGGATGTACCACGGCACACCGGAGGGCACAACGGCCAGCTTGAAGAACTTCAGGCCGTTCTTCTTGATGCCCACGCCGATCCAGGTCACATAGACCAGGGCCGCGAGCAGGTAGGCGCCGCCGACATGCGAGAAGCTGGGCAGCTGGATGATCGGGATGGCGCCGTAGATGTTGTTCACCAGGATGAAGAAGAACAGCGCGAACAGCAGCGGGACATAGGTCATGAAGTCCTTGCCGCCGATCACGTCCTTGGCGACGGAGTTGCGGACAAAGTTATAGGCTATTTCTCCGGCAAACTGCAGCTTTCCCGGAACCAGCTTTCCCCGGCGCGCGGCGGCGACAAAGAACCAGCTGATCAGGACCACGGAGAGGAGGACCAGCAGCATCTGCTTGGTGAACTCAAAGCTACCGATGCTGAAGAGCGCGGGCAGGTGGCTGTCAACGCTCGGCGGGGTAAAACTTCCCCCATCTTGGGCGGGGAGTGTAAGCGCGATCAACGCGTTTCCTCTCTACAGTGTCCGTCTTTGGGCATAGTCTGGGGAACTGGGCAATTGAACGCACCGTTGCCCCCAACGATATTGAAAAATTTTGGCATCAGTGCTGCTCAGAATCCGCTTCGCCATCCGCCGGTTGCGGCCCTGCAACGCCATTGTTACGGGAACGAGTGAGGCGTCGGGCGAAGGATAGATAGAACCCGCCGGCCAGCCCTACTGAGATGCCAGCCAGGACAATCCAGTGGGTTCCGAGCAAAATGTCCAGTCCCCAGCCTATCAAACTCCAGACAAGGATTCCGCCAATAATGTAGCTGAAGATGGCCATTCCGGCGTTGTATCCGCCGTGGCTTTCCGGGTTGCTGGTACCGGAGTGGGCGACCGAGATCTTCTCCTGGTCGTCGTCGTGCTTTTCAGGCATGACCGGACCCGTCCTTGGGCGCCGGATCATTGAACAGCTGGAAGCGCAACCGCGCGAACGCAAAAACCTCCGTGGCCTGCCAGACCAGCACGGTGGCGACAGCGGTAATGAAGAACCACGTGCCGTCCAGCCAGCTCGGGGTGCCGATGAAATACAGCACCACGGCAAAACCAACCACTTTGACGAGGTAGGTCACCAGGAACACCCCGATGGCACCGGAAGGATTCTTCCGGCCCACGTAATGACCCACCAGCAGGCTGAGGGCAAAGAACAGGACGACGACGGCGGCTCCGAAGGCTGCGCTGAGCGCGGCCGCTCCCCCGACGACTAACGCCGCGACGGCGCACAGAATGACCACGACGATGCCGGCCGAAGCCGAGCAGTAGCCCAGGATCCGCAGCCAGGGGGACGATGTGGGCCCGGAGACGCCAACGCGCTCCGGGGGCCTGCGGCCGCCGGTGGCTTTGAAGTCATTCATGGGAACCCAATCTGGAGGAGGCTTTGGTCTGTGTATCAGGTGCAGGTCGTTAATCAGGCGCAGGTCAAATTCTACACGAGATAGAACTGCGGGCCCGCCGTCCCGAGAACGCTGTCTACGCCGCCGCCAGGCCCTCCGCCCATTTTGCGGCAGCACGGCGCTGGCGGATGAAGACCAGGATTTCCGCCGCCAGCCAGGCCACGGCCGCCAAGCCCATCCCCCACCAGTACCAATCGGGCGCGACCCATGATGGCGTCCGGAGCCAGATGAGTGCGCTGGCCAGGGCGATAACCTTCATCAGCAGCGCCGCAATCAGGGTGCCCCTTGACATCGCCAGGGACGCGGGGGCCGCAAAATGGAGCACCAGGAGGCTGAGCCCGAAAGTCACGATAATCGTCGCGCTGGCGGTCATGACGCTGTAGATTCCAATGACGCCGGAATCGTTCAACGCGATGAAGCAGAAAACAACCGTGACACAGACGACGGTGGCGAAGCTGCGGTGCAGCCGGCGGATCCACGGCGAGGGCTGGACCGCCGGATCCGCCGGCAGCACGCTTCCCTGTTCGTCCCGGCCCAGGTCGTCCTTGGCCTGCCCGTCCCGGTCCTGCCGGGCCAGTTCCTGTCGCAGCCGGGGAGGCGGGGACGGAAGTATCGGCAATGGCCCGGTATGCGCCGACACGTCCTCCGCAGCACCGGACCTGCCCGAGGTCGTCACTGTGTCACGGACCCACGGGTGAGTGGTCAGGAAACCAACGGCTGGCAGGACAACGATGTTGAAGATCGTCACCGGCAACCAAGGGATAAAGGCGTAGGCCACGCCGCCGAAGGCCAGGAACGCCGTCCAGATGTACATCACCACCACCGCCTGGCGCTGCGAATAGCCAAAGTCCAGCAGTTTGTGGTGCACATGGCCGCGGTCGGCGGAGAAGGGAGAGCGTCCGGCAGCCGTCCGGCGGACCACCGCCAGGCTGAGGTCCACCAGCGGCAGCGAGATCACCGCGAGGGGAAGGATGATGGGTATGAACGTCGGGAGCCCGCTGGCCAGATCATACAGACCGGAGGTGATCTGGCCCGTAGCCACGATGGACCCCGAGGCCAGGATCAGGCCCAGCAGCATGGCCCCCGAGTCCCCCATGAAAATCTTGGCCGGATAGAAGTTGTGCGGAAGGAACCCGATGCAGATGCCCACCATGATGGCCATCAGCAGCGTGGCCAGATCGGAATAGTTCGGGAGCAGCGCGTTCCGGTGGACCCAGTAGGCGGTCACGAAGAACGCCACCCCGCCAATGGCCGCTACACCGGCCGCCAGCCCGTCGAGCCCATCGACGAAATTGATCGCGTTCATGGTCAGCACAATGACAAAGACCGTCAGCACAATCTGCAGGAACACGCTGCTGATGTGGATCGGCCCGAACGGCAGGACCGTCAGACGCGGGCCCCACAGAGCCACCACCAGCCCGGCCAGGATCTGCCCGCCAAGTTTGACCAAGCTGTTCAGGTCGATGATGTCGTCGATGACCCCAACGACCATGATGACCGCGGCCCCGGCAAGAATCCCCCAGGGTGCGTTGGTGTCCCGGAAGATGGCCCTGATCCAGAAGGTCTGCGAGGCGACAAGCAGCGCCACGACCAGGCCGATGAACATGCCTACGCCGCCCAGCCGCGGCATCATCACGGTGTGCACATCCCGGTCGCGCAACGGCGAGTAGATACCGTTCCGCACCGCAATGATCCGCACGACAGGCGTGGTCAGGTAGGCCACGACTGCAGCAAGGAGTGCGACGATGACATAGATGGACATGTCTTAGGCGGTATCTTCCGGTAGGTGACTGGGCTGATTCAAAGAACCCTGGCTCAGTGAACAGCTGAATCAGTGAACGCGCGGCGGTAGCCCAGTCTACGCACCCGGGTCGGGATCAGCCGGTAGACCCCGCGGACCGCGACGTTGCGCACGAACTGCGCTGCATTGATATACCCCGCGCCCAGCATCCGCCGCTGCAGCGTCAGCTCCGCGCGCAACATATGCGAACCGCCGCGGCGGTCGTAGGACCCGGTGCTGACCCGGTATTTCAGCAGCGGTTCCGGGACATTGACGGTATGGGCGCCGGCATGGATCATCCGGACCCAGAGCCAGTAATCCTCCATATGGGTCAGATCGCCGTAACCGCCCGCCGCCTGCACCAGGCTTTTGCGGTACACCACGCTCGGGTGGTTGAACGGACTGCGGAAATCTGCTCCGGCCCTGATCTCGCGGTGGGACAACGGAACGCGGCGCGTTGCCAGCACCTGGCCTTCGTCCTCGCCGATCTCCTCGATAGCGGAGCCGACGATGTCGGCACCGGATTCGATGATCGGCAGCTGCCGGCTGAACCGGCCGGGCGAAGCGACATCATCGGCGTCCATCCGGGCCACGACATCGAACCGGCAACGAGCCAGGCCCTGGTCCAGGGCCGCGGCCAGCCCGACGGACTGCTTCAGCAGCACCAGGGCCACGTCAACGGAGTCCATGGCCTCGGCCTCTGCGAGCACAGCCTCCAGCTCGGGCGGAACGGGGCCGTCCCGGACGATGACCAGCTGCGCCGGCTGGCGGTCCTGGTCTCCGGTGACGGATTGAATGGAACGCCGGAATTTCGCCGCGTCATCCCCGGCGTAAACGGGCAGAAGCACCGAGAACTGTTCGCCCGGCGAGGACTCCCCCCCGGCCGCCGGCGCAGCGCCGCCGGCGCCAAGTTCCGGCAGCGCGTAGAGACCAACAAGCGCCAACGCGTTGCTCCTCGGTCCGTGGACCAGCCCGGCAACCATGCCGCGCCAGCCCGCGGCCAGGACTACCCGCCGTCGTCCGCTGTTGCGCACCATCCGGACCCAGCGGCGCACCGTGGAGTACCCATAGAGGCACCGCTCCCACCATTTGAAGGCGTCGGAGCGGAAGTAGCACCACAGCTTGTTGCGGACTTCAAAGTAGAACCGCTCGCCGATGTCCACGGTATTCGAATCGAAAACCTTGGTGTGGTGGAGCACCTTCGAACCCTCGCTGAGCAGCGCCAGCCGGTGCTTGGCAAGGCGGCCCGTGAATTCGAAATCGTCATTCCAGAGGAAATAGTCGACGACGGGCAGCCCAACGTCGCGCAGCGCATCGGCGTCGATGAAGAGCGAGACGAACGATGCGGAGCGGATCGGCCGGGCGTTGACCTGCCCGGCCCGCCGCACGTCCGCCGCGCTGCCGCCGAACCGCGCCCGCATGGTGTTCATCGGATGGTTCCGGCCGTCGCTCCACAGCACCTGGCTGGCCACGAAGGCGGGCCGGTCCCAGGCAGGGAACGATTCCCAGACCTCGACGGCCGCCTCCAGCGTCTGCGGCTGCGGCTCCGTGTCGTCATCCATGATCCAGACAATGTCCGGCTGATGGTAGGCCAGCGCCTGCGCCATGCCTACGGCAAAACCGCCGGCGCCGCCGGTGTTCCTCTCCAGCTTCACCAGGTCGAAGGGCAGCGGCAGGGACAGGTCCTCGAGGTATTCCCGGGCACCGTCGGTCGACGCGTTGTCCACCACCACCAGCGCGTCGGGCAGCCGCGAGGCGCGGCACAGCGAGTCCAGGGCCTTTTCCAGCAGATCGCGCCGGTTGTAGCTGACCAGGACGGCAACGACGCGGGCCGGGCTGGCCTTAGTCATGGGCAAGCCCCGGTTCCCGCGAGGCCGCAGCGGTCGGCTCCTCGGGCGCGGTTGGATCGGCCTCGGGCGCGGTTGGATCGGCCTCGGCAGGCGGCTCTTCGCCCAGATCCAGGATGGTCGGCACAACCTCGCGGAGCCTTTCCAGGCTGATGGCCCCCTGGCGGACAATGCGCAGGACCTCTCCCGTGGCGTCCACGATGGTGGAGGGCGAGGCATCCGTACCGGCGCGCGGGCGGAAACCGGCCTCGAGATACACCTCAACGGCCTCACCCAGTTGCGCGCGGGCGTCTGAGGCCGTCTGCGCGGCGGGCTGCCCGGTCCGGTTAGCGGAGGAAACCGCCAGCGGCCCGGTGATCGTCAGCAGGTCCAGGGCCAGCCGGTCGTCCGGCATCCGCAGGGCCACCGTGCCCTGGGTATCGCCCAGATCCCAGGTCAGGGTGGGCTGCGAGTGGAAGATCAGGGTCAGTCCGCCGGGCCAGAACACACCCGCGAGCTTCCGGGCATCCTCGCTGACATCGGCGGCCAGGCCGTCCATGGTCTGCAGGCGCTGGATCAGCACCGGCGGCGGCATCGAGCGGCCGCGGCCCTTGGCGGCCAGCAGGGTGGCGACGGCCTGGGGCGAGAACGCATCCGCGGCGATCCCGTATACGGTGTCGGTGGGCATGACGATGACCTGCTTTTGGGCGATGGCGCGCTGGGCGTGGGCCAGGCCCTCGGCCCGCTGGTCATCGGCCGTGCAGTTATAGGAAGTGGTGCTCACGTGCCCATTCTTTCATTTTCCGCGGCGCTCATTTTCCGCCAGCCTCACGGCGCTCATTTTCCGCCAGCCTCACGGCGCAAATTTTCGGCCAGCCTCACGGCGCACATTTTCGGCCAGCCTCACGGCGCACATTTTCGGCCAGCCTCACCGGGCTCATTTTCGGCCAGCCTTACCGTGCATCCTCATCAGGAGCTCCCCACTCGCTGCCGGGCCCGCGAACGGCGCTGGTCGCGCGATCCTTGCCGTTGAGGTCCGCGTGGGTCCTGACACCCGTCCAGCAGCCGGAGGCCGCCAGCAGGGCCGCAATCCGTGCGGCCTGCACCTCGGCGTGTTCCATCACAAAGTAGCCCCCCGGTTTCAGGAGCCTTGCCGCACTCCGTTCGGCCGCCGTCGGCAGTTCCAGGCCGTCCTCGCCGCCGCCGTAGAGGGCGATCCGCGGATCGTGATCCGCTACCTCCGGCTCGTTCGGCACCGCGCGCGCCGGGATATACGGCGGATTGGACACCACGACATCGCACATCCCGTCCAGCTCCTCAAAGGCGGTCCGGAGGTCCCCGCACAGCAGCGTGACCCCCAGCGGCCTGAGGTTCTGCTCCGCCCAGGCATGAGCCAGCGGGCTGAGCTCCACCGCATAGACGCGCGCACCGGGGACCTCCTGGGCGATCGAGCCGGCAATCGCGCCGGAACCCGTTCCGAGGTCGACGACGATGGGCGGCTTCGGCGTGCGCCGCGGAACAAGGCGGTCAATGGCCAGCTGCACCACGGACTCCGTCTCCGGCCTGGGTATGAAAACGCCCGGCCCGACAGCCAGTTCCAGATAGCGGAAGTGCGCCTTTCCGGTGATGTGTTGGAGCGGAATCCGTTGCGCCCGCTCCTCGACCAGGCCGGCATAGCCATCCGGCTCCGGAGTGTCCCCCAGCATCAGCGCCCGCAGCCTGCCCAACCCACCACCGATCAGATGCTCGGCCAGCAGCTCGGCATCCACGCGCGGCGAGGGCACGCCCGCAGCCGCGAGGGTCTGCGTAGCCTCGGCGACCGCCTGGGCCAGCGTACGTCCGGTCACCGGAGGGACACCGAGTCCTCCATGCGCATTCCAGCCGCCATACCGCTACTCGCCGATGGCGTCCAGGCGCGCCTGCTCGTCCATCTCGATGGCGGACTGCACAACAGGCTCCAGGTCACCGTTCATCACGGTGTCCAGGTTGTAGGCCTTGTAACCGGTGCGGTGGTCGGCGATCCGGTTCTCCGGGTAGTTGTAGGTGCGGATCCGCTCGGAGCGGTCCATCGTGCGTATCTGCGACTTGCGCGTGGCCGAGTTCTCGGCGTCGATGATCGCCTGCTGGTGTGCCAGGATCCGGGCGCGAAGCACCCGCATGCCGGCTTCCTTGTTCTGCAGCTGCGACTTCTCGTTCTGCATGGCCACGACAATGCCGGTGGGAAGGTGGGTGATGCGCACCGCGGAGTCCGTGGTGTTCACGGATTGGCCGCCCGGGCCCGAGGAGCGGTAGACATCGATCTTCAGGTCGTTCTGGTTGATCTCCACCTCTTCGGGCTCGTCCACTTCGGGCAGCACCAGCACTCCTGCGGCGGAGGTGTGGATCCGGCCCTGCGACTCGGTCGCGGGAACCCGCTGCACGCGGTGCACGCCGCCCTCGAACTTCAGCCGGGCGAAGACGCCCTCGGCCGGATCGTTCGAGCGGCCCTTCACGGCTATGGAGATGTCCTTGTAACCGCCCAGGTCGGATTCGGTGGCGGAGATGACCTCGGTTTTCCACCCGCGGTTTTCCGCGTAGCGGGTGTACATCCGGACCAGGTCCGCGGCAAAGAGTGCCGCCTCGTCGCCGCCCTCCCCCGCCTTGACCTCAAGGATTACGTCGCGGGAATCGTCCGGGTCCCTCGGAATGAGCAGCCGTCGCAGGGTCTCCTGCGCCATTGCGAGCTGGGCGGCCAGCTGCGGGACCTCGGCCGCGAACTCCGGGTCCTCATCGGCCATTTCCTTCGCCGCGGCCAGATCATCGGACAGGGACTCCACCTGGTGGTAGCCCTCCACGATCCGGGCCAGCTCGGCGTACCGACGTCCCAGCTTCCGTGCGAGCCCCTGGTCAGAATGCACGGCAGGATCACTGAGCCGCAGCTGGAGTTCGGCATGCTCATCCAGAAGTCCCTGTATGGACTCAAACATCTCAAAACCTCTTTCGACGTACCTATAAGCCTAATCGCCGGGACGGAGCCGGATCTCCACGCGGCTGCAAGCGGCCTTGGTCGATCACCCGGTTGAGAACTGCTCACCTTTCAAAACGACACGCCGGCAGAACCTGCAACACGCCGCATTAGTGGACCCCGGGCGGCCAAAAGGTGGGCAGTTGTGGCAGCGACAGCGCAATAACGGCCAAACCGCCGTCGTTGTGGTCGTTGTGAAGGGGCCCGGGAGCGGCTTCGGGTATTCCAACAAGGAAGGCGACGACGGCGATTGCCCCCGGGAGCACGCTTCGGGCGCCCGAAAGCGGGTGGGGGCATCGTCGTCGTCGCC